>JBBQPO010000111.1:0-18455 GCA_038217285.1 Chthonomonadales bacterium
TTGCCCTTGACGGTGCTCCGATCCGGCTGGCGCAAGAGTCGTCGTGCCTCCTCCGCCCCCACTCCCCGCGTGTCCCGATAGGCGACGACCCGCTCCGCGTCCAGCGAGTCGGACGGATCTGCCTCGGTCGCCCCCACCCGACGCGCGAACCGTACCAGGCTCATCAACGCCGACATGCGCCGGTTTATCGTCGATTCCGACTTGCCTTCCGTCAGCAGTTTGGCTTTATAGCGCAGCAGAACCAGGACCATCTGCGGGGTATTGAGGCTCAGAAAATGGCGCACCCGTTCGGGTGTCGAGGCCGCCTCGTAGACGCTGACGAAGAACGCCTCGATGTCGGTGCGATAGGCCCGCCGCGTGTTCTCGCTGCGCCGGTCGGCGAGAAGCATCGCCAGCACGTCCGGCGGCAGCGACAGATTTGCGACCGCGATTCGGCTCTCTGCCACCTCCCCGATGATTATCGACTCGTCTTCCACAGGCTCCGGTCCTCTGCGCCTCGCACCTATTTCTTTTCGCCCTCATAGTAGACCCAGCGCGGGGCCATCTTCAACTGAAACGCTGTGAGCGCCAGGATTATGGCGAAGAGTATCCAGGCCAGGGCGGAGGCGTACCCCATTTTGAAATACTGAAAGGCGTTCTTGAACAGGTATATCACCGGCATCAGCAGGCTGTCCACCGGCCCAATCGGTCGGCTGGGATCACCGCCGCCGAGCACGTAGACCCGGTCGAACTCCTGGATCGCGGCGATGGTTCCCATGATCAGGTTGAAGAAGATGTAGGGGGAGAGCATCGGCAGCGTGACATGGCGGAACTTCGCCCACCAGCCGGCCCCGTCCAGATTGGCCGCCTCGTAAAGATGCACAGGAATCCCCTGCAGTCCGGCGAGCCAGAGTATCATGCCCGAGCCTGCGCCCCAGAGGCCCTGCATGATAAGACCTGGCTTGGCCCACTCCGCCGCTCCGAACCAGCCGGGCGCGGCCCACCCAAACCAGTGTCCGACCGTCGTCTTCCAGGCTGCGTTCAGCAGGCCGCGATTGGGATCTCCGTTGAGCACCCAGGCCCAGAGAATCGCGCTCGCCACGACCGGCACAATGGAGGGCAGGTAGAAGAAGGTGCGATAAAAGCTCATCCCCTTCACTTTGGTGTTCAGCAGCATCGCGATGGCAAGGCTGGTCATAATGCCGAGCGGAATGCCGAAAAAAGCCGTGTAGGCGACGTTTGACAACGAGGTCCGGAGGTAGAAGCTGTCTTCGCCGAGCAGTTGGGTATAGTTGCGAATGCCGACCCAACTGGCAGGATGCAGTACGTCGTAATCGCAGAAACTGAGGAAAAGACTCGCGAGAATCGGGCCAACGGTGAAGACCAGGAACCCAAACACCCACGGGGCGATGAAGAAGTAACCGGCAGCCGCTTCCGCCCGCGCCATGCGCCGCAGCCGCAGCACCGTGTATAGTCGAACCGCAAACAGGCCCAGGGCCACCGTCGCGAGTACCACGACGATCGCGATCGGAACTCGAGTGTCCAGAGGGGTCGTCTGATCCTTCTTGAAGACCTTATCCAGCTCTCGCTGCACGATCCGCGTGCCTTCGTCGAGCGCCTGCTGAGAGGTCAGGTGGGTGCTGTTATGATGCGTGGCGTTTTCGAAGGCGCGAACATGCTCGTCCCACAACCGCTGCCCGACAAAGGTGACGGGCCGAAACCGGGCGTGATCCATCATATCGACAAACAGATGGACCGAGTCCCGAAATTTCGGAGCTTCCGGAGAAAACTGCGCGAAGACGACGTCGTTGGCGCGCCGGTTGGCGGAGAGGCTGGGTACGAAGGGGCGCTGCTTGGTTATGTTGTAGGCTTTCTGGGCCGTCGCGTCGATGACCGCAGCCTCTGGGCTGGCCATCCATTTGATGAACTCCCAGGCTTCCGACGGATGCTTGGCTCCACGCGGTATCGCATACGAAAAGCCGCCGGCCCATGTGATGAAGGTGTCTTTCTCGCCTTCAAATCTTCCCGTGTGGTGCAGGCGTTCGGTCGGCACCGGCGCGGGCGCGACGCCGAAATCCAGGTCTGGACCGAAGCGAGCGATGTTGTTCAGCACCCAACTGCCGTCGATCTTCATCGCCAGCTTGGTCGTCAGAAACGGGTCCAGCTCATTCGTCTCAAAGCCGGACTGATAGGCGTCCGTCTTGGTCACGCCGCCCAGCGCGTCGTACAGCCGGACCATATAGTCCAGCGCCTCGACATTGCGCGGCGCTCCCAGGGTACAGGTCCGTCCATCCGGAGACATGAACTCCCCATCGTTCTGCCAGGCATAGATATAGAGCCACGCGTTGCCGTAGTTGGGAATGAAGCCGATCTGCTTGAAGGTGTTGTCGGGATTGTTGATCGTCAGTCGTTTGGTGTCGGCCAGCAACTCGTCCCAGGTTTGGGGCGGCCTGGCTTCGCCTTTTTCATCGACGATGCCTGCGGCTTTGAAGAGGGTCTTGTTGTAGAAGAGGGCGCGGTCGTCGGTGCCGGAAGGAACGGCGAAAATGCCGTGGTGGCCCGAAATCGGATCGGTATAGTTCGCCTCTTTCCAGCAGGCGGGATAGTAGTCTTCGGCGCGCACGCCGAACAGCTTGTCGCGGTCCCGGTCTATGTAGGTATCCAGGGGCAGGAAGGTGTCACGCGCCGCCCAGTCCCCGATGGTGAAGCGGTCCTGATGAATGACGTCGGGCGGCACATTGCCGACGATGGCCGTCATCAGTTTTTGTGGGTTCATGCTGCCCGCGCCCATCGAGAGGACGCTGACGTGAATCTCCGGGTGCTGCTTCTCGAACGCGTGGACCCGCGCCTCCAGCCCTTTGTTCTCTTCGCCGTACTGCAGTCCCCAAACAATCAGCGTCACGCCGCTCTTGGACGTCGATTCTCCGCGACATCCTCCCAGCAGAGAGAGCGCCATAAGTACAATGCACACTCTCCCAAGAGAACGGACCAGACGTCGAAATACAAGGGTCATCGAAAGGCTTCTTTCCACGGGCGATTTCTCTTAGTCTAGCAAGCGCAGGGCCGTTTGTCAAGCCGCCTAAGTCTTCCTGCCTGAAGGCGCACCCTGCGAAACTAGTGACTAGGCCCGAAGTCAGCAATCGCTGCTCATTTGATGATCCCGGTTAGGGCGGCAATACCAAAGGGCCGGTGTTGATCTCATGCAAAGTAGATGCTTGACGGTTTTTGAGAACTAGGAATGGCGAAATGCGACGGTGCCAAAAGTCGCTATCGGACGAAGGGGGTGCTGATAACGAGACCAGGAACGGCAGCGTAATGCCGGGTATTGAATGTCAGTAGCTCTGCGCCGATCTCGATCGCTGTGGCAGCAATCAGGGCATCAAGCCCTCCCAGACCATGCGAGAGGCGCAGGGGCGCGAATTCGTTGACGGCACGGGTCATGCCTTCGGCAGACGGCCATATCAGGGCGAAGGATACCAGAAACGCACGTACCGTCGTCAACGCAGCCTTATCCCGGCATCCCGCGATGAGTTCGATGGCTACGAAGCCGGGGATAGCAACTTCCTCCTTCTGCGTGGCGAGCCAAGCCTCCGCCGGAGGATGCTCCCGCAGTAAGTCTACGCAGACATCGGAATCCATCAATCGCACGGCAGTTGACCTCGGGTTTCCGCCAGCGCCCGGAACTCCGCTGCTAACGTCTGACTGTCCTCCGAACGATCTTTCCACACGCCTAACGCGCCATTCGCTCTCAACTCCGTCAGTTTGCGCGCGCCCCAGGTCTCGGAAGACGCAGGGGTTCCCGCCGGCAGCGCATCCACCCACGCGGTCAGCACGGCGGCAGGCTCTTTGCCTGCGCGCTCAGCCTCGGCGCGCAGTCGGGCTTCCTGAGCAGATGTCAACTCAATCGTCAGTGTCATGGTTCGTACCTCCTCACGTTGCAGAGGCTTGCTCAAGAGAGCGCCTGTTCGGTCTCGCGGTCGTCGATCCCGGAGGAGATGGCGAAAATGCCGTGGTGGCCCGAAATCGGATCGGTATAGTTCGCCTCTTTCCAGCAGGTGGGATAGTAGTCTTCGGCGCGCACTCCGAACGGCTTGTCGTGGTCCCGGTTTATGTAGGTATCCAGGGGCAGGAAGGTGTCACGCGCCGCCCAGTCTCCGATGGTGAAGCGGTCCTAGAGAACGGACCAGACGTCGAAATACAAGGGTCATCGAAAGGCTTCTTTCTAAAGGAGATTTCTCTTAGTCTAGCAAGCGCAGGGCAATTTGTCAAGCAGGAAAAGCCGCCGCTTTGTCGAAGAGTCCCCTGCGCAGCGTGGCGTCCGCCGGGAACGGTGCGCGACGAAGCCGACTCTACACGAACGAAGGAATCACCACCCATGGCGAATGTTACCGGCATCACGACGCAGGCTCCGGTCAACCGAATGCGGGGTTCGCTGCCAAAGATCGGAATCCGCCCCACCATCGACGGTCGATATGGGGGCGTACGCGAATCCCTCGAAGAGCAGGTGATGGCGATGGCGAAGTCCACCGCCGAATTTCTGTCTGCCAACCTCACGCATGCCTGCGGGCTTCCGGTGGAGTGCGTCATCGCCGACACCTGTATCGGCGGAGTCTCCGAATCGGCGAAGTGCGCGGAGAAGTTTGCGCGCGCTGGCGTCGGCGTCTCCCTCACAGTCACTCCTTGCTGGTGCTACGGCTCCGAGACGATGGACATGGACCCGCTCCTTCCGAAAGCGATCTGGGGGTTCAATGGGACCGAACGGCCGGGCGCAGTCTATCTGGCCGCCACACTCGCCGGGCATAGCGCCAAGGGTCTGCCCGCGTTCGGAATCTACGGCCACGATGTGCAGGATAGCGGTGACATGACCATTCCCGCCGACGTCCGAATGAAACTGCTGACATTCGCGCGGGCGGGCCTCTCGGCGGCGACCCTGCGCGGGACCTCCTACCTCGCGATGGGCGGAACCTCGATGGGCATCACCGGCTCCATCGTCGATCAGGAGTTCTTTCAGGACTTTCTCGGTATGCGCTCCGAAACCATCGACATGACCGAGTTCGTGCGCCGAATCGAGCGCGGCATCTTCGATCCAGCGGAGTTCGAGCGCGCCCATACGTGGGTCCGGGAGAACTGTCCGGAAGGCGAGGACGTCAATCCCCCGGAGAAGCAGCGCAGTCGGGAGCAGAGGGACGCCGAGTGGGCGACGAGTGTGAAGATGGCTCTGATCGCTCGTGACCTGATGGTCGGCAATCCGAAACTGGCGGAGTTGGGCTTTCGCGAAGAGGCCGAAGGGCACAACGCCCTCGCGAGCGGTTTTCAGGGCCAGCGACAGTGGACCGATCACTTCCCGAACGGTGACTTCCTGGAGGCGATCCTGAACACCTCCTTCGACTGGAACGGGATTCGCCAGCCGTTTATCGTCGCCACCGAAAACGACGCGATGAACGGCGTCTCCATGCTCTTCGGCCACCTTCTGACCGGGACCGCGCAGCTCTTCGCGGACGTCCGCACCTACTGGAGTCCGGACGCCGTCGAGCGAGTCACCGGCCATACGCTGGACGGACTGGCCTCGAACGGGATCATCCATCTCATCAACTCCGGTCCTGCCGCCCTCGACTGGACCGGCCAACAGACGCGTAGTGGCGAGCCGGTTTTGAAACCTTTCTGGGACATCGACGCGGACGAGGTCGGGCGGACGCTCGACGCCACGAAGTGGTGCCCGTCCGTGACGGAGTACTTCCCCGGCGGCGGTCTCTCGACCGACTTCACGACCCGTGGCGGAATGCCGGTGACGATGTGCCGGATCAATCTGGTAAAAGGGTTGGGTCCGGTCTTGCAGATCGCGGAAGGGCATACTGTCGATCTGCCGGAAGAGGTTCATAACATCCTCGACGCCCGCACCAATCCTACCTGGCCGACCACCTGGTTCGTGCCGAACCTCACGGGCCACGGCGCGTTCCGGGACGTCTACTCCGTCATGAACAACTGGGGCGCAAATCACGGCGCGATCTCTTACGGACATATCGGCCACGACCTTATCGCCCTGGCTGCGATCCTCCGGATTCCGGTCGATATGCACAATGTGGAGGCCGAACGAATCTTCCGTCCCGCCGTCTGGTCGCGGTTCGGATCCCTGGAGCCCCAGGCCGGCGACTACCGGGCCTGCCAGACATTCGGCCCTCTCTACCGCTAAATCAGAAATTCGAAGCAAATTCGTCCCGCTCTCGCGGGACAATGAAGAAGGAAAAATCTATGAACAAAACAGCCGTCAAATCCGGTGCAGCCGTCGCCGGTTCGCCGTACTCTCCCGGTATCATCACCGGCAATCTCGTCTTCGTCTCCGGCCAGGTTCCGATGAACCCGGAAACGAAGGAAGTTGTCCGCGACAACTTCGAGGCCGCCGTCGAGCAGTGCATCCTGAATGTCGAACGCATCCTGAAGGCCGCCGGGACCGACCTCGAACACTGCGTCAAAGTCCTGGTCTTTCTGCAGGACATGGACAACTTCGCCCGGCTCAACGCCGTCTACTCTCGCTACTTCGGCGACGTCAAACCGGCCCGAAGCTGCGTTCAGGTCGCCCGCCTACCACTCGACGTCGATGTCGAGATTGAAGCCATCGCGATTCTCCCCTCATAACTCCTAAAGTGGCATAGCCAGAACGAGGCGCTGGGCGAGACAGCGTTCGCGAACGCGTGGGCACAAAATAGGTTGACGATGGACGAGGCAGTCGTTTACGCGTTAAGCGACTATCCCGTCTCACCAGAGAAAAAAATGAGGACCCGTTCTCTCGAGCACCAGTCGTATCAGCCATAGCACCACCATGATAACGGCGATACTGCTGAGGGTCACCGTATGCATGAAGAGTGCACGAATTCGGGCCGTATAGGGCTTCGCGCGGGGGCAGAAGCGATCCGTGACAAATAGGAGAAGGCAGCAGAGGCAGACAGCAAAGAGTGGCAATCCGATCGGATGGTAACGGAAGGAGAGCAGAAACTGGCCGCGCCAGACGTCGGAGAGACTCCTCGTCATGCCACACCCTGGACAGGGTATCCCTGTCATCGCGCGTAAGAGACAGGCGGGACCGTGGGCGTGGGGACGAAGAGCCAGAAAAAAGGTGCCTGTCAGCACACACAGAGCCAGTAGTGGAGCTCCGTATGTGCCGACAGATGGTTTTGCGCGGGATGTAACGGAAGTAGACATTGAAAACAGAAACCAGCCTTACGGGCTAAGCGGCGCTCCCGTTCCAATGCCGGAATGGGACAGCGTTGACAAGCCGCTGGCTCCAATGAGACCGCCACCGATTACCGCCGCTCCGAGCCATATACCGACGATCAGCCATTTGTTCGAAGCCTGAAACTCTGCGACAGCGTAGTAGATGAGATACAGTCCACAGAAAAAGCCAAGTATGCCCTTCCATACTTCGTTCTTGAAAGCATCGATCAGAATGATGATCTGACAGACGAAAGCCGCGACTATGAACAGCCCCCCTAATATTCCCATGACTCCCATCATTTTCCCTCCTGGACAGCGTTGCCGGTTCATCCGACATAAAGATTGAGACGTACATTTTTAGCCCGCGCTACCACCTTCTATGCAGAAAATCCAAAATCCTCCCACACTTTTACGCCCGGTCATTTTCGAAGAGATAGAGCCCGCTTTTCCCCGGAGCGATAATATCCAGTCTGCCTGTCTTCCGCAGATCGATGGCCGTGAGCTGCAGCCCTGTACCAACATGCGTGTTTTCATCGATGACGCATTTGACCCAACGCTTCTCACTGCGGTTGTACTTATAGTAGAAAAGGCCAAGCGGTTCACGAGCACCGGGGTCGTGGTCGTGCGCGAGGTAACGTTTGCCGGTCAGCACGACGGGGGGCTGCCGCTTTTCGAGGTGTACGAGCATCAGCGCATGCGCCTGCGACCAACTGGTGTCGATCGGTTTCTGCTCCCACTTGCCGGCAGCGTTCTGCTTTAGATAGTAGAGGCCGTAGTGGTGTCCGCTGCCGAAGACGATCTCGTTCTTGCCGTCGCCATCGAAATCGTAGACCGGGGTGCCGTATCCGAGGTCGCCGGGATTGCACTCCCAGTCGGCGTGCCATCTCCACTTGTCGGCGCGTGCGTCGATCTGTTCGTACCAGCCGTGTGGGGTGATGAGGTCGATTTTTCCATCGTTGTTGACGTCGCCCCAGCCGATACCGTGCGCTGCGCCTTCCTTGCCGACGATATGCTCCACCCACTCCGGCTTCGGCCCAGCCTTGCGCAGTTCGTACCAGACGACCTGTCCTCCGCAGTTCGGCAGGATGCAGGGCGTCTTATTGCCGAGCAGAGGCACCAGTGCCGACGTTTCCGCACTGCCGGGCTTGGCGATCAGATGCTTCTCCCACATCGTGTCTCTTTTGCCGGGATTCTCGTGCCAGAAGATCTCACCTGTTGCATAGTCGGAAGAGACGATGTCGATCCTGCCGTCCCCGTTGACATCCACGGGCAGATCGGCGAAGTCCATACGATAGCCGCTCGAATCCGGCCCACGCCCCCAGTCTCCGATCACGCGGAAAGGATGCGGCGTCCAGTGAGGCGCTTCGTACCAGGTATCGCCGCAGACGATGTCGAGTTTGCCATTCCCGGTGATGTCCGCCGCGCAGGCGCACTCGAAGTCCGACTTTTCGTTGATGCTGGTCTTACGAAAAATGACTTTCGAAGGCTGCGTTCGGAGGGTAGGATCCGGCGTCTGCGCCAGAACGGTTTCCGGTAACAACGTCGCGGCGGCCAGGCTTGTAGCGCCGCGCAACAGGTCGCGCCGGGAGAGATCGTTGGACATCGGTGAGTTCCCTTCTCTGGGTCTGGAATATGGTTCAGGCCAGGACTTCGCGCATGACCTCGCCGCTCACGTCGGTCAGACGCATGTTGCGGCCCGAGTAGTTGTAGGTCAGGCGCTTGTGATCGAGGCCCAGGAGGTGCAAAATCGTCGCGTTCAGGTCATAGACGGTCTGGGGCTTGTCGGCAGCCCGATAGCCTATCTCGTCGGTCGAGCCCAGAATCGTCCCGCCCTTCACGCCCGCTCCGGCCAGCCAGACGGAGAACGCGTGCGGGTTGTGGTCTCGGCCACTGCTGCCTTCGGTAAAGGGCATCCTGCCGAACTCGGTATGGAACACGATCAGGGTCTCTTCCAGCAGTCCCCGCTGCTTCAGGTCTTTGAGCAGGCCGGCGACAGGCAGGTCGATTTCGCGGGCGCGCTTCTCATGGTTCGCCACCATGCCGTTGTGGGCGTCCCAGCTCTGATCGAAGACGCCGCCGCCGCTGTAGAGCTGCACGAAGCGGACGCCGCGCTCCACGAGCCGCCGCGCGAGCAGGCACTGCCGCCCGAACATCGCCGTCTCGGTTTGGTTGAGGCCATAGAGCTCCTGGGTCGCCACCGACTCGCGGCTGACATCGACCGCCTCCGTCGCCTCGGACTGCATCCGGTAGGCGAGTTCGTAGGTCCGGATTCGGGCGGCAAGCTCCTGCTCGCCCGGATGCGTCCTCAAAAACTCTTCGTTCAGCTTCCCGAGGAGTTCGAGGCTCTCTTTCTGCTTTTCCACCGTCTGGTTTTGCGGCGGTTTGAGGTTCAGGACCGGCAGCCCGCTGCTGCGAAACTGCACTCCCTGAAACGAGGCGGGCAGAAATCCGGCGTTCCAGTTCCCGGCCCCACCCCCGACCAGCGCCCGAGGATCGGTCATCACGACGAAGGCGGGAAGGTTCTGATTCTCGGTGCCCAGGCCGTAGGTGATCCAGGAGCCGAGGCCGGGGCGGCCGCTTACGGTCGAACCGGTCAGCATGTGGTAGACCGCTGGCACATGATTGTTGCTCTCCGACTTCATGGAGCGGATGAGCGCCAGGTCATCGGCGCAGGAGCCGATGTGCGGCATGAGATCCGACACCGGCAGCCCACACTTGCCGTAGTTATTGAACTTCCACGGGCTGCGCATCAGACTGCCGGGCGCGCTGCGCCCTCCCGTGTCGAAGCCCGGTCTTCCGGCGACCGAAACGCCGTTCTGCCGCTCCAGTTCGATCTTGGGATCGAACGTATCGACATGGCTGCACCCGCCGAAGAGAAAGATCGAGATGACGCGTTTGGCCTTGCCCGGAAAGTGCGGCGGATGCGGGTGGAGAGGATCCGGAGGCAGGCCGTCGGCCCGAGCGGAGCTGCCGGAAGTCAGCCCTTCTCCGCCGAGCAGGCAGGAGAGCGCCAGTCCTCCGATGCCGCCCCCGGCCCGCTGCAAAAACTCACGCCGCGCTATATAGGCTGGCCCGCTATGATTGTTGTATTCGTCGTGGCTCATCTCGTCTCCTCACGGCACATAGACAAACTCGTTCAGATTGAAGAGCGCATGGCAGAAGTCTTTCAGTCCACCGACGCCACGTTTTTGCAGGTAGGCCATACTGAGAGCCCTCTCGCGGACGGTCGGAGGGCGACAGAGCGCCAACTGGTACGCTCGCTCGACCTGGCGTTCTGGGTTGGCTCCCACCTCCTTCGCCACACGCGCCGCAAACAGTTCCGACTGATGCAGTATGAAAGGCGCGTTCTGTAGTGTCAGCGCCTGCAGAGGCGTCGTGCTGATATTCCGCGCCGCGACGGTGTAGGTGATCTCCGGACAGTCGAAAACTTCGAGTTCCGGCAGCAGCAGCGACCGCTTCACTTTCACGTAGACGCTGCGCCGCCAGGTGGACGGGCCGTCCTCGCCGTCCTTCCAGTTCGGCCCCTGAAACGTATCGGCCCGCAGAGAGGGATCGACAGGCGGATAGACCGGCGGTCCTCCCATTATCGGGTTCAACGCCCCGGAGACGCTGAGAATGCTGTCTCGCACCGCCTCGCCTTCCAGCCTCTTCACCGGCATGCGCCAGATCAGACGATTTTGAGGATCCGCTTGCACGGCCGCTTCACGGAGGACGGAGTCCTGTTGATAGGTGTTGGAAAGCAGGATCATGCGCTGAATCGGTTTGAGATGCCAGCCGTTCTGCATGAAGGCGACGGCAAGCCAGTCCAACAACTCCATGTGACTGGGCAGTTCGCCGCTCACGCCGAAGTTGCTGGGTGTGTTGACGATGCCGCGCCCGAAATGCTGCCTCCAGACGCGATTCAGGAAAACCCGCGCGGTCAAAGGGTT
The DNA here is from genome assembly GCA_038217285.1 of Chthonomonadales bacterium. Lineage (GTDB taxonomy): Bacteria > Armatimonadota > Chthonomonadetes > Chthonomonadales > Chthonomonadaceae > JANXLO01. The sequence continues at coordinate 11,118 of JBBQPO010000111.1, forward strand.
GGCCCGACGGACCAGCCACTCGGCGAGAGCGCGGCGTCTTCCGGTCGTTTTCTCCGTGGCGTCCGCCGTCGTGACGTCCGCAGCGCCTCCCGGCAGGGCGCAGATAAAGCCCGGTTTGACCTCGTCGCCCAACTTATCCGCAACGCCTCGAATCATCACATGGGAGGCCGGAAAAACTCTCCCCGTATCGGTAACGATCTGCGCTTTCGGCAGTTCGCCCCGCTGCGCCTCCAGCCCCTTGACCTGCCCTTGCAGCACGTCCCATTGTTTGCGGTCCGTCTGCGCCAGCGCGGCGACGGTCTGCTCCTCGGTAGGCTTCGCACTGCCCTTCGCGATCAGCGCCTTCCGCGCGGCAGCGCGGAGGGCGTCGATCTGCTGCTGCAAGGGCGCAATCTGCGCGGTCAGGTCGTCATAACGTTTGCGCTCCGCAGGGGTCGGAATATCGACATCGCGGCGCTCGGTCGGCGCGAAGATCGCCTGCAGCCGATAGTAGTCGGTCTGTTTGATCGGATCGTACTTGTGATCGTGGCAGCGGGCGCATGCAGTCGTCAGACCAAGGTAGGCTACTCCGGTCGTCGCCACGAGATCGTCCAGCTCATCCGCGCGATTCTTCGCGTTCTGCATGACGATGTCTTGCGGGCCGACCGCGAGATAACCTGTGGCAATGAGCGCCTCCGATGACCCGGGCGCGATCTCATCGCCTGCAAGCTGCTCCCGTACAAACTGGTCGAAAGGCTTGTCCGCGTTGAATGCCGAGATCACATAGTCCCGGTAGCGCCAGGCATACGGGCGATCCCGGTCGCCTTCGAAGCCGCCGCTGTCGGCATAGCGCACGACATCGAGCCAGTGCCTCCCCCAGCGTTCTCCATATTGCGGGGAAGCCAGCAGACGGTCGATCAGCTTTTCATAGGCCAGCGGCGAGGTGTCCGCGAGAAAAGCGCGAACCTCCTCGGGGGAGGGAGGCAGTCCGACCAGATCGATGTAGGCACGGCGGATCAAGGTGATTTTGGGGGCACGCGGCGAGGGCGAAAGCCCACTCGCGCGGAGCTTCTGCAGCACGAAGGCATCGACGGGGTTGTGACCCCACTCCACAGCAGAGAATGCCGGAGTCGCCTTCGCGCCAACAACAGAGGCCATATGCGTCCGGTGAGAGAGGTTGGGCCGGAAATTCGGTATGGTCGGTCGGACGGGCGGACGAAACGACCACCAGACCTGTTTCTCAGCGGAGGTCACGGGGGTGTTGGCATAGGGCGCGCCGCCGTCCAGCCATTTTTTCAGGATGGCGACAGCAGGCGCGGAGAGTCTGCGCGTGGGCGGCATCTGCGGCGTCCGCACTCCCGATACCATCTGATAGAGGACGCTTTTCGCCGCGCTCCCGGCGACGAATGCCGCGCCGCGTGTGCCTCCGTGCAGACCCGCCGCACGCGTACTCAGGTCCAGGCCGCTCAACCGCGCCCCGATGCCGTGACACCCCAGACAGCTCCGTTCGAGGATTGGCTGAACGTCACGAGTGAAAAAGACCGAATCGACAACCGTCCCAGACCGGGAACGCGCGGCAACCGTCTGCCCACAGGCAGGGGCGACGCCGGAAAAGAGAGCGGGCAGGAGCGTTGCGCCCCACAATCTCCGAACTATTTTAAGAACCGAATCCCGTGTCATGCCTTTGCCTCAGCCGCAGTGCCGAACGCCGATGCGACCAGACGATGGTGATGCTGCTTCCATCAAACAGCAGACCTTCGTCCCTTCGCATAGTTACGCTGCTCTGTTTGACAACCTTGCGGGAAACAGGTGACAGCGCGTTAGGGACTCTTGACGGGATCTGGTCGCTTAGGCGTGTTGAACTGCTGGATGGTCTCCAACATGACCAGCACCTCTCCGCCCTTTTTGATGGAACCGTCCAGAATTCCGACCGCCATACGGACGCCGTAGCCGCCCATGAGGTCTGGGTGCTGCTCTATGGTCGCGGTCATCTCGCCCGAGTTGATAGCCGCGGTGACGCCGGGGATATCATCGTAACCGACGACCCTGACCAATCCCCGCTTGCCCTTCTCCGAAATTGCCTTCATGGCCCCGATGGCCATATTGTCGTTCGCACAGAAGATCCCGTTCAGATCCGGATGCGCGGCCAGAATAGCCAGAGTTTTGTTGTACGCCTTCTCCGTCTCCCACTCGCCTGTTTCGGAGGCGACAACCTTGAGGCGCTGGCCTACTGCCAGCAGAAATCCCTTTTTGCGGGCTTCGGCGTTGTCGACGCCGCGAATACCTTCGAGGATTGCGACGTTGCCTTTGCCGCCCAGAGCGTCCAGAAGCGCCAGTCCCGCCTTCTCACCGCCCATCACGTTGTCCGCGCCGACATAGCCACCGAGAGAGAGGTTCTGCGCCTTGACGGTGTCGGGGTCCAGGCGATTGTCAAGGTTTATGACCAGAACCCCCGCTTCTACCGCCTTCTTCAGCGCCGGAACCAGGGCCTTCGAATCAGCGGGAGTGATGAGGATGGCGTTGACACCCTTCGACACTTCCGTCTGCACCAGCGCGACCTGCTCCTCATAGCTCGACTCCTGCGCCGCCGCCTGGACCTCGGCCTGAACGCCGAGCTTCGCTGCGGTATCCTCGAACGCTTTTATCATCGGAATGAAAAACGGGTTGTTTTTGGTTTTGACGATGAGCACGATCTTGTAGGGCTTCGTCGCCTTGCCCACCGTATCCAGAATGGCTTCACTGGCGACAGCGCCGGTCTGGGAGTTGTCCGTCGCCGTTTTGGTCGAAAGACCCGTTGGCGGCGTATCCTCTTTGCCACATCCGACCAACATCACGCCTAGCGCTAACAGACAGAAAGCGGATCTTCGCACGCGTTCAACCTCCTGCGACGTCCCGGACCAGTGCAGCGCTCTGCCTCTGCTATCCTCGTCGCTTTCGTAACTGATCGATAAACACCGTTAGGACGATTATACCGCCCAAAATGACCTGCTGAAGATTGACCTCGATCCCCACCAGGACGAGACCGGACGTTATAACGGTGATGGTCAAGGCACCGACGAGGGCATTTAGAATGGAGCCCTGCCCTCCGGAGAGCGACGTCCCGCCGATAACGACCGCCGCGATGGCGTCGAGTTCGGCCCCTGTGCCTGCGCCTGTGTTTGCGGTCCCAAACTTCGCCACGACCAGGACGCCTCCAAGGGCCGCCCCCAGCCCTGCCAGCATATAGGCCAGCGTCTTGTACGTCTCTACCGGCACTCCCGTCAGGCGAGCCGCCTGTTCATTGCCGCCTATCGCCAGCATATAACGTCCGGCCTGAGCGCGCTTTAACAGCAGACTGCCCGCCGCTACCACCGCCAGCGTAACGAGGAGGAGAGGAGTCCCTTCCCCCAGCAGACGCAGGCGCGGAAAATCGGCGGCGACGCTCTGACTGTTGGTCGCGTAGAGCGTCAGGCCCCGCGCCACACTCATCATTCCCAGCGTCGTGACAAACGGCGGGACATGCCCCACGGAGACCACCAGGCCGTTCAACAGCCCGCAGCCGACGCCGATGAGCAGTGCGAAGCCGATAGCGCCTTCCACCCGCAGTCCCCCACGCAGAGCCTGCACGAGCACGAATCCGAAAGCCGCTTCTGCCAGGACGAAGAGCGAAACGATGGCTGCAAATGGTATCGAGGCCGAACGCGCAGCGAGCGTCCGCCGCACAAAGCCTAGCGTGAGGAATGCCAGTGGAAACGCCGCGACAAAGGCCAGCCAGTGCGGCACGGCAGGTGTCCCGGAGAGCGCCATCGCCAGCCCGACGCCTGCCAGCGCGAGCACCGCGCCGACGGAAAGATCGATCCCGCCGGTCATGACGACAAAGGACATCCCGACGGCCAGAACGATATTGCGGCCCGACTGCTGAAAGACGTCCGGCAGATAGTCTCGCGTCCAGAAGGTCGTCCGAAACACAGGATGCAGGGAGAAAAGCGCGCAGACAAGCAACAGTGTCAACCAGGGGCGAACTATCCCGATCACGTGGCCCCGATAACGTGAGGAGCGCTCGATCGGGTCCGTCACTGCCTGCGGCGCGCGAGTCATATTGCTCCTTATAGGGATCGAGTTGTACGCAGTATAGCAAAAAACGGCACACGGCGCAAGTGCCGTTGCAAGCAGACGGGGAAACATCGGATCACAGGAAGGATTTCCTCTCTGCAAAGGCGAATAGCCACAACGACCAATGGCGGTCGCCACACGAGAAGACAGGATAGACACAATGATGGTGTTAATGAACGCCGATGCAACGGCGGAACAGATCGAAGAGGTGATCCAACGCATAGAAGATCACCATTTGCAGGCGCTCCGACTCCCCGGTGACGAACATATCGCCATCGGTGTGGCGAGCGCTATCCCCAGCCATGTGCGTGAGCCCCTCACGCAGAGCCTCCAGGCCCTCCCCGGCGTCCACCATGTCGTCCAGATCAGCCGGCCTTATAAACTGGCATCCCGCGAATTTCACCGTGTCGATACGGTCGTGAAGATCAAAGGCATTGAGATCGGCGGCAGCCGGTGCGTGGTGATGGCAGGCCCCTGCTCCGTCGAGAGCAAAGAGCAGCTCCTCGCCGCCGCGTATGCCGTCCAGGCCGCAGGTGCGAAGGTGCTTCGCGGCGGAGCCTTCAAGCCCCGCACCTCTCCTTACTCTTTTCAGGGCCTCGGAATGGATGGTCTCAAGATCCTAAAAGAGGTTGGAGACGAACTGGGCATCCTGACCATCACCGAAGTCATCTCGCCTGAGGACGTCCGCGCGGTCGCGGAGCATGCCGACATTCTTCAGATCGGCGCGCGGAATATGCAGAACTATCCCCTGCTGATCGCCGCCGGAAAATCCGGCCATCCGACCATGCTCAAACGCGGCCCGAGCGCCTCTATCGATGAGTTCCTGCTCGCGGCGGAATATCTTCTCCACCACGGCACCGCCGACGTCATGCTGTGCGAGAGGGGCGTTCATCCACTGGATAGGACCTACACGCGCAATACGCTCGACCTGAACGCCGTGCCTGTACTCAAACATATCTCGCATCTGCCCGTCATCGTCGATCCATCCCACGGAACCGGGATCGCCCGCTACGTCACCGCAATGTCGCGCGCAGGTCTCGCGGCAGGAGCCGACGGGCTGATTGTCGAAGTACATCCCTGTCCGAAGGAGGCGCTCTCCGACGGCGCGCAGTCCCTGACTCCCGCGCAGTTTCAGGAACTGATGAACGAATCGGCGAAGATCGCCGCCGCCATGGGCCGGACGCTCTAGTCCCCTGTGTTCCAGCCCGTCCGGCAATGAGGGACGGGAGCATCGACAGTACCGATATTTCTCCCTACCAGGGAAGGAGGACACGCTTTGAGCAGTGAAACCATCGAAGGTAACAGCAGTACCGGCGCCGTCAGCGACTACTGGGTCGCCCGGCGCGAAAAGCTTTTCTGGGCGAGTTGCATCTCGCTCATCGTCACCGCCATGTCGTTCGCCATCCGTGGCGCTATCATCGCCCAACTCGGCAAACAGTTTGCCCTGACGAACGAACAACTGGGTCTCATTACCAGTACTGCGTTCTGGGGATTCGCCATTACAACCATTATCGGCGGATGGCTGTGCGATGTCGTTGGAATGGGCAAGCTGCTTACCCTGGCCTTCATCGGACATACCGTCGGTATTGTCACCACGATCTTTGCCGGGTCATTCGGCGCGACCAATGTATTCATGACTCTGTTCCTCGGAACGCTCGCATTCGGCCTGGCGAACGGTCTGGTCGAGGCTGCCTGCAATCCTCTGATCGCTACGCTCTATCCTGAAGAGAAGATCAAGCGCCTCAACCGCTTTCATATGTGGTTTCCCGGTGGGATCGTCATCGGCGGCCTGCTGGCGTATGCGATCGATCAGCTTGGCATCGGCGGTGCCGACCATAGCTGGCAGGTTAAGATGCTGACGATGGTACTGCCGTTGGTCATCTACGGCTTCATGTTTTTCGGCAAGAAATTTCCGAAAACGGAGCGGTCTGCGTCGGGCGTCTCGGCAGCTGACATGTTCAAAGCCTGTGCGACCCCACTCTTCCTCGTCTTCCTGGTCTGTATGTTGTTCTCCTCCGCGACGGAACTCGTTACTGGCCAGTGGCTACCCACTATTCTGACGGTCACAACCGGTTGGAACGGGATCCTGTTCCTCGTCCTCATCAATGGCCTGATGGCTATCGGCCGCGCGTTCGCCGGAGACATCGTCCATCGCATCTCGCCGGTCGCGATGCTGATCGGATCCGCGGCCTTTTCAGCGGCGGGTATGTTCATGCTGAGCAAAGCCTCGAACGGCAGTTCCGCATTGGTGGCTTCGGTTATCTTCGCGGTCGGCGTCTGTTTCTTCTGGCCGACGATGCTTGGCGTCGTTTCGGAGCGGTTCCCTCGTACCGGCGCACTGGGGATGTCGATCATGGGCGGCACTGGAATGCTCTCGACCGCCGTCTTCCTGCCCATCGTCGGAAAATACTACGATCAGGGCATTAACGCCGCCGTGAATCTAACAAATCCGACACCGGCCCAGTTAGAAGTCTTCAGCAAAGCACCGGCAGGCACACCGGAGGCGGCTCAGTGGGCGCACGCGCAGGTAGTCGGAGGAAACGCGGGCCTGAACGTTCTCGTCATCCTGCCGGTTATCCTGCTCTTCATCTTCATCGCGATCTTCGTGTACGACAAATCGCGTGGCGGCTATAAGAAGGAGATCCTGGTTCAGGATCAGTGATCGCCCGGCCCAACGGCCACAGCCCAAAACATGGTTGTCGGGGAGGATTTCACGCGAAACCTCCCCGATTTCCATTTCGTCGGACATACTATAGAGACTTAGCCGCGAGGACGAACCGATGTCAAACGAACAGATATTCGAGCAGCCCGGCGAAGAGACGTTGCTGGCGTCTCACCGCCAGTGGCAAACGGGCGCCCTTACCGAGCCGGACATCGAGACGATGGTCGAGATGCACGATGTGATGGCCAGTGTTATCCAACGCCTTGCAGAACATCGCGTACAGCCTCTCCGGCGAACCGTCGGCGATATCGGGGTATGGAGTTCTGCGGCCCTGCTTCTCCTCCTTTGCATGGACCCCCACAGCGGCGCCCCGTACCTTGCCACCCCCCTTCTGCCGGCCATACTTCTCTACAATCGCAGCCTCCATAACCTGGATCGGATGCAAGCGGCGCTGACTTTACAGGATTATGACAAGCGCTGGATCGGCCCGCTGCTCGAAGCGCTCTCGTGGCCGAATCGTCGGATACGACAGATCGTGCGAATCAAACTCCTCAATCTCCTGCCGTTTATGACGGAGAGTGATGCCCGTTGCCTGAATCAGATAC
>JBBQPO010000112.1:0-18346 GCA_038217285.1 Chthonomonadales bacterium
ACCGAACTAAACCAGCTATCGGCGAGGACATAGCGAAAGGGGAGTTGGTTTTTGAGACAGCAGGCTACCATTTCCCGAAAGTAGTCATTCTTGGTCTTGGGACAGACCCGTCTCTCTTTGCCCGTTTTCTTGTTGGTGGTCGAATGGAGTAGCAGAATTGTACGGGGGGCTCGCTAAAAATACGCCTGGTTGGATTCGAACCAACGGCTTTTTGCGGGCGATATTTCACGACTCATGCCCTTTGCCTCCTGCCCTGGCCTACCACCACGCCTATCGTGAAAGAAGGAAGTCCGATACCGAAGGTCGAATTGTCTCCCTGTCTCCTGAAACATCAGACCTTTTGCCAACCGATAGTCCTCCACTGGAACGCCGGATGGTTTTTGTTTATGATGAAATCCAGCAAAAGACATTCTGCATTCGGAAGGGAGAATCCCCATGTCATCTTATCTTCGGTCTGCCCGGTATCTTTCCGGAGCCTGTAGCCTAATAGGGTTGTTTGCTGCCAACGCCGTTCATGCTCAGGTCGTGATTGGTCAGAATTTCTCGGGGAACGCCTTTTCGGAAGGGGTTGGCGTAACGCCACCCGATACCGACGGAGCGGTCGGCTTGAGCCATTATGTCGAATTTACCAACGGGAAGTTCGCGATCTTCAACAAGAGTAATGGCTCCCTGGCAACCGCAAAAATTTCCGACACGACTTTCTGGCAGAACGCCGGCCTTAGCATTACGACGGGTCTGAGTGATACGCGCATCCTGTTTGACCACGCCAGTCAGCGCTGGTTCGCTGTCGAAATCACGACAGCGGCCACCGGCAACTCCGTATTGGTCGCCCGCTCGAACACCTCCGATCCTACGGCGGGCTGGAAAGCTACTTCCTACGTTGCGAACTCCGGCTTTGGGGACTATCCTACCGTGGGAGTCAATGCAGACGGCCTCTATGTCGCGACCAACAACTTCACCAGCAGCACGGGAACTTTCTCCGGTGTTTCCATTACTTCCATCCCTAAATCGGACTTGCTTGCGGCGACACCGACCGCAACCAACAAGACGACTTTCGTGAACCCCAGCGCCTCTCTTGGGTTCACGCTTCAGGCGGCGATCGATTACGGCGCTTCCAATGGGCACGCCTCGATCCTGGCGGCTGACGCCAATTTCTTCAGCAAAGTGGACCGAACCAACATCTTTAATGTGGCCGGGCCGGGAGCGGCTACGCTGGGATCCACTACCGTAATCAATGTGCAGACGACCAGCGATCCCAATCTGGGCCACCAGCCGGATGGTACGCGGCAACTGGATAACTCGGACAGTCGGTTTAGCGGGACCGTCTATAAGGTTGGCAATCTGCTCTATGGCGCTCACAGCATCAGTGACCCCGTCACCGGCTTCACGGACATCCGGTGGAGTGTCTTCAACGAGGCCACCAACGCCGTGGTTCAGGAGGGCACGATTGCGAGCCCGCACTTCGACTACTTCTACCCCTCCCTATCGGTCAACACGTTCGGAGAAGCCATTATCGGGTTCACGCGATCCGGCGATAACACCACGGGAGCGGCAGGCGATACAAGCACCTATGCCGTTGCTGGAACGACGTCCGGTGGGCTTCTCAACTTCGGGGCTCCCTTCGTACTCCATGCAGGCACGGTGAACAACTATCATCTGCTTGGCGGTGATGGCGAGCGCTGGGGCGACTACAGTGCGACCAGCCTGGACCCGACCGATCCCCATTCATTCTGGACAGTACAGGAGTTCGCCGAGGCCTCCAACTCCTGGTCCACCCGAGTCACGCAACTCACCTTCACCGCCACACCCGAGCCCGGCACCTGGGCCATGTTCATCGGCATGACCGTTTCCGGGAGTCTCTTCCTGAAACGCCGAAAGCGCATCATTCGCTGACATCCCTGTATACATCTGTGCCACTATGGAGTCACTACGGCCTACGCTGGAGACTACGAAAGCAAAAGACGGAGAGGCAATTGAATGCCTCTCCGTCTTTTCTATGTGGAAAAGGCTGCACACCTTTTCCGGTTTTCGGTCTATACTGCGAGTGGTCAATCGGGAGGAGGCGAACGGTGCAAGGTTCGGCTTTGACCCTGTCGGTCAAGAGTTAGAGAAGTCTACTCATACCGGGGACGCATCCCCAAAATACGCCTGGTTGGATTCGAACCAACGGCTTCTTGCTCCGGAGGCAAGCACTCTATCCACTGAGCTACAGGCGCGGATTGCTGCTGATAATATAACAGACTATCCGCGTCCTGTCAAGACATCTCCGTGATTTCGGCTGCTTTAGCGTGGGGCGACCGGAGGGGCTGCGGCGGCGGGAACGATCGTTGTTCCGGGCAGAACCGGCGAGGCGCTCGTCGTGACAGCGCCCTTCGTGGCCTTGCCCTTGCGGCCTCGGGAGGAGCCGGGGGGAGGCGTACCGGCGCGCACCACATAGAGTGCAACGTCGCGAACGATGGGCGGAGTCGCCAGAGCGACCGCCTCCTTCGCACTGGTGACGCTTAGATCCGTCGCATCCAGCGATTTGCCCGCGTAGGTGTCCCACCACGTCGCGCGATACTTGCCCGCTTGCAGGCCAGTCAGTTGCAACTGACCGCTGATCCCCGTCGTCTCTTTCGTCTGTGCCAGGGGGGTATCGACCGTGGCGCGGTTGTAGACCCAGACCGCCGCGTAGTCCTTCCCTACCCGCCCCTGCGCTCCCAGCGCCGACACGTAGTTGGAAAGCGCAAACTGCTGTACGACGAACCAGTCTTTGCCCGTGTTCTCCACGGTGATCGTATGCGCGCCCGCAGGCACCTCTACCGTCAGTGTCGCCTCCGCCGCCTTCGGGCTATAGTCGGTGGCAGCAGTCGGGAAGTCGCGCTCCGACGCCTTGCCATCGACGCTCAACTTCACATGCGCCCCGGCTTTCGCCACCTGCGCGACCGAAACCGCGAAGGTGCCCGGCTGCGCGTAGCTGACCTGCAGCGTCAGGGGTTTGGGCATCATGTCGGCATGGGTCTTGCCCTGAATAAAGGTCGGAAAGCGATCCATCCCGGCCGGTACGCCGCTCGCGCCCACCACGAACTCGTTCTGCGTCGCGCTGCCGAAGCCGCCGCCCGGCGCGAAGCGGAGCGCGGCCCGCTGCGTGGTTTCCACAACCGGATTCACTGTTGTCAGCCCGCCCTTGTTGGCGAAACCGGAGGCGGTCAGAAAGCCCGACATCGCCAGATAGTGGCTGTAGAGATCCTGTTTCTCGACCGTGTCCCAGTCCCAGTACTCCGGCACCCCGGCGTGGCCACTCATCAGCCCCGCCCAGATCCCGAGATGCAGGCCCGCGCCGTCGTCCTTCAACTCTTTCGGCCCGAACTCGCCGACGAAGCCCGGCCTGTCGGTCTTCTTTTTGCCGGTGGTCGTCTCCGGGGTCGCAAGGGTCGTCAGCAGATCGGTCGGGTAGGTGTGCGTCTGCGTGTAGTCTACCGTCTCCCATATCGGGCTGTCGGCGGCGATGGAGGGCGCGGAGCTGGTGGTCAGCAGATGGCGGTTGCCGTCGAACTGGCGCAGAAACAGCGCCATCTCGCGGTGCCAGAGCGCGATGTCGTCCCAGAGCTTGCCCTGCGCCGCATCGGTGAACTCGACCTCATTAAATAGCTCGTAGGCCAGAATATTCGGCGAGTAGCCCCAGCGCGCCGCGATATAGTAGAGCTTGCGCTTGGTCAGCAGACGTGCCTGGGGATCGGTAAAGAAATCTTCGGGGTTCTTCAGGAAACCGCCGTTCTTGACGTTGTACGGGTTCTGTTCCCAGTTGGGGTTGACGTTGTGGGAGTACTTATAGCCGCTCGCGCTGGAGTACTGCCCGTGATGCTGCAGCACCCACTGGAAATAGATGTCGTTCTTCTCCGCGCCCTCCACGATGCCGTCCCACTTCTTGGCGACGCCCAGATCTATGGTGATGGCGGCCTTGTCCGCTTTGGCGGTCTCGGGCCAGTCGAGGTTTTTGCCGTCGAAATGCGTCATCCAGACACGGGACCAGTTCTCTCCGGCAGCGTGCATCTTGCCGAACAACTCGGGGATCTCGGGCAGCCCTTTGTTGTGCCACGCCTGATTGTGCCCGAGGGGCAGATACCGCTCACCGGTGTCGAAGACGAAGCGGTTGTGGTCGCCGGGATCGAGGCGGACGAAGCCGGGCTTGGGACTGCCGTTGACCGTCCACTCTTTCTTCTCCAGCTTCTCCTCATGCGCTGTCTCGCGATTCAGCTTTACATCGACCAGCGCATAAGCGCCTGGCCGCGTCGGAGTGAAGCGCATGCGCCAGGTCTTGCCGCCGTCGAAGAAAGCCGGAACCTGCACGGTGCCGCCGTCCGGTTTGCGCAGGGTGACCTGAACATTGACTTTCTCATAGTCGAACGGATCGCCGGGCAGACTCGCCAGCTCGAACGACGTTTCCAGCCGGGGATACGCACCGCGCTCCAGTGCACTGACGGGGCTGCCGTTGGCACCCTGCCCTCCGTTCCCGTAACGTCCCGCCAGAGAGCCGTTATAACTGCTGCCGATGTCGCCCCCCAGGCTGCGCGTCAGGCCGCTGCCATAGTCCTGCGCCCCGCCGCCACATCCGGCCAGCATCGCTATCGGCGCTACGACCGACGCACAAGCCAACCGTCCGAAAATTTTCTTCCTCAACTCCGACCTCCCTGCACAAATCACGCGCACTAAATCCTTCTCGTCCCTCTTGTTTCGGCACGACCGTGCGGAATCCCTTTTGGTCGCTGGCCTATGCCGCAGCAGAGAGCCGCCATACCTCGCCCCATTTCACAGCGGCATTCTCCATTTACAGACGCATTCCGCGCTTACAACGTTCCGGTGGACGGTCTGTAGCGCGCCTGCCTGCTCCAGCATCGGCAGAATCAGAGCGAGCACAGGCGAAATGATCTCCTCCGCCGACGAACGTCCAGGCGTGGAGAATCACTGTTTCACGGCACCGCAGATGGCCCCGCTTGCTGCAGCGGCGATCACCTCCGGCGGCAGCGCTGAACCGGTAAGCGTTGGCAGGCCCTGCATCAGGATGCGCTGAATGGCGGTCGCCATTGCAGCGTCCATAAGAGGCTGAAACGGGTTTTGACGTTCGCGGGCGTCTTCGCGGCCCGTGTGCAGACTCTGGAGGGAACGGAACTGTCCTGAAAACGGGCAACGCCGCCTAACGCCGTGCTCCGTGCTGCTCCAGCAGGTGAATAACGGCGCGATTACGCGTCGCCCGCGCGAGGGCTAAGGGGGTTCGGCCTTGCGCGTCACGTACGTTCGCATTCGCGCCTCGGGCGAGCAACAGCCGCAGCATAGTCAGATCGGGCGCGTCCGTATTCAGCGGATCTGTTTCCAGAGCGACCAGCAGCGGCGGCTCACCGACAGAAGGATTGACATGGGCGCCCTTCGCCAACATCGCCTCCACCATCGGAATGTCATTGCGGTGGACGGCGGCGGCGAAAGGCGTCCATTTTCCGACACTATCGGCGTGATTGGGATCGGCAAGCCGGGCGAGAAGATCGGCGACAATCTCCTGTTCATTCCTCAGCGCCGCATGCCAGAGCGCCGTCTCTCCCTGTTCGTCGCCATCTTCCAGCGGAGCCCCCCCGTGCCAGCAGCGCCCGTACGCTCACCGTGTCGTCCTGTTCCACGGCTAGCGTCAAGGCGGAGGCCTCCCGATTCTGGCCCTCCGTACTGTTGGACATGCGGTCGAACAGGTTGGTCAGGCGCTGCCACAAAGAGAGGCTGACATAGTGACTCTCCCGGGCGTTTGAGTCGGCTCCCTGCTCCAGGAGGGCGGTCACGGCGGCACTCTTCTTCTGCCGGATTGCAGTCAGGAGGGCGTTACCGAGTCGTTCCTGGCGAAGCGCCAGGTAGACGGGCCAGAACAAGACGGCGGCGATCCCTAGAACCGCTGCCATGAAAGAAGCAGTTCGCCGCCCCCCTCTCCTTCTTCCAACGCTTTCCATCCTCGTTGGTTGGAGGATCCCCTCTCCCTCTTGCGCGTCGTTTCTCCGGCTTGCCTGTTCCATCGACTTCCTGTTCCTCCGACGTCCGTCGTCGTTTCGCTGCTGCTTCATTCCGCCCTCATTCGCCAGACTCCTTTCTAGCGTACCCTGCGCAGGCAGAATGGAACGAGAAAGCAGGTACTATGCTATAATCGGCTATAGGAGTATACAAGTCATGGTGCATTCTTTTTTTTATGCCCCGCTGCCCGCTGCAAGGCGCGCACTGGGGAGACTGATCGGTCTCCTCACTCTCGTCCTTCTCTTATCCTTCCTGGGCACGCAACCCGTCAAGGCACAGAATCGTCCCGATATAAAGTGGATGCACGGCATTCATTTCCTTACCGTTCAGGCCGTTCTTTCTCCGGACACAACTACTCTTGTCACGGTGGGCCTGGATAACACGATCAAGATCCGACGCACCAGCGACGGTATCCTCCTACGCACGATCGATAACAAAGGACCCTACTCCCAGGTGAGTGCATTGGCTATGTCACCGGATGGAACGAAAATCGTGGTCGGGTCCATGACCTCCCTCACCGATAACAGCCTCTCCAACCGTATCTATCGGATCTCCGATGGGGCTCTGCTTCTCTCCTGGGCTGTTTCGAATCACACGGATGCGCTGGCCTGGTCACCGGATGGCACCAAAATCGCTGAAAGTATCCTCGGCTCGAATGACATTCACCTTCGAAGCGCAACGGACGGCAGTATTCTCACGACTCTCACCGGACACACGAGTTCTGTCGGCCCGCTCGCTTTCTCACCGGACGGCGCGCGTCTTGTCTCAGGCAGCAATGATTTTACCGTGCGTCTCTGGAATACGGCCGATGGCACCCTGCTGCATACCTTTATCGGCGCCACCAACTTTATCGACAGCGTCGCCTTCTCGCCCGACAACCATACCCTGGCCTCCACCAGCGATGATGGGATTCTTCGTCTCTGGGACGCCAACAGTGGTCTGTTGCTGCACTCGATCCCCCACTCGGCCTCCCGCTTGACCGATGACCTGGCGTTCTCTCCGGATGGCAGCGTCCTCGCGACAGGAGTCTCGCAGGTACAGACCTGGAATGTTGCCACCGGCGCGCTACTGCATAGCGCCACACTGGGACCTGTCCCAACAGCGGCAATAGCCGTAAGTTACACACCGAATGGAACCTATCTGATGGCGGTCGGTCAGGACCCCGCTGTCACCTTCTATAATAGCGCCGATCTCTCTATAGCCCGATCGCTGACTTTGGAACTAAACGGCCTTGTCGGCGTTACGCCTGACAGCGCGCATGTCGTCAGCGTCGGATTTGACCGCACTATCTGGAATACCGGCACGGGCGCGCTCGAATCGTTGGCACCCAGTTTTGGCCGGCTTGGAACCATGGCACTCTCCCCGGATGGCACCACTATCGCCGCTACCGACGACCTTAACACACTGCGTGTCGTGCGCCTATCGGATGGGGTCCTCCAGGTGAAGGTACAGATAGGCTTTGCGCCGTATGCCGTAGCCTGGTCTCGTGATGGCAAGGAACTCTTCCACTGCGACTCGCAAGGCGCTATTACTATTCGCAAGGCTTCCGACGGTTCCAAAATCGGCACACTTACCGGCAGCCCAGGCGAAGTCCGTGCTCTGGCGGTTTCGCCGGATGGCAAACTGCTGGCCGGGGCCGGGGTCGGGGTCGGGGCCTCCAACGTCTACCTCTGGCGTCTTGCCGACTCCAGCCTCCTTTCCACATTCACCGGTCATACCGATGTCGTAAACTCTCTAGCCTTCTCTCCGGACAGCGCCAAGTTGCTTTCGGGCAGCGCAGACGGTACGGCCATCCTCTGGAACGTCGCAGACGGCACGAAACTCCGGATCCTCCCCAATGGCAGTTATGTCGGCAATGTCGCCTTCGCTCCGGACGGACAGTCCTTTGCCACCGCTGCCTTCTCCCCCCTCGCCCCCCTCTTTCCCCTCTCCCCGATTTTCTGGCACCTCTATTTCTGGCGAGTATCGGATGGCGGCTTGTTCGGTGACTTCATCAACGAAACACAGAACATCACCTCGCTGACCTACACACCTGACAACGCCAATATCGTCTACACTCGCCTCGATGCAACCGTCGTGTTGGCCGCCAACCCGGCCCTCAATCCTTTCCAGGCCAACCTGGTGTTCAATCCCGCGACCGTCGTCGGAGGAGTGCCTGCGACCGCAACCCTCACACTGGCCCAACCCGCCCCGGCAGGAGGAGTCGCCTTCACCCTCGGCGGCGGCATCTCCGGCGTGACCCTCTTCCCCAACAGCGTGACCATCGCGGAAGGCGCGACCTCCGCGACCTTCACGGTCACTACCACGCCCGTCCTCGTCAACACCAGGGTCCCCATCACTGCCACCAACAGCGGCTATACCGTGAACGCCACGCTCAACATCCTGGCGCATCTGCCCGCAGATTTCACCAACTCCGGGCATAACGCCCTGATCTTCCAGAGCCAGACCAACAACACCGTCGCTCTCTGGTTCACCAACGTCCTCAACATCATCGGCGGAAGCACCCTCAGATCTGTCCCCCAACCGGGCTGGAAGGTAGTCGGAGCGGGGGACTTCAACCGTGACACCAACTCCGATCTGGTGTTTCAAAACCAGACAACCGGCCAGGTGGTGATCTGGTACATGATGGGCACGACCTACATCGGCGGGGAGGCGCTCTCCTTCCCGCCGGGCGCAGGCTACAAGGTGGTGGGCATCGGCGACTTCAATGGCGACGGCAAGCCGGACATTCTGTTTCAGCAGCAGGGCACGGGGCAGCTCGTGATCTGGTTTATGGACGGCGCGACGGTAACGGGCGGAGTGTCGATCCCGCAGATCCCGCCTGCCAGCTACAAGGTCGTCGGCGTCGGAGATCTCGAGGGCGATGGCAATGTGGACATCGTTTTCCAGGATCAGACCAACAACCAGGTGGTCGCCTGGCGCATGAGAGGCACGCAGTTTCAATACATCAACGGCGTTGTCTATTTGCCCCCGACGGCCTGGAAGGTGCAGGCGGTCATCGACATCAATGGAGACGGTAAGGCGGACATCGTCTTCCAGAACCAGACGACGAACCAAATGGACGTGTGGTATCTCAATCCACTCGCTCCGGGGAACCCGACGACGGTCACAGGAGGAGGCTTCCTGTCCCTGGTTCCCTTCTCAGACTACAAGCTCATGGGCCCGCACTAAACGTCACAAATGTTGCTCTGACTGTTAGCGGCTCCATGTTCCCAATCCCCCTTGATGAATCAAGGGGGATGTAGTCACCGCGGGTCAGGGGGTATCGGTGGGGTGAAGAAGTTGTTCGGCAGGTTCCACAGAGGCGTGAGGCAGAGCAGGGCGCAGCAGAGTGTCCGGCCGTGCGGTCGGCCCCTCAATAGGACGCAGCAGCAGCGAACCGACCAGTCTACTCTCCACAGAGCTCGGTTCAGACAGCCCCGCTGCATCGGGCTCAGGAGACGGGAGTCACTCGCCTGCAGACGCGGCAGCAGGCGGGTCAAAGACTGTTCTACCGTGGTCACGACGTGCTTACTTCAAACTTTAGAAACTCCAATGCCTCCGCCAGCGGCCCTACAGCCCGCACATCATCGAATCGTGAGATCGCCAGAGCGGCCGCCTTCTGTGCGTCTCGTCCTCCGGTTCGACCTGTTCTTCTGTGCATTGTCTATTCAGAGCGTTTCTCCAGGCGTTGTCGCGCGGTGATCAGCGGTTTCCGCCAGGAGAGCGATAACTGTGAATAAGGCGGGCGGCAGGCTTGTGGCCGTAGGTGACGGCGAGATCTTCTGCCGTTTTGCCATACTGGGTACGCAAGGTTGGATCGGCTCCTGCCTTGAGAAGCAGGGCGACGGCCTCCACATGGCCCTTGTCGGCAGCAGCCATAAGCGCTGTTCGGCCCAGATAGCCGACCGCGTTCACGTGTGCACCCGCTCGCAGCAGGATCTGGATGGATTCCCGATTGTCGGCCGCCGCCGCATAGGTTAACGGCACCAAACCGTCTTTGTTGGGCCTATTCGGATCCGCGCCATGGGCGAGAAGGTAGGAGAGGTCTGCCGCATGCCGATGATTCACGATGACTTCTATCAGTGGCGTCATGCCCAAAACGCGGTAGTTCACGTCTGCACCGTGCTGCACAAGCAGTTCGACATTGCGATGGTATACCGAACTTATCGCGAAATCGAGGGCCGTGACTCCCTGGTCGGTCTGAGCATGGACGTCCCCTCCTGCCTCTAGCAGAGCCTGTACGATCCGGTCGTTCGGATGGAAAGCGGCAAACATCAGGATGGTCGATCCATGAGATCGTGGTCGTTTCCTCTGGAAGACGATCTGCGGAATATCGAGTAGGGTAAAGGAGGGTTCGTAGCCAGGAGCATTGGGATCCGCCCCCTCCGCCAGCAGCGCCTGCACCAGCGCCTCATTTCCGTGGGACACGGCCGCCGCCAGACGCAAGTTTCGATGGTGGCGCACGAGGGCTGTGGAAATAGTCCAGGCGACTGCGATGCAGGCCACGCCCAATACCGCCAAAATCGAGAAAGCCCTTCGCCGTCTCCGATTTATGTGGTCGCTTCGCTTCGAATCTTGAATTTCCATAGCTCACCTGCCTCCGTACAGTCGATTTGGCTCGAACCGTGGCGACCCTCCTAAAAGATCGCTTTCATTCTCCTTTACGTCGCCCCGTGGGCCTGGTTTCGGATTATCGGCTTCCTATTGCGAGGTCTGGTGCGCGGCCTGACGACCATCAAAGATCGCTTTCGAGAAAGGCGATGGCTTGCGGCACTTCGGAGCGCGCGATCTCCAAAATACAGGGTGCCGGAGCGAACAGAGGATGGGCGCGCAGGCGGCGAAGTCCCTCTCCGATGGTGCCTGTGCCGGGCACGGCATGGCGATCACGATGGCTGCCGCAGGCTTCGCGGGCATCGTTGAGGTGCAGGGCCGTCAGGTAGGGTGCCAGACCGGCGGCCTCCATTTCGTCCGCCAACCGTTCCGGGGCATCAGGAGCCGCCAGATCGAAGCCTGCGACGTGCAGATGGCAGGTGTCGAGCACCAGCCCCAACTTTGCCGGATCAGCGTCGAGGGCGGCCACGACCTGCCCCAGTTCGGCGATGGTCTGGCCCAGTTCGGTGCCTTCGCAGCTGTTTTCCAGCAGAACCCGTGCCCCGACCGGCAGACGCCCCAGCACGTCGCGGAGTTTGTAAGCGAGAGCGTCCAGCGCGGCCTCGCGACGGGCATGGCCTTTCTGATACCCGCCATGAAAACAGACGCCCGCCAGCCCGAGCGACGCGGCGAGCGTGGCATCGGCGACCAGGGCGCTCGCCGAGCCGTTGCGGATGCGAGGATCGGGCGAGGGGAGATTGGTCAGCAGCGAGGCGTGCACGATTCCCCAGAGCGGCCCCGTCGCCGCGCAGGCGTTACGGAACGCCTCCTGATCGGCGGCATCCGGAATGCCGTCTTTGGAGAGCCGGAGCGGATCCCGCAGCGTTGTCTGAAACGTGTTATAACCTGAACGCGTCAATAGACCGGGAATGTCGGCCAGGGGCGGATCGATATGAGGTCCAATACGGGGCATCGCAGCCTCCTTGGTTAGAATCGGTCAGGATAACACAGATGGGAAGCACAAACCAGCACTTTTGCCGCAGGAGCAGAGGTGACGGCCTTGTGTTGAATATAATACTCTATCCTTGCCGATGAGAGCAAAGCAAAACCCGAACGCTATTTTTGAGGAGAAGTCATCTCATGCATTCCACTTCTGATGCCGGAGTTCCCGAACTTCTGGCGAACGTCAACGTCGCCACTGTGTTTCTCATCGCGCTGGTGTTGACCTTGCTTCGACTGGTGCTGTTGAGCCTCAAGGTCACGACTCCACCGGGCAAGCCGCAGGAGACGCATCCGACCGCGCGCAGCGTTGCGGAGATTCTGGAATCGCTCCTCATCGCGGGCGTTCTGGTCTTTCTCATCATTCGCCCCTTTTTTGTGCAGGCGTTCTATATCCCTTCCGCATCGATGGAGCCGACCCTGCTTGGTCATGACGCCAGCCATAATCTCGGTACTGGGGAGGATCATTCCGACACCGTGCATGACCACCTCTTCGTCAGCAAACTGGCCTACCGAACGGGCGACCCACAGCACGGCGACATCGTTGTTTTCAAGGCGCCGAAAGAGGCGGATATGGAAGACAAATATCGGGGATTACCTCAGAAAGAGAATATCCTCATCAAGCGCTGCATGGGTCTGCCAGGCGATACGATCTGGGTCCACGACGGTGCGGTCTATCGCAAACAGCCCGGGCAGGCCGAATTTACGCGGCTGGTCGAACCTTACCTCGATCCCAAACATCCTATAGATGACCCGCAGCCCAGCGAGGCCATATTCGGAGTACGCGAGCCGCTCGTGCTCTCTCCAGGCCAGTACTTCATGATGGGCGACAACCGTAACCATAGTAGTGACAGCCGCTTTTGGGGCATCGTCGAGCGTAAGCGCGTCCTCGGCAAAGCCTCCGTTATCTTTTTTCCCTTCAATCGTATCCGCGTCCTCCACTAGCCGGCGCGCTTGGCGGCAAAAACACACGGATCGATTTTCAGAAATTGTAGAGCGCTCTTCTTTCAAGAGGCAGACTTCAGATGGCACCGACTCGTGGTAGAGCCAGACGGGCGAAATCCTTCCTCAAGTCAGGATGCGCGTCGCAAGAGTCTCTCTATATTCCCGACCCAGAGCAGGTAGGTTTCCAACGGACCGCCCTGAAGGGCGTTGTATAGCCGCTCATCTGCGGTCACCAGAAGTGCGTTCTCGCGCACAGCCAGGGCCACGTACAAGCTGTCGTAGACGGTGCGCCCCGTGTTGCATGCGATCTCCATAGCGGACATCACGAGTGGCCAGGACGGATGCACCACTAAAGGCAGGTCGCCCAGCACCTGTAGGAGCGCGGACGCCTCGTCCGGGGTGATCTCGCCGCTTCTTACCCGCTTCCAGAGGATGTTGCCGACCTCCGAGTAGAGCAGGTCGGGAATCAGGAGAACGAGACCGGGGGAAAGCAAGCGCAGCGCCTCCTCTGCATGAATCTCTGGCAGGAACCACTTTACCGCTACACTGGCGTCGACGACCACAGGACGCATGGACTGCTCTTCCCCTCCCGCGCTCGTCGCCATGTCGCTCATCGCTCCCGATCCTCACGCAGCAACGCAACGCTGTCGCCAAATGTGCGGCCTGCGAACAGGGCGCGCACCCGCTCCACCTCAACCCGCATCTCAAAAGGATCGGATGCGACAGTCGAGCGAAAGATCGCGCGCACCTCTGCTTCCAGTGAGCGCCCGTTTCTCTGCGCCCGTGCCTTGAGCTTCTCCATAACGGCAAGGTCCACATCCCGTACAAGTACTTGCGACATCCTGAGAGCCTCCTTCAGTGCGATCTATTGATAGCATTATGATAGCATACAGAGCATTGTCCGTCAACGTGCCCGTCCGTTTTCCGGTATGCGTGGGGCCATGTCTCCGCCTTCGATATTCAGGAGGCACGGCGGTATCCCCCTGGCTACTCGCGCGTGCGCACCCTCTTGCGAATGCTGGAGTTGCAGGAGAAGCGAATGGATTGACCCGTCCCGGTGAACACCTCCTCCGCGCCTCCAACCCTTTCCCTTTGGGCTTGGAAAACCTGCTGCGTCCGGCCCAGAGCACGCAGCAAACTGATCCGCAGGAACTCCTCCGCCCCAGCGACCCCGAATAGACCGCGCCACGCCGCTAGAGATGGCACCACTGGCTTTCAGTTGGCTCCCCTATGTTTCCAGGGCTTCCGCTTTCAGGTAGAGGTTCAGGGGCGCTTCCGCAAAATACTTGAACAACGCAGGACACAACCAGCCTTCCAGGTCCGTTCCTGCCCACCGATACCAGTTCCCCGGCATCTCCGTGTCTTCCCGTATCCATTCCAACCGCATCCAGTAGCCCGGAAACGGCGTCACCGAGAACAACAACCGGAAGCCTTTTTCCGCGTTAGGGATTTTCTCGGTCAGATATTCAAGCAGCACATCCGCCCCGGCGATGAAAAGCTCACCCTCAAGCCCGACGCGCACGTCGTCGAACATCCACATCCCGAACTGTTTGTAGGGAATAATGACCGACAGAGAGTTCATAACGTGAAATTTACCCCTTCTCAAATAGATTGGCGACGTTGTTGCGATTGAACTTCAGGGCATCCGCCCGCGCGCTGCGCCCATTGGGAGAGGTTCGGTTAGGATCGGCTCCGCTCTCCAACAGCAAGCGGGCGACCTCGAAATACCCCTGATTGGTCGCATACATCAGCGCGGTAAGACCGGTGAATCCCTGCGCATCCACTTTTGCGCCCGACTTTATCAGCAGCCATGCAATGTCGGGGTCGTTGTTCCGCGCTGCGCGGATCAGCGGTGTTTCCCCGCTCAGAGGGTAACGCGCTTCCGGATTGGCTCCCGCTTGCAGCAGCAGGCGAGCGACTTCGAGCCGTCGGTACTGGATAGCAAGATGCAGGGCCGAGAGACCGTTTGCCGACAGTGCCTCCGCTCCCATGCCCTGTTTGAGAGTGAGTTGTATGTCTTCCTGCTCATTGCGAATGATGACGCGCAGGAAAGCCTCCTCCACCGGTGCCCCCTTCCTGCATCGCCCCGCATGTCTGGTCCGCCAAAGGCGGACTTTAGTCTTAACGGCCCGCACGACCCGGGCGACGCGTCGCACGACAAACAAAAGACAGTCGAAAATACCCGTGAACAGAAGCTCGAAAAATCGCTCGTCCCAGCTCGGTTTTGCAGGCGATGTGTTGGACATTGAAATGGCTTTTCATCTCACCCAAAAGATACCCTGAACGGAGGAGTTGTCACGGTACCAGGTTGAAGAATGCCTGTGCGTTCGGATTCACGGCGTCGGCACAGTTGGGACAGGGGTTTTGCGGGTCGTCGTCGCGCTCCATCGGGCTTATATTTGCCGGGGTCAATGTCTTCACGTGACCGTCTACCATCAGGTAGTTGCCAATCCCCGCATGGCGGTTCGCCTGGGTATGGTCGCTATGGCGTGTATAGAACTGCTCCCCAACGAGCGCTCCCCCGATGGCGGTGTTGTTCTCCACGTTCGTACCGTCGTTGGCGTCTCCGTCCCGTGCCAGGACCGTCTGGGCGCTTCGTCCGATCTGGGCATAGGGCACGCCGTCCCCGGAGGTGGTTTCTTTGATGCCGTCTACCTGCGTGCCGGTCAGATAGAGATTGACATGGTAGCTGTCCGCATTGGCGACATTCAGTGAGCCGTTGGTATTGAGAAGCGCCGGATTGTACGAGATCGGATCCTGAGGGCAGCGCCAGATGGCCGTATTTTTGATATACGCAAACAGGAACCCCACCGGTCGGCCGACAGTCGGGTCGGCATTCGCGAAGGCGTTGTCGCCCAGCAGACGCTGCGCATTGTTCACCTGAAGCTTCTTGCCGGGTGACGCATTGTTGACCGCACGGGGAAAGGTTTCATCGAAATCCTGCACGTACATGAGGATACTGGTGCCGAACTGTTTCTCATTGCTCATACAGACCGCTTGGCGTGCTCGGGAGCGCGCCTGCGCAAACACAGGAAAGAGTATGGCCGCGAGGATCGCGATAATCGCGATGACCACGAGGAGTTCGATAAGCGTAAAAGCGCGTTTGTTGGCTTTGTTCACGATATTCCTTTTCCGTCCGAAATGGCGGTCCGCAGTCGGCTGCCCTATTGATGGGACGAGAGCGCCGTGGGATGGTTTCACCGGGAGTACAGAAAGGTTCGTCGCGCCGTGCCTATTCTCCTCGGTAACGTTCGGTCTGCCGCGCCGTTTTAGAGTCGAGGGGAAGACAGCTCGCGCCCTCCTTTGCGGGGAGTCGCCGCCCGGAAATTCTCGTAACGATCCTTCGCATGGTCCGTCTAATCCCTCGCAAACAGAAGAAGGCCCTTCGCGTCGAGCGCACTATAGTACGCAAGCCCGCCCACGTAACTGCCGGCAAAACATTGACAATCGAGCTTACCAGAGTGGTGGAGAATCCAAACGATGCGACTATTTTTCTCGTCGGTGGCAGCCGGACTCGCGATGTTCGCGGTGACCGGGCTGGCCCAGCAAGCCCCTTCCGAAGGCCCTTACCGTGTGCTAAAGATCGCCAAAGTCGGCGGAGACGGTGGATTCGACTACGTCTACGCGGACTCCGACGGACGCAAGTTGTACATTGCGCGCGGTGGTTCCGCGCCCCGGGTTTCGGCGTTCAATCTCGATACGCTCGAACCCGCCGGTGAAATCCCGATGACCAATGCGCGCGGCGCGGCCTCGGACGCCCCGTCCCATCATGGCTTTTCTTCCAGCAGCCCGGTCGCGATGTGGGACACAAAGACGATGGCGCTCATCAAGACCATCCCGGTGGAGGGCCGACCGGACGGCATTCTGGCCGATCCGTTTAATCATCGGATCTATGTTTTCAGCCACAGCGCGCCGAACGCCACCGTTCTGGACGCGAAGGACGGCGCCGTGCTCGGCACGATCGATCTGGGGGGGGCGCCCGAACAGGCCGCTACGGACGGCAAAGGCCACATCTATGTCGATATCGAAGATAAAGACACGGTCGCCGTGGTGGATGCGAAGACCATGAAAGTCACCACGCAGTACAGCCTGAACGGCAAGGGCGGCGGCAACGCTGGTCTGGCGCTCGATGTCAAGAACCATGTCTTGTTTGTAGCCTGCCGGAACCCGCAGGTCATGGTCATGCTCGATGCCAACGACGGCAAGTATCTGGGCGATGTCCCGATCGGGCGCGGCTGTGACGGCGCCGGGTTCAACGCCAAAACGATGGAGTGCTTCAGCTCTCAGGGCGACGGTACGCTGACGATCATCAAAGAGAACTCGCCGACAAGCTTTGCGGTGGCGCAGACCGTCAAAACCATGCCGGGCGCAAAGACAATGACCATCGACAACAAAACAGGCAAGGTTCTGCTCATTGCGGCCGAGTATGCGCCGCCAACGACCCCCGCACCGGCGGGTGGACGCGGCAACCGGGGCCCGATGTTGCCGGGTTCGTTCTCTATCGTGGTGGTCGGAAAATAGGCCGCGCAGGACGTCGGTAGAAGTCACTCACCCGTCTGCCACTGGGGCACGTTAAATCAGGCATGGAAACAGCGCCTTTCGAGGCACTGTTGCTAGGAGAACTGACTGACACTGCAATCCACCCGGTATTCGTTCGCTATCGTGAAAACCGGCCGAAAAGGGTACGATAGACAGAACCATAAGGGGACGGAACGAGAGGACGATATATGATACGTCTCGGACTTTGCTGCACTTTTCGCGACCAGCCGATCAAGTTTGTTGATACGACGGCGACCGCTCTCAGCCGTATGGCCCGTGCCGATGCGCTTGACAAGCTCGCCCGCCTTTGCGCCACGAATGCCGACGCGTTGTTGGCTGCGCTCGGCTTCTGCGCCGAACACGGCATCGGCAGCTTTCGCATCAACAGCCAGATCCTTCCTCTCAAGACGCATCCCCAGGTCGGATATGAGATGGGCGATCTGCCTGGAGGCGAGGAGATCGTCCGTCGCTTCCGTCACGCCGGGGAGTTCGCAACGCAGCATGGTCTGAGGGTCTGCTTCCATCCCGATCAGTTCGTGGTGTTGAACTCGCAGCGGCCCGAGGTCGTCGAAGCTTCGGTGCGAGAACTGGAGTATCAGGCCGAAGTCGCGACGTGGGTCGGCGCCGATGTCCTCAATATCCACGGAGGCGGGGCGTATGGGGATAAGCCGAAGGCGCTCGCCGATTTTGCCGCCAACCTTGCTCGCCTCTCTTCCACCGTCAGAAGCCGCCTGACGCTCGAGAACGACGACACGACTTACTCCCCTGCCGACCTCCTGCCCCTGTGCCGCGCCGAGGGGCTGCCGCTTGTCTACGATGTGCATCACCATCGGGTCCACCCAGACGGAATGTCTATAGAAGAAGCGACGGCGCAGGCGCTGGCCACCTGGAATCGGGAGCCGTTGTTTCATATCTCCAGTCCTCTCGAAGGCTGGAACGGGCCGAGGCCCCGACGTCATCACGATTTCATCGATATCGCCGACATCCCCTCGTGCTGGCGACCTCTTGATATTACGGTGGAGGTGGAGGCCAAAGCCAAGGAAGTGGCCGTTCTCGCCCTGAAGCTCCATCTGCAAGAGCAGAGAGGGTGAAGAGTTAACTCGTTCTCTTCGCTAAACACGATGACCATTCGACAGACCTGTTCCGGGCGGAGGACGCATGAACATGCTGCCGTTGTCATGAAATCTAGGGCTGAACGGTGTCTACGGCGGCGACTTTCCCCTCCGCCGTCAGGAAGAACTGGAGGCGTATTTTAGGTCACGGTCAC
>JBBQPO010000113.1:0-18284 GCA_038217285.1 Chthonomonadales bacterium
GATGCCGAGTGGCTCGCGACTGGTGGCCAGAATGGTCAGTTGAGGACAGGTCTTGAGGAGACTATCCGCCAGAGAGGCGCAGGCGCCGAGGAGGTGTTCGCAGTTGTCGAGGAGGAGCAGAAGTTGTCGCTCCCGCAGATAGTCCTGAAGAGTCTGCAGCAGGGAACGGTTCGGCTCCTCACGCAGCCCTAACGCGGCTGTCACTGCTTGGGACACTAGGTTTGGATCGGAGAGGGCCGCCAATTCCACCAGCCACACCCCTTCCTTGTAGTGGTCCAGCACGTCGGCTCCTACCTGCAAAGCCAGGCGGGTCTTGCCCCCACCGCCACTTCCCAGCAGCGTCAGCAGTGGTGTGAAAGGCAGAAGCCGCTTCATCTCCGCCATCTCCTGGTCGCGACCGATGAAGGAGGTCATCTGGCGTGGCAAGTTGGTGGGCAGATAGTTCAGCGACTTGAGCGGTGGGAACGTGAGGGGAAGAGCAGCGTGCTGTAGCTGCCAAACCTGTTCGGGAGCCAGTAGGTCTTTGAGGGAGTGCTGCCCCATAGCCAACAGTGTCACTTCTGCAGGCAGGTTTTGATACACAAGCTGGTATGTGGTATGGGACAGGAGGGTCTGTTGTCCATGCCCGATGGCTTGCAAGCGCGCCACACGATTGAGGGTGGGGCCGAAGTAGTCGCCGTCGCGTTCGTGGGCTTCCCCAGTATGCAGTCCCATGCGCACCCGCAACGGCCCGGTCTCGACCCACTCCTCGTTGAGCAGAAGCAGATGGGAGGTAAGCGCGGCCTTCAGAGCGTCGGTAGCAGTCGCGAAGACGGCACAGAAGGCATCGCCGACGGTCTTGAAGACGACGCCCCTATTTTCCTCGATCGCTTGGCGCAGCAGCGTGTCATGCCGTTCCAGAGCCAGACGCATCGCCTCGGGGCGAGTTTCCCACAGTTTGGTCGAGCCTTCGATGTCAGTAAAAAGAAAGGTGACGGTTCCCGAGGGTAGGAACATAGTGAACCTCCAGGCAGCGTTCGAAGATCACAATAGGATCGTCTTGAAGTTCGCCAAGCAACAAGGCTTCTCCTACCAATGTGTGGGAAAGCCACAGGGTGCCCTCATGATCCGTAAGTCTATGTCGTCATGATGACCTTTAAGATAAAGTCAGTCGGCCTCCAACTGCGGGGCGGGAGGAAAGAAGAAGTTGTTCTCGTTATCTTCGATTTCTGCGGAAAACCGTGAGGTTGCAAGGAGAACGCCGGCCAGTATCTGCCCCAAGTGGAGTGCCTGCATTGAGTCCTCGCCAAACGCAGCGAGCACCTCGTCATTCTCAATTCCGAGAACCTGAACGGTGCAATACCAGGCTTGGCCGTCATCATTGACATGGAGTATAGGCGTTCCGAGACGCGCCTCTACCACGGAAGTCGTTCCATTTTGTTTTGTGCGCGTAAGCTCCCGTGTTGCGATAACGGCTGACATCGTGTAATCCACAGTAATCTTCTCCTCGCAGAAATGATCGGTAATCGTCGTTGCCTTCGACTTTAGCACAAACAGGTGGCTCGGCGATATGATAGGGGACGGAACCCATCTCCATTTTACCTTTCGATTGTATCGCGAAAGAGGAACCGCATGGCTGCTTCATTATGGAAACTGCTCGTATCCATCTACAACGAAGTCTCGATCTGGTAAGCTCTTACCAGCCTTTCGATGCACTGGGCGAAATATACCGAGAGAGGGTCTGAACACGATGCGCAAAATAGGAATACTCATCACTCTGGGACAGGTGGTAGCGCTTCTCTTCGCAATACTTGCTATCGTTCTCGTGTTTCGATTTCCACCCTATGAGACCGATGCCAGCTTGATAGGCGGCGATGCGTACTTTGTTTCGGGCATGCCGCCCACTGAAAGCGCGGGTATGTGGAGCCTGAACAACTCCCTCCTACGCTGGGAACTGGTATTCATCGGTCTGACCCTATGCGCGGCACTGATAGCGTTCGGTCGAGGAGCCGGAAAGAGCCAGAGGCACTGCATGCTTATCGGCCTCGCTCTGGAAGCCGCTTTTTTAGGAGGCAGTCTGCCCTCGATCAACAACTTCATGGGGCCGGAATTTACCTGGTTCGTGCTGAATATGCTGGCGGTTGCGGTGCTGTTCCTGGTCTTCATAGCAGAAATTGACCGCTGTTTAGGTTCTGCGAGAGGCCCGTCGAGGTCTTAGCGTATGTTTTCGTTCCGATGATGATCCTGTTGGCGAATTCCCAAGTGCTTTGTTTTGGCCCTTCCTGGCGAGAGTGAGGAAGTATTCTAAAAGTAACTTGAACGCCTCAGAATGGATTCGAAGAGAAGCCATTTTGCGAACGACGCAAAACGAGAGCAATCTGCTGGTTTCGACCATGACCGATGGTCCGAACTTCCTGATCGGCGGTCGCATCATCCATTTGCCGAGTCCTGGCCCCGCCGCAAGTTACCCCAGTATGACGCTGCGGTCGTTTCGCATCGCGCAGCCGGGTGTCGTTCAACAAACCTGGCAGGCTCAAGTCCCGAAAGATATAGAGTTCGGAACCGCCATTGCCTCCCCTGACAACAGACTTCTGCTCTGGTCGTGCAGCACCTCTCGGCATACCTCCCTGAGTGAATGGCTACATCGGCTGTTTTCGGAGCGCAAAATCGTTACCGTGGTCAAGACAAACTGGTTTCTGAGCGACTTGCAGGGCAAGAATATGCATCCGATCCTGGAAGATGTTATCGGCAACGATGCTCTCTTCCAGGAAGACGACGGCAGAACGGACAGCCCTACGCTCTCTTTTAGCTGGACTCCAGACAGCAAACATCTGAGTTTCCTCTACAAACGCCAACTCTACTTTGTTCCTGTCGATTGAGGCATTGTGCATAGCGAACTATTGACACCAGCACACGTAGTGAGTTATTATAGGATACAGATTTACACTTCTCTTTGTCGGGTTTACTCTCTATGATCGCCTGTTTCTATATGCCGCAGATCGCTATCGCCACCGAACGCATTCGCGCTCTATCGCTCTGGGGGCAGCCACTGGCCCTGGTCGGAGAGGACGATGCCCTTGTCTGTGTCTCCGAGGAGGCTGCGACGGCGGGTGTCAAGCCGGGACAGGCCGCAGGCGGTGCGCGGGCGCTCTGCAAACGACTAGTCGTGCTGCCTTATGACCTGGCCGCTTACGAAGCGGCGGCGCAGGTCGTCTGGGAGGCCCTGGCGGTCGAGAGTTCCCTCGTGGAGCCGGTCGCGCCGGAGATCTGTTATGTACAGTTCGACGGCAGCCAGATCGTTTTGCGGGTGCGGGATCTGCTGCGGCGACTGGTGGCCGCAACGCGATTCTCGCTGCAGGTGGGGCTGGCCGAGAGTAAGATCGTGGCCTATCATGCGGCGAGGCAGACGGATATTGATACGGTCTCTCGGGTGGATCGCCTGCCGGAGGAGATTCTGCAGGAAGTATCGCTGGCGTCATGGCCGCTGCTGGGGGAGGTGCCGCAGCGGCAGTTGGCAAAGCTCGGGATCCGTACCTTTGGGGAGCTGGCCCGCCTGCCGGAGCGAGAGCTGCAGCGTCGCCTGGGGACGCTGGCAGCACACCTCTCCCGCCTCGCCCAAGGACACGACAGCGATCCTGTCCGGGCGAAATGGCCTCCGCCCGTGCTCTGCGAACAGGAGATATTGGAGTACGAGGTGACCGACATCACGGTCATCGAGGCGGCTCTGCAGCGCTGTGCCGCTGGGCTGGCGCGGCGTCTGCGCGGGCGGCGGGAGTTCTGTCGTTCTCTGGCGGT
The DNA here is from genome assembly GCA_038217285.1 of Chthonomonadales bacterium. Lineage (GTDB taxonomy): Bacteria > Armatimonadota > Chthonomonadetes > Chthonomonadales > Chthonomonadaceae > JANXLO01. Next base: position 3,775 of record JBBQPO010000113.1, read on the forward strand.
CTGTCTGACCCTGGAAGATCAGAACCAGTTGCGGCAGCAGGAGCGGCTGGCCGACCCGATCGATCTGGAAGCCTCTCTGTTCCGCGCGGCGCGCCGACTGCTTGTGCGGATGCAGCCGACGATAGACCGGCCGGTGGTGGAAATCGCTCTGCAAGCGGGGGAGTTGGGAGCGGGCTCCGGAATCCAACTGGAGCTGATGGACCTGTATGCCAATCCGATGCCGCACTTGCGCCTACAGCGACTGCGCACCACGATAGGCCACTTGCAGCAGCGCTTTGGGCTGGGCTGCGTGGTGACGGCGCGCACCCTCTGGCAGGCGCGCCGGATCGATCTCTGGACCTACCCGCTCTGTCATCAGGTTCGGGAAGCGGTGCAGGTCATCACCAGTTCTGCCGGAGTGCCGGTGCGCTTCCTGCGGCGTGGAGAGGTCTATCACGTAGAGACGGTGCATCGCGACTGGCGGGAGGCGGAGTGGGAGTGGGATGAGTTGAGCCTCCATGTTGTCTATCGTATCGAGACGCATCCCCCAGGGCTGTATGAGCTGCGTCTTACCGGCCGCCACTGGCTGCTCTGCGGCATTGCGGACTGAGGAGAGAAGCGCCCTGTTTATCCATCTTCATACCCATAGCCCCTATTCGTTCCTGGACGGAGCGTCGAGCCTCGAGGATCTGGTCCGGGCGGCGGCGCAGCACGGCATGCCCGCGCTGGCGCTGACCGATCACAACTCCCTGGCCGCCGCCGTCAAGTTCGTGGTCTGCTGTCAGGAGTACGGCGTCCTGCCGATCTTGGGCAGTGAGGTGACGATGGAGGACGGTTCTCACCTGACCCTGCTGGCGAAAAATAGGGTGGGCTATGGAAATCTATGCCGCCTGATAACGGCCGGTTACGCGCATGGCGGAAGACTGAGTCCCCGGTCGCCCTGGCAGGCTCTGGAAGTCTGCACGGAGGACGTTCTCTGCCTGACCGGGTGCCGGAAAGGGCGCCTCCCTGCCTTGATACGGTCCCACCGTTATGCGGAGGCGCGGGCCGAGGCAGAGAGGCTGCGCGGTCTTTTTGCAGGGGGAAACCTCTATCTGGAGCTTCAGGAGGATTTCGACCCCGACTCGCATCAGACCTGTCTGGATCTGGCGGAACTCGGGCGGGAACTTGGGCTGCCGGTGGTGGCGACCAACAACGTCCACTATGTGCGCCGCGCCGACTATATCACCCACGATGTCCTGCGCGCCATCGCCACTCTCACAGACCACGACGCCATTCATGCCGACCGGCCCCTGAATGCGGAACGCTCGCTGAAATCACCGGCGAAAATGGCGGATATCTTCGCCTGGCACCCGGAGGCGGTGCGGAATACCGTCGTGATCGCGGAGCAGTGTACCCTGGCCCTGCCAAACAAAGAAGATATCACCCCGCGCTACGCGCTGCGGGAAGGGTGGGACGCGCCGGGCTACCTGCGGCATCTGGCTTTCAAGGGCGCCGAGTTTCGTTATCGGGGAGTGACGCCCATCGTGCGCGCCCGTCTCGAACACGAACTCGCCCTAATCACCGATCTGGGCTACGCCGACTACTTCCTGATGGTCTGGGAGATCGTGCGGTGGGCGCGCAAAAACGGTATCCGGGCCACCGGGCGGGGCAGCGCCGCCGACAGTTGCGTGGCTTATGCGCTGACACTCACCGATGTGGAGGTGATTACGCGGGATCTGCCGTTCGCACGGTTTCTGGTGCCCGGCAAGACCCCGGATATCGACATGGACTTTCCCAGCGAGCGCCGCGACGACGTGTTCCGCTACATTCTGCAGCAGTATGGAGAGGCGCATGTGGGCATGGCCTGCACGTTCCATACCTACTGGTCCCGCTCGGCGGTGCGCGACATCGGCAAGGCGCTCGCCCTCGCTCCGGATGTGCTGGAGGCGGTATCCCGGCATCTCAACGGGTTCATTCGGGCCGATCAGATCGATCAGGCGTTCGAACGATTCGCGGAGCTGAGGCCCTATGTGAAATATAAGGAGCGATTTCGTCTGCTCTTCACGCTCTGCGCCCGCATCGCGGGCTTTCCCCGCCATATTGGAACGCATAGCTCCGGCATCGTGATCGCGCGCGTACCGCTGGCGACCCTCGCGCCGCTGGTTCCCTCCGCACGGGGCCTGACGCAGATCTGGACGCTCGACAAGGACGACGCCGAAGAGCTGGGAGCTATCAAGTTCGATGTGCTCAGCCTGCGCACCCTCTCCGCCGTCGGAGATGCCGAGCGGGCGATCCAGACGACGCAGCCGCGCTGGCGCTATAATCGCCTTCCGCTCGACGATCCCGCGACCTATGCGCTGATGCAGGCCGGGCAGTCGGTGGGAGTGTTCCAGTTTGAAAGTCCGGCCCAGATCGCGCTGGCCGGTTCGCTGACACCGGAGCATTTCGAGGATCTGGTGGCGAGCGTCGCGCTGATCCGTCCCGGCCCGATCCGGGGCAACGGCGTCAGCCGGTTCGTGGCGGCCCGCAACGGCTGGGTGCGCGCCGACTGCCTGCATCCGGCCCTGCAGCAGATCCTGGGCAAGACCTACGGCGTCCTTGTCTTCCAGGAGCAGGTGGTGCAGGTCTTCGCCGCCATGACCGGCTGCTCGGAAGCGGAGGCCGACAAGATCCGCAAGGGGCTGCTGCGCCACAACAAGATGGGGACGATGGAGGCAGCGAGAACCACGTTCTTGCGCGCCGCCATGACCCTGCACCGCGACCTGACGCTGGCGCGAGGGAATCTGCTGTTCGACCAACTGGCGGCCTGGTGCGGTTACGGTTTTACGGAGGGGCATGCAGCCTCCTTCGCGCTAACGGGCTATAAGACCGCCTACCTGTCGGTGCATCATCCGGCGGCCTATTTCGCCGGACTGATGAACCATCAGCCGATGGGCTACTACAGCGCCAACAGTCTGGCGGCGGAGGCCCGGCGCCGGGGCGTTCAGATCCTGCCTGTCGACATCAATGAGAGCGAAGATCGCTGCCGTCCAGTCGGCGAAGAGGCTATTCGCCTCGGCTTTCGGCTGGTGGCGGAGATGCGGGAGGCCGACATCAAAGCGACCGTAGTGGGGCGGAGTGGAGAGCCTTTCCGGTCGCTGCTGGAGTTCTGCTGCCGGGTTCCCCTGCCTCGCCGCCTGCTGGAGAACCTGATCCTGTGCGGCGCTTTCGACCTCCTGCACGAGCATCGGCGCGGCCTGACGTGGCGTCTGGAAGAGACGCAGGGGCTGGCGGCAGCTTACCGGGCCGAAGAGGCCGACTCGCCCCAGTCCGCGCTGCGCTTCGGCTCTGCGCGGGAGGTTCCGACCCCCATAGCCGATACCATCGACGACTTCTCTCTTTGGGACAAGTTTATCTGGACCTGGCGGCTGACGGGCGTCTGTGCAGAGTGCCATGTCTTCACGCATCTGCGCTCGCAACTCGACCGGTGCCGGGTACTGACAACGGCGGAGGCGATGCAGCAGGCGGCGGGCACACGCGTCACGGTGGCCGGCCTGAATGTCCGACCGCATCGCCCGCCGACCCGCAGCGGCAAGCCGGTCCTGTTCACCAGCGTCGAGGACGAGATGGGTCTGCTTCAGATCGTCTGCTTCGGCGCGGAGATCGCAACGCTGACGCCTGTCTTCCTGACGGCTCCAGCGGTTCTGGTGCGCGGCGTCGTCGAGCGCAAAGGGCGGTCTGTGAGTCTGCGCGCAGAGAAAGCCAAGTTCCTGAGGATGGAAGATATCACCACCCGCCTGCCAAAGATCCCAAGCGCGCCTCCCCTCGAAATCGAGGCCGTACTGGGCGAGATGCCTCACCAGGTGGAAGTCTTCGGGCGCTGAAACTCGCACTGGTCACAGATTTCTTCAGTCGGTGGCCTCGCATCCGTGTCGCAACACACGCGCGCCGCCCTCTGCTTCCGGCGCGATCACCGCCGTGATGCGGACGTGGGCCTCCAGGCGCGTTGTGGCCGTTGGGATCCACTCTCTGCCGCCCTCCCGAAAGTTTACCAGGATGCAGCCTGCGGGCAGCCCTAACTCTCGTACCTCGCGCCCCTCGAAGGGAGAGCCGGGCTCCACTTCCAGTTCCAGTACCATCGGTTCCGTGGGATCGGGCGGCGCTCCGCCGCGCCGCAGGTCGCGCTCCAGCAGCTCTTCATAGATAGGGAGTTGCCCCAGGCCTTCCGCGACAATATAGGCGCAGAAACAGGCTACCAGCAGAGGCAGCATCTGCGCATAGTTGCCTGTCATCTCGATGATCAGCACGATCCCCGTCAGCGGAGCGCGCACGATGGCCGTGAAATAAGCGGCCATGCCGACGACCGCGAAGATCGCCGGATTCGGAACCAGATGCGGCACGAGCAGATGAGTCGTCTCCCCGCAGCCCAGGCCGATCAGCGCTCCCAGCACCAGCAGCGGCGCGAAGATGCCCCCCGGTGCTCCGGTGCCGTAGCTCGCCATCGACAGGACAAACCGCAGTGCAAACCAGGCTGGGATCATCGCGAGCGCCGTACGGCCGTCCAGAAACCGCTCTGCCAGATCGTGCCCGCCGCCGACCGCCGCAGGCGAGAACCAGGCGACACCTCCCACGACAGCGCCGACGGCACCGGCCGCCAGAATCGCGAGACGCGGCGGCACTCTTGCAAAGAGTTGAATCGTTGCGATCAGGCTCCGGTTATAGACGACGCCCAGCAGACCGCAGAGGAGCCCCAGCACAATAAAGGCGGGCAGGACCGTGAGATTGGGAACGGGATAGGTCGGAACCCGAAACACGGGAAACTGCCCCGATGCGAACCGCGCCACGATGTCCGCCGTCGCCGCCGCGAGGAAGGCCGCGCCGAATACAGCCTGTCGGAAATCCTTCTGGACCTCTTCGAGCACAAAGATCAAACCGGCGAGCGGCGCATTGAAAGCGGCTGCCAGCCCTGCACCTGCTCCTGCAGCGATCAGGACCAGACGGTCGCGGCGGCTGACCTGAAGCCACTCCGAGACGGCGGCCCCCACGGCGCCGCCCATCTGCACCGTCGGCCCTTCGCGCCCCAGCACCAGTCCACTGCTGAGCGCCAGCGCCCCACCGCAAAACTTGACGCCCAGCACCCGTTTCCACTCCAGGGTTCGATAGCGATGGAGCACCGCCTCCAGATGCGGGATTCCGCTGCCGGAAGCCTCTGGTGCGATGTGGCGGACGAGAAAGACCGATAAGGCCGCTCCACCCCCTCCGAAGAGCAGGGCAAAGATCCACCCGAAAACAGGATGGAGATGCGCCCAGGCGAGCATCGCATTCCGCAGACTGTCCCCCCAGGCAAGAACAATCCGAAAAGCGACCGCGAGCAGTCCCGCCAGCAACCCTACCAGCGCGGCACGCGGAAAAAGTCTGCGCCGTGTCTGCCGGACGTGCAGATACTCCTGCACCTCGGAGCGTACCTGCGAATCTTTCAACGGATCTATCACAGGAGTCGTCTCTTCACGAACCTCATCCATCTACGTCTTCCCTATCTTCCTTCTCAGTCGGATCCTCCGCAACACCTTACAGTGTACACCCCACGCAGACCTACTTGATCAGATCAAGAATAGGGCGGATGCGGGAACCCTAACCCTCCTAGATACGGAAATCAGTCTATTGTGTCGCAGTAACGGCGATATCGAAGGAGAGCAGGACCGCCAGGGGAGGAACGGGGGCTGCGAATGAGGGAACATAGAGAAGAATTTGAACGTCCGTCCCGGTACTATCTGAGAAACGAGAAACGGATCCTTGAACAAACTTGCGAAACTCGCGGGAGAAAGTACAGCGGCCATTATGATATCCGACCACCAGATGTTTATGCTGTTGCTCAACTCCATCGGCCTGGGCATTATTCTCGTCATCGCCACTTTCTATGAGGTCAAATATCTCAGTGAATATGCCGGACTGGATGTCCTTGAGGCTGAGGATGCCGACGACAAAGACGGCTCGCCCGAGAGCATCAAGCCGAAACCGCATAAGAAGAAGATCGTCTCCAATAAGGAGACAGCGTGGAGCTATTAGTACAACCTGGCACTGGAATCAAGCCGTTGCTGGACGGGATCGACAAGGCCGAGCATACCATTCAGATAGTTATTTTTCGGTTTGATCGCGGTGAGATCGAGGCCGCTCTCACACGTGCCGCCCGGCGCGGTGTCTTCGTGCATGCCCTGGTCGCCTTTACGAGCCAGGGACAGGGGGGCGAACAGACGCTGCGCAGCCTGGAGATGCGCCTGCTCGCGGATGGCGTCAGCGTGGCCCGCACCGCGACCGACCTGGTGCGTTACCACGACAAGCTGATGATGATCGACCAGAAGACCCTCTACATGCTGGGCTTCAACTATACCTACATCGATATCGAGCGCAGCCGCAGTTTCGGCATCGTCACGCAGAAACCGGAGTGGGTGAAAGAGGCGATCAAGAGCGCGATTTTGGAAGCCATCGAAGAGTCCCCGTCTGCGAAGCTTGTCAAGGAAGTGGTGAAGGAGGCGGCGCGGGAAGCCGTGCGCGAAGTCACCCAGCAGCCCGTTCCATGAGGGTGAGGAGGCTCCATCGGATTATGACCCACGGCCCAGAAAAACGTCGTCAGTTCGCTTTCATACCGGCGGCACTGCTCCTGGTGATGCTGCTTCTGAGCATCCGGCTCTTCGGCAAACCTCCGCAGAGCGGAAGCCATCCTGTTGCGGAAGCACAGAACAGCGGCAACGTCGGGGTGGTGGAGATCCCGGACGTCTCCGGTTTCCAGCAGGTGGTGGCCCTCAGCGACCCGCACGGTATGGCCGACAACCTGACGCATCTCCTCGCCGCCTGCAAACTCATCACCTCCGACGACCACTGGCTTGCCGACCGTACCCTGCTGCTGGTCGTCGGCGACTCCATCGACAAAGGCCCCCAGAGCCTGGAAGTTCTCGACCTGTGGCGGACCTTGAGCCTGGAAGCGCCCCACAGTGGCAGCCGTATCGTCGTGCTGCTGGGCAACCACGAGGCCGAGTTCCTCGCCGATCCCACCAATAAAAAAGCGGCGACTCTACGGGATGAGTTGCAGGCAAAGGGGATGGATATACGGGAACTGATCGATCCCTCACGCCCCCGCGCCCGGTTCCTGCGCGATATGCCCCTGGCGGCCCGCGTCGGCAAGCACTGGCTCTTCTGCCACGCCGGCTGGATACCCTCCATGCCCTACGCCGACTTTGTCGCAAAAGCGCAGTCGGTGCTTCGGGCGGGCGACTACGGCAACGATTTTCTCATCGGCCCGGAATCGATCCTCGAAAAGCGCAGTGGCCGCGACGGGCAGAAGTGGTGGGAAGACGACGCAGATGTGCAGGATTTGGAAGGCCGACTCACCAAAGACGGACTCTACGGCGTCGTTTTCGGGCATCAGCCGGAAGCCTTCGGCCTCACCGGAGCGATCGGACCCTTCAGCCCAAAAGACGTCCGCCTCCTTAAAATCGACAGCGGAATGGCCCCGGAAGCCGGCGGCTATCCCGGCCACCTCCTGCAGTTCACGGTCCCGGACGAACTGACCCATGATAAACGCCCGGCACACATCTTCTCCTCAGGTTTTGATCGCGACCATCCCGAACTCCGAACCATTTCTCTTTAACACATTTGAAGGTATACTGACTCATGGTACGTCGATCATGTCTGCCGCCGCTTACAGGCGGGCCGCAGACCTTCCACGTAGCCGCTCCTTGTGCATGGATCAGATACTCGACGACGAGGCAGACGTAACATTCCTTTAGTATGGCTCCTTGTACGGATATAGGAGCACGGTTCTTCAACCTGGCAGAACGCAACCAATGCCAATTCACCTCGGAAGGATTGAAAGAATGATTTCGGACCCCCGCCACTCTCGGAGTAGACACGCGTTCACGCTTATCGAACTGCTTGTCGTCATCGCCATCATCGCTATTCTTGCTGCCATCCTCTTCCCTGTCTTCGCGCAGGCGCGTGAAAAGGCCCGACAGACCTCCTGTCTTAGCAACCTCAAGCAGATCGGCATCGCACTGACGATGTATCAGTCGGACTACGACAGTATGTATCCGCCGTCGCAGTTGGGGACTGGTACGAACATCGTCTCCTGGCCAACCATGATTCAGCCGTATATCAAGAACGAACAGGTATTCGTCTGCCCGTCTACCTCTCCGGGGACTTTTGGCGTTGACACCAACTTCATGGTCACTTCCACGAAGCAGTACACCGGCCGGACGAGAACGGCCGTCTCGTTCGGGATTCTAACTGCTGGAGACGGTACCAACGCTCAACCCTTCCTGGTAAATGCGCTCTCCTACGGGCGCAACCTCATCCCCGACACGACAGCCGCCTGGAAAACCCCCAACTTCAAAACGGTGAATAATTCGAAAAGCGGCTTCGTGACGACAGGAACGACGCTTTCCGTCATCGAGGCTCAGATTGAAGAACCATCGAACACGATTCATATCTGCGATTCGATGACTGGCAGCGCCGGCGGCGATCCTACGGTGCAGGGAAACAGCATTCGGGGTATTCAGAGTGAAGATCGCACCGACCATTTCAAGACTGATACCGCTTCCAAAGTCTCCTACCGGCATGCAGGCGGGTTCGAGGCGCTCTTCGGAGACGGTCACGCCAAATACCGCAAATGGGGGTCTACCACCCCCTGCGAGTGGACCATTCAGGCCGACACCTGCCCCTGATTTCAGGGAAGAGGTTGGAGTTCAAAAAGGCGAGGGGAGGACTATCCTTCCCTCGCCTTTGCCTGTCCGGTGCGAAAGGAAAACTCCGGCACTCAAAAATATTTTCAAAATAGTGGGGGAAACCCCTTGTCAAGTCTGCCTAGACATGTTATAATAGATCTATGCACGGAGAGACTTGTAGTTGGCGGCAATTCGTTCTTGTAAACCCGCGTTCTCGTGCCTTTCGTAGAGTTTGACGTTCTGAGAGAGCCGCCGTTGTAATTTCTTCTCTGTCGGCATTGTGCAGTAAAATTTATTTTGTCTAGTGTGAACATACAGAGCGTTGAGCCCGTCTAATGAAGTAGGATCGGAAAATTCGCCGCTCTCACCCACAAAATTTAAAGTTGTGTTACACCGGCGCGGGGGGCGTACGGGTAGCCAATCCGGACAGACACTACGCAAGTACTGGGCAACCAGCGTCTCGAAGGAAAAACCGGGCGGAGCAACTCTGGGGGGATGTTGCTCCGCCCACCATTTTGTCTGGCCGAAGATGCGATTACCTACGCGAGGTGGAAAAGGAATTTCTACCTCGCGTAGGTAATTTCTAATTTGGCGGAGGAGACAAGAGACAATGACAATCGCAAATGCGCGTGCAATAGATCTGGCAGAGCTGCCGATGCGTATCGCCGTCGGGCAGTTCAACGATCTGACGGAGGAGCACCTTGCCTTCGCCCGACAGGTCGGAGCCGAGGATCTGCAGTTGAATACGCCCAGGTTGCCGGGCGAAGAGCGCTGGGAGTTCGAGGATCTGCGGGCGCTGCGAGAGCGCGCCGAAGCGTCCGATCTGCGCCTTATCGCGCTGGAGAACGTACCAGTGCGCTTCTACGATAAGATCATGACGGGGGCAGAGGGCCGTGAGAAGCAGTTGGACAACATGATCGCCACGATCCGCAATATGGGGAAGGCGGGCATTCCAATTCTGGGTTATCACTGGATGCCGAATGGCGTCTGGCGCACCTCGTTCGAGACGAAGGTGCGGGGTGGAGCGGTCTCTAATGAGTTTGTGTACGAGGAGGTCAAAGACGCGCCTTTCACGCACGGACGATTGTATACTGCCGAGGAGATGTGGGCGAACTACGACTGGTACATGACGCGCATCCTGCCCGCCTGCGAGGAGGCCGGTGTGCGGATGGCCCTGCATCCCGACGATCCGCCCGTGCCGATGCTGGGAGGGGTGGCCCGTCTGTTCACGAATTTCGAGGGATTTCGACGCGCCATGGAGACGCACCCGAGCCCCATGCATGGCCTGGATTTCTGTCACGGCTGCTGGTCGGAGATGCGAGGCGGCGAGGGCGTTCTCGAAGCCATCGAATGGTTCGGTGCCCGCGGACGGCTTTTCTATGTCCACCTGCGCGATGTGCAGGGCTGCGCCACAGATTTCGAGGAATGTTTCGTCGACGAGGGGAACAGCGACATCGTCGCCGTCATCAAGCAACTGCGCGCCGTAGGCTTTCAGGGCTTCCTTCTGGACGATCATGTGCCGCATCTCGTGAACGATTCGCCGTATGGTCATCGTGGACGCGCCTATGCCATCGGCTATATTCGCGGCCTTCTCCGTGCGATTCCCGCCGACTGACGTGTCCAAAGGACTGCCAGACTGGGTCAGCGGCGCAGGCCGAGGCCTGAGAACAGGCATACGAGGCCGATGATAAGGCAGATGACGGCGTTTTCCGTCGCGCCGTTCAGACCCTGCGGCATGGTACCGAGTAGATTGCTCGTGACCGATAAAACGATGCCGATCACCAGGAAGACGGCTCCGAGGACAAGCAGCAACTTCGCCAGAGTGTTGGACATCGTATGATTTCTCCTTACGGACAGTGCAGTATTCCCTGGTAACATTCGTCTTCTGCGCCAAAACTCCTCTGCCTATCGCCGCTTTCCCTGTAAGAACACCTCTGGAACTTCTTCGAGATGCCGGCTTAAGGGGCTCTAACGCAGGAGGCGGGATAGATTCCACCCGACGACGGCGATGACGGCGACGATAAGCAGCATCAGAATGAACCGTAGAGAGCGGTTGGGAAGGGTGTGCGTGGTGAGGGCGCCGAGTTGTGTGCCTATGGAGGAGCCCGCCAGAATTACCATGGCCAGTTTCAGGCTCACGTAGCCGTGCAGGGCCTGCTCGAAGGTGCCCAGAGCCACAGTGAAAAAGAGAAGCAGAATGCCTGTTCCCGCCGCATTGCGTGCAGAAAGGCCAAATCCATACATTAGGATCGGCGTGAAGAGAACCCCGCCGCCGATGCCCATGGTGCCGGAAGCCACCCCGAGAACAAAGCCCAGGTAACACATCATGGGAACCGAAACCTGCGTGAGCTGCACATTCGGGAGATCGATATACGGCGGGATGCGAATGCGGGTCACCAGCGGGCCGGGAACGGTGACATCGCCGCGTGGCTGCAACTGGCGTCGTGTCTGCCAGACGTCGCGTAGAATGAACAGCGCGGTACACGACAACAGCAGGATAAACAGCACATCCAGGACCACCTGGACGGCCGGGACCGCCGCTCCGTGGCCGATCCTCCAGCGACCCAGATGATTGAGATAGCCCAGAATGCGCGTTCCGGCATCAACACCCAGCAGGCTGCCGCCCAGCATCACGAGATCGATGCGCGGCTCGCCTCGCTTTAGATGACGATACCGCAGAAAGGAGGCAATAGAGGTGCCGCACGTCTGGCACAGTGCGGACCCGACCGCGATGGGGGCGGGAACTCCAAACCCATACATCAGCGTCGGCGTCAGGAGAAAGCCGCCTCCCATACCGAACATTCCCGCAATGAAGCCGACGATAAGTCCGACTAGCCCGAGTGTTGGGAGAGAAACCGCATGGCCTAACCCGATGCCAAGTCTTGCTTCGAGCAAACTGTACTCTCCTGCGTTTCCCGCCTAAATGTGATAGTCGATCGGGGGGGAAGGCGTCACCTCGGCGTCCGGAGATCCGATGCGACGCTTCTGAACCAGGCGTTCCACGCGATTGGCGGCCCACACCACGAGCAGTCCCCAGACGACCGGAGTCACGACGCATGCCACGGCATAACCGATGAGCTTCCACTGCATTCCCTCTCCTCCTCGCCCTATGATTTTTCACCTTTCAGTTTGGCATGGATTGTGCAATTTTTAAGTCTTGGGAGTGAACTTGTGGTTCCTATGTGCGGACGGCCAATTCGGAGTTTCGTAAAGAATCTGAACGTCACTGGCCCTCTGTTTCCCAAAAAGGAGATTTACTACGTGGTACGATTTCACAACGCTTTTGTTGCCTGCGCTCTCTTCAGCGTAACGCTGGGCGCGCAATCCGCTTTCGCCCAAGCACCGGCGGCGACCTATCTGTTCAATAACACGTTTGCCGCTGTCGAAGCCGGTAAACCGGCGTTGGTGCCTGTCGACCCGCAAAGCACCAGTGTGTTCGAAAACGATACGGTGTTCGGGCAGTCACGCACGGTCTATCACTTCATCGGCACGACCACACCGGCGAATCAGGCTGGCCTTACTCTCAACACTACCGGCCTGGTCACCCCCAATAACTACTCTGCCGAACTTGTCTTCGAACTCTTCGATAGGACGAATGCGTACCGGCGGCTTCTGGATGTGCAGAACCGGCAGTCGGATAACGGCTTCTATGTCAACCCTTCCAACAACCTGGAGCTCTTTCCTGTGTCGGGCGGCAGCGGGGGTTTTACCACGAGCGTCTATCATCACGTGGTTCTGACCGATGCCAGTGACAACACGGTGAAAGCCTATCTGGATGGCAGTCTGGCATTTACAGCGACAGCTTCGCTCATGCATCTCGACAGCGATCTGGCGAACAACCCGAATCACTTACTCACTTTCTTCCTCGACAATACTGCCGGTGGTGGACAGGGAGAGTACTCGACCGGCAGAATCGCTCTGGCGCGTGTTTATGATGGGGTCCTGACTGGGCAGCAGGTGTCCAGTCTCGCGAGCAACCCATTTGCCGCACCCTCCACCCCGGAACCTGGCAGCATCGCCCTGCTTACCGGCCTATTCCTCTCCGGCAGTGTATTCGTAGGGCGCCGCCGTCGCCGCAAATAGTCCCAGGCCCACCGATCCCTTTTGCCTCCAGCCCTTCTGCTGGAGGCTTTTTAACGATTCTATGTCGCCGTGACCAGCTCCTCATTTCATTAAGTGATGCCTGCCGCGACCGTTGAGTCATGGTCTGTGTCGAGAAGCCGCCCGTCTCGTGATGCATAGCGCCAGAGACCACAAGAGGTCGGTGCCGTAACAGGGCTGTCCGGTCCCCCTGCCCACGTTGCGGAGAATAGATCCATTTTACCACTTATGGAGGACAAGACGATGCAGGCGACGTATTGAGCGGTAGGCCAGATCGGCTAGCGCATCAGGCACCGCCCAGGATTCCCGGTGGCTCAACCCTTCGCCTGCCTTTCTCGATCCCACGAAATAATGAGGACAAGCAATGGAAACGATGAATCTAGGCAAGACCGGACTAAAGGTGTCGCGCATCTGTCTGGGCTGCATGAGTTATGGGGTCGCGGAGCGTGGGGCGCACCTCTGGACACTTGACGAGGAGCAGAGCCGCCCGTTCCTCAAACGCTCTCTGGAGCTGGGCATCAACTTTTTCGACACAGCCAACGTCTACTCCGACGGCACCAGCGAAGAGATCCTCGGACGAGCCGTTCGGGACTTTGCCAGACGCGACGAACTGGTCATTGCAACCAAGGTGCATGGCCGCATGCATTCCGACGTCAACGGCGCAGGTCTCTCCCGCAAAGCCATCATGACGGAGATCGACGCCAGCCTGCTACGCCTCGGCATGGACTATGTGGACCTCTACCAGATTCACCGCTGGGACCACTCTACCCCCATCGAGGAGACACTGGAAGCCCTGCACGACGTCGTCAAGGCCGGTAAGGCGCGCTATATTGGCGCCTCCTCCATGTACGCCTGGCAGTTCTGCAAAGCCCTTCATCTGGCGGACACGCACGGATGGACCCGCTTCGTCTCCATGCAGAACCACTATAACATGCTCTACCGCGAAGAAGAGCGGGAGATGATGGGGCTGTGCCAGACCGAGGGAGTCGGAGTCATCCCCTGGAGCCCATTGGCGCGGGGGCGGCTGGCACGGCCCTGGGAGACAGAACCCGGCACGGATCGAGCCAAAACCGACGAGTTCGGCAAGACCCTCTACAACAAGATGGAAGCCGCAGATCGAAGCGTCGTGGAGGCGGTCGGCGCTATCGCGCAGGCGCATGGAGTGTCCCGGGCGCAGATCGCTCTGGCCTGGCTGCTTTCGAAGCCAGGAGTGACCTCTCCCATTGTCGGGGCCACCAAACCGCATCACCTGGAGGATGCGGTCGCCGCGCTCAGCGTCAAGCTCTCACCCGCCGACATCGCCGCTCTGGAAACGCCCTACCAGCCGCATCCGGTCGGCGGGTTTTCTTAAGGCGCTCAGCGTTCACCCGGATCGATGGAATGGGTGCCACAACCAGGAGATATTGACAGGCGTGCAACCAAAATGATACAATCGACTAAATAAGCCGATGTAAGCGGCCGCTTCTATTTGCGCGTTTTTCAAATTCGGCTGATTTTCCCTTGCCCATCGGGCAGGAGATATTCGTTCCTTAAGATGTGAACGCCCCTGCGTTCAGAAAGAGTACGCAAATGACAACGCAATCCACCTCGGCCAACCGTAAGGCCCTCCTGACGCACCTGACCGTCGCTGGCGGCGCGGCTCTGATCAGCACCACCGCCAATGCTCAAATCATGAAGGTGCTTGTCAACCAGGACGTCGGCTACGCACCTGGAGATCTAGAAGCGCGGCCGAAAAGTCGCCTTCCAAACCAA
>JBBQPO010000114.1:0-18170 GCA_038217285.1 Chthonomonadales bacterium
GCATAAAGAAATAGAACAGCGCGGAGGCACTCTCTCTCTCGCACTCGTTTCACGGGCGATCCATCAACTGGAAGCAGAACTTATTCTCCTTCCGGAATCGAGAACGCGAGTCCGATTGGTTCAGCCGGAAAAACTGCTCAAAAGACTGCAAAGTGAGTCTGTACCACAACGTGTGATACAGACGTGGAAGGGGCGTATTGGGATACCAACCGGAGAACTCTTGCCCACGCTCTTTCAAATTGCGGCCAAAAACGATCTTCCGATAGCGATGACTGGGATTGGCTCTGCGGCCCACTATACCAATATGAGTGCAGGTGACATCATCAGGATCTATGCGGATAGTGTCGATCTTTTGCTTCAATCGCTTCCGGTAAAACCTGGAGAGCGATTTGCCAATCTGGAAATCCAGGTTCCTCGCGATCCCATCGTCTATTTCGATACCGAGCGAGACGAACAGGGTGTTTTATGGGCTTCCCCTATACAAACCTATTTGGAGATGACTCAGAGCGGGGATGCACGCCTTGAAGACAGTGCCGACAGTTTGCGGAAAGACATTCTTTCCGCCCTTATACACCTGGAGGAGACGCGATGACTCCGATAGATTTAAGCGCCACTCCTTTTGCTCCACTCTCCGCACATCTCCTCGATCTGCTTCAGGCGCTGGAAGGACAAGAGATCCCCTTAATCCTTGTCGGCGGCTTCGGCCTTTACCTTCGACGACAGATTGCAGTCCAGACAGGAAGCGCAACTCTCTATGAGGTGATTCCGGAACCGCGCACGACCGAAGACCTGGACTTTGTTCTGAAGTTGCAGCTTATGGCAGATGTGTCTAAAATGGCAGGATTGCGGACAGCGCTCGATAGCCTGGGATATGAGGTCGTTGAGAGTGCGAAAGAGTATCAGTTCCGCAAGCCTGGGACAGTATGGGGAAGTCACCGAAATGTAAAAATAGATCTGATGGCACGTTCCCCAGAAGAGGGAGACCCGAAACTCCATATCGGCGGGCGACGCTTGATGCCAAAAAAACAGAATAATCCTCTGCACGCCTTTCGGACACCGGAGGCAATTGCTGTTGAAGAGAATTTACAGGAGGTATCCCTCTCAGGATTATGCACGTCCGGTAAATCATATACGGGAACGATCTACCTACCCGCATCCTTTGCGCTGTTCCTGATGAAACTATTCGCTTTCCGTGATGAGCAAATAGAGCAGAAGGGGCCGAATCGAGAGCAATACGCCCGAAAGCACGCCATTGATCTGTATACGATCAGCGCCCTGCTGACAGCGGAAGAGTACGATACCCTCCCGACCTACCGAGAGAAATATGGGTCACATCCTGTAGCCCAGGAAGCGAAAATGATTGTGTCTGAATACTTCGCACGTCGGGACTCACCTGGCGCAATACGTCTTCAAGAACATCCCGACTTTCCCACCGTGAACCAATTGGACGATTTTTTAAGCCTGCTCGCAGAGATCTTTACATAGCATTTAGAATGACCCCCTGCTAATACTGATTCACACAAAGGGGTGACAACAATTGCACGTAGATTGTCATATTCATGCTTCTTCGTTTGCTTCTCCCACTTTATCGGCACCTTCCTCGGGCTCGGATGGAATTGCCTCTTCATTGTTATCATAACGTACTTTAGCCATTGGGAGGTAGAGGATATGGAGCGTAAGCCACCAAAGGTAGACACACGGAAAGGAGGCAAATGAATTGTAATCGAGGAGGCCGTGTGCCAGATCGTTACGCAGGTTCGAGCCATATCTCTCAATGAGAAGTCCCCTTAGATCGAATATAAGGTCCTCACCGAAGACGCTTTTTAGGGGATCAGCGAACTCGGGCAGGCGCAGAGTACGGTTCAGATCGCGCTCATCCTGAATGCCTTCATCGTCAAGTCCGGACGTAATAATCCCTAATTCCCCAAGAACATGCCTTATAGAGTGTTCGATCTGTGGTATAAGAAGGTGCATTGCTACTGTCCAGTCTTGGCGGAAGCCTGCGTGGAGGCCGCGTACATAGAACTCTTCGCGCCCGTTCGGGATTAAGGGATTATCGCGCAAGATAACCCTTAAGTCGTTCTCGGCAATCGTGTGTTCCCGCAGAATCTGAGTGAGAGCAGGGATGATCATACTTTGTACGAGGATAGTATGACTAAGGCTGGCTGCCTTATACATCGTGATGCGTAAGTCAGCTTCCTGCTCTTCTTCGCCTTCGTCGGGCAGATCCCGGCGCGCTACCGTGCGGCCCATGGCGTTAGTGAAACGCGTAACCCCAATGAGTTCAAGGATGGAGTCTTGTCGCTGGAGTTCGGCCTGCCTTTTCAGGTTTTCTAGCTGTGGAGGCGAACCAATCATGGCAAGCTCAAATAGGGCGTCGTAGACATTTTTGCCCGCAACCTTTTCTGTCGCTGCCGTAATTAACTTTGAGGCATCGTACTCGTAAGAGAGAACCTTCATCTCTGCATTAGAGTTCTCCTGTGACTCAAGAAGCATACGATGTAAGTCCGCTATTCGTGTACTCTGCTCTGCGATTTTGCGGAAGGCATGTATGGCGCACTCGATGAGGTGGGAGGCTGCGATATAGCTTTGATTGCCTGTAGGGTCATTCACCTGCGCCTCCGCCTCCCGTACGTAAGTCTCGGCGCTCCGTACACGAGCAGCCTTTTCCTGTACCTCATCCTTTGCTGTCCTGAACCAATCTGCTACGAGTATCCAGTATTCGCGTGCTTGGTGCCAATCGCCCCGTCCCTCAGCGGCAGTAGCAAAAATCTCACTAAGAGTGGCATACTTCGCCGAGTCACCTGCCTTACGTTCAAGCAACATACGCATTAATCGGAGAGGCAGAAAAAACGTTTCTGTGCCATTGAAGACGGTGAGTGCAACTTCGACGCGTTGTATTACTTTCTCAATCAGATCGCGTTGGTTAGCCTGTGCGGCGATTGAGACCGCCCGCTCCATTCGGCGAGTCGATTCAGACCATTGTTTGCGCTCGCCTATTCCTGCTGAGTTGATGTAGGCCAAGGCAGCCGTACGGGCAGCTCTGAAATTGTGCTTTCGCAGCCAAATGACGTCAGCGACGCGAGCTGCTAGCTCGTCGTCATCAATGTGCGGGAGAAAGCTTTCAAGTAGTTCCATCGCAGGATCGAAATCACTGCACATGGCACTCCGTCCCTCCGGTCCCTGAAACATCGGCTTGAGTGGATCTGCTGTATCGTCTTTGGATACACGCATGGAGGTAAGGTGGGCAAGCAACTCCAATGCTTTGGCCCGCTTCTCATTCCCTTCTGTACGTGCCTCCTCTGCCTTGCTGCCAAAGGCTGCCGTGTAGGAGATGCAATCGCCCTCTTCCATGTTAGCGATTATTTCGCGCCAACCCGACTCCCTCAAATCATCAACTGTCAACTCATCCATAGAAAGCTGCATGATCTTCCTTCCAGAGTTATATCTTAACGAGATCGGTTAGCTATTTCCCCAGCAGGATTGATATGGCCTTTTCGAGTTGGGGGTCGCGTTGGGCGAGCCAGTCTTCGTTGGTGAGGGGGACGAGGATGTCGGGCTGTTCGCCCATGTCTTCCATGGGAGAGCCGTCCGCGCGGAAGACGCCGCTGCCGGGCATACGGGCGGAGGTACCGTCCACGAGAGACCAGCCGGAGGTCCAGATGACGTAGCCGGGAGTAGGCGTTCCGACCAGTTTGGCCAAGCCGGCAGCGCGCATTCCGTAGGGGAACATCTCGGCGTTCGAGTAGGAGTGATCGTTCATGAGAACGACGATAGGCTTCTTCCAGCCGCGTCCAGGCGCGGGGCCGGGGTAGCCGTCACGTGGGAAGTAGGTTCCGTACGGCTTCGTGCCGAGCCAGTTGATGAGCGTATCCGAGATGTTGCCGCCGCCGTTGTTACGGACATCGATGATGACCCCTGCCTTGCCCTCCGCGTATTCGTAGAGCTCCTTGTCGAACAGGTCTTGATTGGCGCCGCCCATCCCGGCGATATGCACGTAGGCGAGCTGCCCTTTGCTCTCCGTCTCCACCGTTTTCTGCGCGAGCTCGATCCGGTTGCGGTAGTGAAGATCGGTCCACTCCCCCGGTGTGAGCGCTTTGTACTTCACCGTTCGCGCCCCGTCCCGGCCGGGCTTGCTGTTCACGAGCAGCACGAAGTCGCGGTCGCCCTTGTCGTTGAGGAGCGTGAACAGGTTCTCATCCAGCGTGACATCCTTGCCGTCCACCGCGACGATGTACTCGCCCGGCTTGATTCGGGTGGCCTCATAGGAGCCAGGTGCGCGCTTCGGCACATCCCGCACGCGGATGCCAGGGCCTTCGTAGCTGTAGTCGAAGTAGACGCCGAGGTTGTAGGTCGTCGGGCCAGCGAACGCTTTCGGCCCAGGGCCTACCTCCGAGTGGCTCGCCTCCAACTCGCCGATCATCATGTTCAGGAGGACGGCGAACTCGTCTTTTGTCCCGACTCCGTCGAGAAGCGGCTCGTACCGCGCGCGGATCGCGGCCCAGTCGCGACCGTGGAAATTCGGATCGTAGAACCGGCGGTTATAGCCGCGCCAGAACTCGATGAAGGCCGCTTTCCGTTCCGCCCGCACATCGCGATCCCATCGCGCGATGAATGTCACCGGCGCGAGCACATTGTTCTTCATCGTGAAGGTGGTGAGGCCGCCGGATTTCAGCATGAAGAGCTGGCTGCTATCGGGGGAGACGCGCAGATGCGAGATTCCGCCGCCGGTCGTGAGCCGCTTGACCTCTTTGCCGTCGTAGCTCGCCGTCCAGGCGTCGCCCTCGGAGACGAAGAAGATCTTACCGTCCGCCGTGACCGTCAGATCGGCCTGCGGCGACTGCGCGGCGATCTTCCGGATGCGGTACTGCGTGTCCGTGAAGTCGATCTCCACCGTCACGGGCGCTTTCGGCTTCTCCCACTTTACCTCCAGCTCATCGGCAGGAGCGGACTCCTGCTTGAGCGGCAGCACATAGAGGCCAGCCCCCTGGCGGTCGGAGGAGAAGAAGAGGAACTTGCCGTCCGGCGACCAGAAGGGCATGCCGTGATAGGCGTGGAGACGGGTGACATTGACGGGGACGCCCGTCCCATTGGCAGGCGCTATCCAGATATTCCGCCCGCCCGATTCAATGCCCGGACGGGTAAACGCGATCCACTTCATGTCGGGTGACCAGGAGAGGTCTCCCTGCGCCGACGTCGGGAGCGCGACAATTCGCTTCGGCGCGACATTGGCCTGATCGACGGCAAGCGGCTTGACGTAGAAACCACCGGGACTGTTCGGCCCGACCGGCCCGCTCACCCAGAAACCGAGCCATTTCTTATCGGGCGAGAGCACCGGATCGGAAGCATCCTGGTCGCCCGTCCAGATCGGCTTGACCGTCTTTGTCGCGGCATCGACGGAGTAGAGGCGGTCGTTGTTCTCCCGGTCGGAGACGAAGTAGAGCAGTTTGTTGTCGGGTGACCAGACGAAGTCGCGGTCCGAACCGGGCCAGTCGGTGAGGCGAACGGCGTCGTCCGCGCCGCGTGTTTTCGGCTTCTCCAGCGGAATCGTCCAGATATCGCCGCGAACGCCGAATGCGAACGTCTTCCCGTCCGGGCTTATCTCGGCCTCGCCCGCGCCTCCGGTCAGAGTCTCCTTCTGCACGTTATTGAGCTTGTCTCCCGCGCCGGCGTAGAGCACGATCCGCTCCGGTTTAGACGTCCCTTTCCGCATCAGGAAGAGGTCTTTGTCGTACTCGAACGCCATATCCCCGGACTGAGTCGCGACGGCTGGGAACCGCACGCTGCCCCCGACAAAGTGCGTGAGTTGTTTGGGCTTGCCGCCGGCTGTGGGAAACGCCCAGAGGTTCGGGGTGCGGAGGGCGCTGTCTTGCAGGCGTGGAAGCGGCTTGTTGAGCCACTGCGCGTTGGGAGTCGCCTCTCCGACCGTCACGGCGACCACCGTTTTGTTGTCCGGGAGATAGTGCGGCCAGAGGTTCTGCCTGTCGTTGGAAGTCAGGGCGGTGCGTCTGCCCGTCGCGGCGTCCATCGTCCAGAGCTGTGATGCGGCCGATCCCGTGTAGCGCGGGCGCGTCCAGGGGAACCCGTAACGCTGAAAGACGAGTTTTTGCCCGTCCGGCGACCAGGCCGCTCGTCCGAGAGGATCCATATCCTCGGTCAGCTTCTTGATCCGCAGCGAGACGACATCGAGCGCGTAGAGTGTGCTGTTGGGATGATCGTAGGAGGTGGTGAAGAGGAGAGTTTTGCCATCCGGCGACCAGTCGGTCACGATCTCCGCAGCGGAGGAGAAGGTCATCTGCCGCGAGTCGCCGCCGACAGCCGGAACGACGTAGATGTCCCAGTTACCGTTGCGCAGAGAGGAGTACGCGATCCAGTTGCCGTCCGGCGAAAAGACAGGGTAGGCGTCCAGCTCCTCGTGACTGGTGACGGGCACGGCGTGGCCACCTGTCGCGTCGGCGACCCAGACGTCGCCTCTCCAGACGAACGCGATCCGTTTGCCGTTCGAGGAGAGCGTAGGCATTCGTGCGCCTGCGAGCGGCTTCTGCTCGGGCGGCGGGAGCTGAGCGCCGGCATAGATGCCAGCGCACAACAGGAAACTGCACAGGGCGGCCATGACTGTAAAACGTTTCATATTTTGTAGAGACCTCAATTTTGGAATAGAGTGTACATTGCCGGAAGTCGATAGGAGTCTATAGGCCCGGATACCAGCGTTGGGAGTTGGTGCAGTAGATTTTATCCAGAATCGCGTCCGGTAGTCCTAAGCCTTGCACGGTATGACGTCCCACTTTCACGTCTCCCTCGTTTTCGAAGAACTCGGTATATTCTCGATAGGTCTCTGCGGCGTAGTTCAGGAAGCCTGTCTGCTTTTCAGGCGGCATTTTGGAGACCGCGCCTGCCACAAGATCGGTTCCCCATAAGATGCGGTCCTGATATTGGATGCAGAATCGACGCACCCTGGAGGTGTCTTGTAGGGCGAAATCGGTGAGGCGTGCGGAGATATCTACCACAAAATTCGGGTACTGGTCGAAGCGTTTTGCGACCTCGTCCACGTCGTATTCCAGACTGCCGAGGTGTGCCCCGACCACACGCAGAGCGGGATGTTGCGCGGCCACAGCATCGCGCGCCGCAATCAACTCCTGATGGGTGGGCATGTCGGTGCGCCCAAACATATGCCACTCTGGATGCTGGCTATAGTAGCCATAGTGGGGACTGCCCTCTTTGAGCGGAAGCCAGCACTCCAACGGCTCCGCGATATGCATGAGGAGGGTCTTGTTCCGGCCAGCGATATAGGCGAAGATGGGCTGGAGGAGAGGATCGTTGGGAAGAACATGCTCCCCGTTGGGGTGACGCACCTCCATCCCGAAGTTTTTCCAGATTTTGCAGGCTACGGCGCCGTCGGTAAAGTCCTGCTCTAACCCTTGAAGGACTTTCTCGACATATTTCGGATCATCGAAGCGGGGCAGGTCAAACGTCGTACACCATCCAAAGCGATCCGGCTGCGATTTCGCGAGGGGCGCGTAAGCTTCCACTTGCGCTCTCCATGCCCCATGTGCATCTTCCGCCACGCAGATATTCATATACTTCAGGTCATATCGCTCCATGAGCGCCTGCGATTCCGGAGTGTCCGCCGCGACGTGCAGATGCGCATCTATTCTTTTCATGGTTGGGAGAGACCTCAATTTTGGGATAGGGTTTACGTCGCCGGAAGTCGATAGGAACCGCCGACGATGATCGGTATAGTATAGCAAAAAAGCCGCTTTAGTGCCTACTACGGATGTAAACTCTACAGTTACTGGGCGTAGCAGGAGGACAGGGTGCGGACGCCGAACAGAGGGGATCATAGCTGCAGCCGGAGCGAAGTGGACGGATCGCTTCCAACCAAACCCCAAGCAGGAGACAGGTGATGAACGAAAAGACGCCGACACAGCAGATGTCGGAATGGCTGGCCGCACTCGGCGCTGCCCTCGAACGCGGCGATGCTGAAGGGGCGGCGAATCTGTTCGGCGCCGACAGCTACTGGCGCGACTTGGTGGCGTTCACCTGGAACATCACCACGGCCGAGGGCAACGCCAAGGTGCGCAAGATGATCGAGCACGCGGTGATCCCCACGAAGCCCACCGCATGGCAACTTGAGGGCGAAGCCAGCGAGACAAACGGCGTGACAGAAGGCTGGATCCGCTTCGAGACCGACGTGGCGCGCGGTTGTGGTCATGTGCGGCTGGTCGGCGGCAAGGCCTCGACGCTGCTGACGACGATGACAGAACTAAAGGGATTCGAGGAGCACAGGGGGCCAACGCGCGACAGGGGAGTCGAACCCGGCGTCTATCCCGGCCGTAAGACGTGGCTTGAACAGCGTCAACAGGAGGAGGCCGAACTCGGCTTCAGCACACAGCCCTATGTCGTGATCGTCGGGGGCGGGCAGGGCGCCATCGCGCTCGGCGCACGTCTGCGGCGGCTGAACGTGCCGACGATCATCATCGAGAAGAACGAGCGGCCCGGCGACTCCTGGCGGAAGCGTTATAAGAGCCTGTGTCTGCACGATCCGGTCTGGTACGACCACCTCCCCTACCTTCCGTTCCCCAATCACTGGCCGGTGTTCAGCCCGAAAGATAAGATCGCCGACTGGCTCGAAATGTACACCAAGGTGATGGAACTGAACTACTGGGGCAGCACCGAATGCAAGCACGCAAGCTATGACGACGCAAAGCAGGAGTGGACGGTCGATGTCGTTCGCAATGGGCAACCGCTGACGCTGCGACCGAAGCAACTCGTGCTCGCCACCGGCTCACTGGGAGTGCCGAACATGCCGTCTGTGCCTGGAATGGAGAGGTTCCAGGGGGTTCTGCACCACAGCAGCAAGCACCTGGGGCCCGACGGCTACCGGGGTAAGAAGGCTGTGGTGATCGGCTCCAACAACTCCGCCCACGACATCTGCGCCGCCCTCTGGGAGGAGGACGCCGACGTGACGATGGTGCAGCGCAGTTCGACGATGGTGGTGCGCAGCGACACGCTGATGGAACTGGGCTTCGGTGGCCTGTACTCCGAAGCTGCGGTGAATGCCGGCATCACCACAGAAAGGGCCGATCTGACCCTCGCCTCGCTGCCCTACCGAATGCTGCCGGCCCTGCAAACGCCGTTGACCGAGGAGATCAAGAAGCGTGATGCCGAGTTCTACGCGCGGCTTGAGAAGGCCGGCTTTCAGCTCGACTTCGGCGAGGACGGGTCGGGCCTGTGGCTCAAGGGACTGCGGCGAGGCGGAGGCATCTACATCGATGTCGGCGCGAGCGCGCTTGTCGCCGATGGCAGGATCAAACTCAAAAGCGGAGTCGGCGTCGAACGCATCGAGGAGCGCTCGGTCGTACTGACCGATGGCAGCGAACTGCCCGCCGACCTGATCGTCTTCGCCACCGGCTACGGCTCCATGAACGGCTGGGTCGAACGGCTCATCAGCAAGGAGACCGCCGATAAGGTCGGCAAGTGCTGGGGACTCGGCTCAGACACGCAGTACGATCCGGGGCCGTGGGAGGGCGAACTGCGCAACATGTGGAAGCCCACGCACCAGGAGGCGCTGTGGTTCCACGGCGGCAACCTGCATCTGTCGCGACACTACTCGCAGTACCTGTCGCTGCAGTTGAAGGCGCGCCTGGAGGGAATTCCCACGCTGGTATACGGACTCGGGCCGGTGCATCACACCTCTTAACAGGCGCGGAACCGCATCCTCGTGTACGCTCTCTCCCTCTTCGCAAGCGCGGAACTCTGCCGGCGTTGCAGGAGAGAGGAGAAGGAATGCAGAACTGAGGTTTCTGAACACGATGCAAACTTCGATTCGAATAGGAGGGCGAGGAATGGCAGAGGTTAAGGAAGTTTCACGGCGTGGTCTGATCCAAACGGGTCTGGCTCTTGCGGTTGGATTGGCGGAGAACGGCTCGTCAGCCTCCGCGCAGGGAGCGCCGGACAGACGCGACTCCTGGCATGGGCTTAAGGTCAGCGTCGCATCGTATACGCTGCGCAAGGTGCCTCTGGACGTCTGTATCAAAGATATTCAGCGCACAGGGCTGAAATATGTCTCTATTAAAGACATGCATCTGCCCTTCAACACGACGGCTCAACAGCGGAAAGAGATCGCTCAGCGGTTCAAGGATGCCGGCATTACACCGCTCAGTTGTGGCAATGTCGGGATGAAAAACGACGAAGCCAGTATACGCTCTGCGTTTGAGTATGCCCGGGACATCGGTGTGCCAACCATCGTCTGCGCTCCGCCAAAGGAGGCGCTGCCGATCCTGGACAAGATGGTGAAGGAGTTCGATATCAAGATCGCCATCCATAACCACGGGCCGGAGGACAAGACTTTCCCCTCACCCAAGGAGGTGTGGGACGCCGTTCAACCCTTTGATAAGCGTGTCGGTCTGTGCATCGATGTCGGCCATTGCGCCCGTGCCCAGGTCGATCCGGTCGAGGCGATCGTCAAATACCGTGAGCGACTCTATGACATGCACCTCAAAGATATCTCCAATACCACTCCGAAAGGCGCTCCGGTCGAAGTCGGCCGGGGAGTATTGAACATCCAGGGCATGTTGGAATCGGCGCTTAAGATCCACTATCCCTACCTTGTGAGCTTCGAATACGAGAAAAACGACGACGATCCGTTGCCGGGCTTGATGGAGTGCGTAGGCTATACGCGTGGTATCCTCCACGGCCTGAAAGGCAACGTCTAGCCTCCTCACGCGGGCAGCGCGACTTCCCTGCAGGAAAGTCGGAACCGTTATTTCTCCGGCACGTGAGGAGAGATTTCCGCTACGATGTTGCGCAGGTAGGCGACCTCTTCGCGCAGGCGGCGGCGCATTTCGGCGGGGTCGTCGGGAGCGTAGAAGGGCATAAAGACAAAGGTGCCGGCGAAGTCGATGCCCTGCAGGGCGCGGACCACCTCGTGCCAGTCTGTCACGCCGTTGTCGATCGGGGTCCAGTAGCGCGCCCAGCCTTTGTTCGGGCTCTCCGAGAGGCCCATGTCACGGATGACGCCGGTATCCTTCACGCCGACCGCGACCAGCGTACTGCCCAGCAGACGCGCCGACCGGCTCCACTCCTCGTGGCCGTCGAAGCTCTGGTTGCCAGGGTCCAGCTCGAGGCCTATCCACTCCGGCGGTAGGTCCGCGAAAAGATGATAGGCCATGCCCGGACTCGCGATCAGCGTGTTGTTGTGCAGTTGTGTGACGGCGCGTATCCCTGCGCGCTCACAGAGCGGGACCAGTCGTTCCAGTTGTTCTCGTGCCTGCCGCAGCGCCTCCCGCACATCTCCGCCCAGGTCCGGGAAATGGCCCATCCGAAAGTCCCGAATACCGGCGTCTGCCAGAACCGTCAGCGTCTCCGGCTTCTCCAGCAGCGCCTCCGCCGAGTAGTCGGTCGTGGCGAAGCGTATCTCCAGCCCCTCCCGGCGCATCACCCGCAGAAAGAGCGGCAGCTCCTCCGCCATATACTCCGGAGTGACCTGAAAACCGTCCCGCACCACCAGATTCGTCGTGTCCAGCCCGACTTCCCGCACCAGTTCCGCCAGTGCTGGCAGACTCAGGTGCGAAAAGAACTTCGGAAACAGACTCCAGGCTATCTGCAATCGCGTCGTACTCCTGCTTTGTGCGTTATTTGGCGCTCGCGGTTTTGTGCGCCGTGGCGCTGGTTGTTTTCAGCGCGGGCAGGCGCTGCAGGAAGGTCTGGTAGAGACGGGTATGTTTGTTCTCCAGAGCGACCGGCTTGCCCGCAATGAACAGGTTGTGCAGGTGTGTGGTGATCTCCAGCGGATCGCCGTCTGTCACGATCAGGTTGGCGAGCTTGCCGGGTTCCAGACTGCCCATCACCTCGCTGACGCCGAGAATACGCGCCGCTTCGGTGGTCAGGGCCTTGAGAGCCGCCTCGTGCGAGAGGCCGTAGGCGCAGGTGATTCCGGCCTGGGTCGGCAGGTTCTTCGCCAGGGAGGCGTTGCCGGAGGCGAAGCAGAAATGCACACCTGCGCGCTGGAGAAGCGCCGGGGTGGCGAAGACGGTGTCGTACGGGTCGTAGTCGTTGCGCGGCCCCGAGGAGCCCAGGCTGTTGTCTATCGGCAGGGTGTAGATGACCGGCACCTTCTTCTGCGCCAGCAGATCCGCGACCTTGCCTGCCTCGGCAGCCCCCGCGATAATCGCTTTCAGGCCGTTCTGCTCTGCGAACTCGATGGCCTTCCGGATGCCGTAGCCTGTGCCTGCGTTGAAGACGACCGGAAGCTTGCCCGTGACGTACGGAATCATCGCCTCCATCTGCGGGTCGAGCGTCTGCGCGGTTCCGGACTGTCCCTTCGCAGCAGCGTAGCGCTTCGCCCGGTCGAAGTACTCCTTGAGCTTCTTCATCTGCTCCTTTTCAGCGTCGCGCTGCTGCTGCAGGAAGTCGGCTGGGAGGAAGGAGCGGAAGGCACGCGGTATGCGTCGCGCGCCCTCCGGGAAGTTGACGTAGAGGCCGCCGGGACTCTTCACTTTCATCAGCTCCGGAGTCCAGCCCGCCAGATTCATGACGCCGCCCTGGCCGGTAATGACACCGCCTCCACCCCCACTGGGATGCGTCATTGTCGCCGTCACGCCGTCGCAACGCGTGACGGGGATATGCTCGCTATCGGCGCGAACGGCGGTGATCGCCAGCAGGTCGGGCTGAAACGCGCCGATCTCGCTGCTGTCGATGGTGGCGTTGACCTGTTCGATCTCGCTCAGACCTAGCTCCGAGCCGCTGTCGATCATTCCCGGATAGACGTGCAGGCCACGCGCCTGCACCACGACCGCGCCTTTAGGGACCGGGATATTCCGGCCCAGGGCTTTGATATGGCCGTCCTCCACGATCAGGGTGCCGCCTGGTATGTCCGCCCCAGAGACGGAGTGCAGCGTCGCGCCGACGATGGCGTAGAGCCTGCTGTCGGCGGGAACGGCCAGAGCATAAGGCTCGGTCAGGGAGGGCGTCACACCCTGACTGGCGGTCGATGTTTTGTCCACGCCGTAGGCGTCGCGCCGCTGAAAGAAGACCTCGCCTTCGACCAGAGTCGTCACGCATTTCGAGTAGACGCTGAACGGATGGCCGTCCCAGACTGTGATGTCGCCGTCCTTACCCGCTTCCAGGCTGCCCGTGCGCTTATCGACGCCGAGCTGAATGGCAGGGTTGAGGGTGACAAGTTTCCAGGCTTCGTCCTCACTCAGCCCGCCGAACTTCATCGCCTTCGCGGCTTCCAGGTTGAGGTGATATGTGCCGCCCATGTTGTCGGAGTTGACCGACGTGATGAGCCCGGCCCGTTCGCACATGGCCGCGTTGTAGGGGATAGCGTCGTAGGCCTCGACCTTGTAGGCCCAGGCGTCCGCAAAGGTGGAGATGGGAATATGCGCCTCCAGCAGCTCGGGCACGATCTTGTAGGCTTCCAGTGCATGCTGGAGCGCCCCGATCTTGAAGCCGAACTCCTGGCTGAGGCGCACCATCATCAGCATCTCATCGGCGCGGTAGCAGTGGCACTGCACCCAGATGTCGCGTTTGAGAATGCCTGCCAGCGTCTCCAGGCGCAGATCCCGGCGCGGCGGCACGGCGTTCGGGTCGCTCTGCTTCGCGGTGTCGTAGGCCTGCCACTCCGCCATGTAGGTCTTCGCCTGCGCGAACGCGCGCCGATAGACGGCCTCGACGCCCATGCGGGTCGCGGGGAAGCGCGAGGCTCCTCGCGATCCTCCACTCTGCTTGACGTTCTCGCCGAGCGCGAACTTGATCATGCGCGGCGCGTCCGGCACGATCATCTCCGCTACCGATGTCTGCCATTTCATCTTGACGACCACGCTCTGCCCGCCGATGGGGTTGGCGCTGCCGTGGAGCAGCAGCGAGGTGGTGACGCCATTGGAGAGGCCGCGAAAAAGGGAGATCGACTGCGGATCGATCACATCGTGGATGCGCACCTCGGCGGTGATGCTGTCGGTGCCTTCATTGGTGCTGTCCTCGGCGATGTGCGAGTGGGCGTCGATGATGCCGGGCGTGACGAACTTGCCGGTCGCATCGATGATCGCGATCCCAGCAGGCGGGGTGAGGCCCTTACCGATGGCGACGATCTTGCCGTTCTGCACCAGCACATCGGCGTTCGCCTGCGTGCCTCTGGTGACGGTGACGACGGTGCCGTTCTTGATAAAGACGCTGCCGCCGGTATGCAGAGCGGGCTTGCGATCCGCCTCCAACTCGACCGGCGACTCCAGCCCCTTCTTCGCCGCCGGAGCGACAGGAATGCCGCCTGGCTTCGCTTGGATCGGTGTGGCCGGAATGCCGCCTGGCTTCGCCTGTATCGGCGTGAGGGGCTTCGCGGCAGGTCTCTCCTGTGCCAGGGCCATTGTGCCGGACAGCAGCAGGGCGGCGCAACTCACTCGAACCAGAGAGGTTTTCATCGGTCGTCGTCCTCGCCGAGCGTGGGAATAGGAAACGACGGGCGGGCGCTCGGGCGGTCGTTCTCCAGATCGAATTTACTCTTATCGATGAACACGTAGCGGACTTTTGTCTTGGGGTCGGCGAAGTCGCCGCTCATCACGACAAGATCGGCGATCTTGCCAGTCTCGACGGTTCCCATCTGCCTGTCCACGGCGTAGAGTTTGGCGGCATTGATCGTGAGGGCCTTGAGCGCATTTTCGCGGCTGAGTCCGGCCTTGATCGCCTTCCGCAGATTGTCCATGAACTCTGTCGGGGTGCGGAGACCCTTCGTGGTAAAGACGAAAGGCACACCCGCGCGCTGTAGCTTCGCGGCATTGGCGACCTTCTCGTCCCACTTGCGATGCTGCTCTGCGATGACGACCTTCGGCGTCTCGTCCTCATCGTCCGGGCTGACCGTCACGACATCGGAGGGCGGCGTCGGCACATCAGGCTGCGGCGTACCGGGCGGGGGAGCGACGGGAAGAGGAACCGCGTCGTTCTTCGGCACCGCCGGCGGTACGATCAGAGCGCCAGGGGGCGCGACCGGCGGCGGCTGAAGATTGCCAGGTGGCGGGAGCGGGCTGGGCACGGCTGGGCCTCCACCGCGTCGCCCGCCGGGGCGACCGGTTCCGGGCAGTCCGGGCGCGCTTGTCGGGGTTTTGGGAGCGCCGGGCTCTTCGCCGAAGTTCAGGGCGACCAGCACCGGGATCTGTCGTTTGGCGAGCATCGGGGCCAGTTTCCAGGCGTCACCGCCCCCGCTGACGACCGGTTTCAGGCCGAACTCATCGGCGATATTCAGGGCGCGCACGATCTGGTTTTCGGTGTCGGCGTCGAAGACGGCGGGCATGGCGCCGCTGAGGACCGGCTGCAGCGCGAGCAGGCTGTCGTCCGCCGGGGGGCGCTGACGGGCCCCGTTTGCGAAGGCCGTCTCGACCGTGCGATAGTACTGGGCGTCGAGCAGTGTCTGGCGCAGCAGCGCGATATAGCCGAGGAGGCTGCCGGGATAGCCGGTTCCGCTCGGACGCTGCGGCTGCGCATCGCGAACGAAGTTGGCTCCGGTGCCGAAGCCGAAGCCCATCGTCACCGTCGGACGCACTACGGCGTCTCGTTTCGGCGCGCCGCTGAGGTTGACCAGGGCGCTGACGCCGCTGATGCTGCCTCCGGAGGGCGCGACCAGGGCGGTCGTGAAACCGGCCTGCCGAATCGGGCCGAGCGCGGCGTCGGTCAGGGTCAGATAGTCCGCCGCCCGCATCTCAGGCCGAATGCCTTTGCGATTGGCAAGCCGCATGGAGGCCGGTGCCTCCGTGCCGGTGTCGGGAGCCTTGTCCTGATCGGGCTGCGCGGCCGGAAGGGTAAACCCGGTGGTCATCTGGCCGTCGATGAAGCCTGGGTAGACCGTGAGGCCATCGCCCTTGATCACCTCCGCATCCGCCGGAACCTTGACGTCCGGCCCTATCGCCACGATAAGCCCATGCCGCAGCAGTATCGTCGCCTTGTCGAGGATGCGCCCGTCTCCGACTTCGACGCGGACACCGACAAGCGCAAAAGTGTCGGGAGTCGGCGACTGCGCGATGGCAGGCAACGCCGCTAACCCCAGCCCTAAACAGAGTGGAAAAGTCCAGCGCACGAGAGAGCCTCTCTTTCATTGGTAGTGCGGTCGGGGTTGCGGCGGCGCAACGGCGGAAGATGGATGAAAAGGAATCGGGGAACGCGAAATCAGGGCACGCTGCCAATAGGCCGGAAAGAGAGATTATAGTAGTTTTCGCGAGCCAAAGTCAACCGGCATCGTCCCTACCTCTCAAAGTGTTGGTTTGAATATCGTATCTTCTTCTGTCGCCGGTTCGGCAAAGTTCTGTAGCATAAAGGACGTTATGTGCCATGATAAGGCACAGGCAGGGAGGCGGGTGAAGAGCTTGTTTTAGAATGAGGCTTAAGTCCCTAGTAGAAGCACTTGAATCTACTCTGATGTTGAAGTATACTATTGCATACAACTACTATCACCACACTGGAGGTATACCTGCTATGGCGCATTTAGTCAGCGCGAGGCTCTCGGAGAAGACTGCGGAAAGAGTCAAGCAGTATGCGCGCAAAAAACAGCGCAGCGTCAATGAAACGGTCTCCCTCGCTTTAGAGGAATGGCTCCGGCAAAATGAGTTCGCCTTTATCGAATTTCGGGACACCCGCGATGGTCGCATAGCCTACATGAAGAACTCGCGGCTTCCCGTCTACTGGATACTCAAGGTCGCAAAGTCCTATGACATGGATCTGGACAAACTCTGCGCCTACTGGCCCAATCGCCCTCGCGCCTGGGTGTTGGCCGCGCTGAACTATTATGAGGTCTATAGAGAAGAGATTGACCAGCAGATTGCCGATTATGATGCCGTTTCGTTTGAGACGCTGAAGCGTCAGCTCCCACAGATAGAAACACTCGTCCTCCCTGAGAAGGTTTTGAGCGAGGTGGCTGAGTAGAAATGCCGTTGTCGCTCTTACTGGATGAGAACATTTCGCCTGTGGTCGCGGAGCAGATCTTACAGAAGCGCTCAGATATCAGGGTGCAGAGCATTCACCACTGGCGTAACGGTGAATATCTGAGCGTGTCTGACCTTCTCTTACTGGAAGCGGCGCACGAGGACGGCTTGACTCTGGTGACCTACGACACACAGATTCTGTCAGAGCTTGCGTATCGCTTTGAGGAGGAGGTTCCCTTTAGTGGACTGATCTTTATCGATGACAAGACCGTTTCCTCCAACGACTTTGGAAGACTGGTCAAAGCGTTGATTTATCTGTGGGACTCTTGGAGAGAAAGGGACTGGAAGGACAGGCTGATCTACTTGCCCGCTCCACCTCTCTAAACGAGGGACCACTTAAAGAGCAAGGGGAGCGTACAAACGGTCAGGGCCAGCGCGTCTAATTTTTCGCATCTCGCGAAACTCGGGGAACTGTCTAATCCGACTTTTTGATATCAACAGGGCAGGTCTAGCGACCAATGTTACTTGTTGATACGCGCTGAATCGAATTTAGCTGTGCCGGCCCTGGTCCCGTTCTTTCAGGGCGGCCCGCGTTTAGGGGGCTGGATCGGGCGAGACACGAACCGGAATATCGAAGGCGACGGGGTCGGGCGGAAGGGCTTGGGGAGAGCGGGAGGGTGGCTGGACGTGAAACTGCATCCTGACGCAGTCGGTGCCCCGTCCGGCTCCCGTGACAGGCGCGACCCAGACTGGCAGGCTGTTCTGCCCCGTCCGTTGTTTTGCCTGCGGCATACGCACGGAGGCCGTCTCGGGCAGTAGCGCCGTGCCATAGGGGTCGGTGATCGTGAAGTTTGCAGAGAGTGGGGGGGCGCTGCGGATCATCACGGAATTTCCCTGTCGGCTAATAGAGAGTTGTCTCTGGATACGTCCGATCCGCCCCATAAAAACCGTGGGGCTGTTGGAAAACGGCGAGTAGAAGCGTTGCTGGTCGGTCACGTCGACATTGTCGTCCGCGATCTGGCCGCCACGAATGTCGAGACGAAACGTCAGGTCGCGCTGGCCCTGGTACAGCGTTCGGAGGCGGGCGGGACTGAGACGCACGTCGCTGACGGTGACGGTAATGCCGTTTTTCGTGACGCTCACGGGGCCATCGGGCAGGGTCGAGGCCGGAGGAAGGGTTCGGCGCGCGGACGGCAGCGGCACGGTAAAGGTCATGGGGCGCGAGACAGGGAAGGGAGCGGCGGGACGGCGCGGCATCCAGTGCAC
>JBBQPO010000115.1:0-18152 GCA_038217285.1 Chthonomonadales bacterium
TTTGTCCGCTTCCCCATCGATGTGTTGTTTCTGGATGCACAGAGCACGGTCATCCGGCTCGTTCCGGCCCTGGCTCTCTGGCGAATTTATGGTCCGGTGCGCGGGGCGAAGTCCGTGGTGGAACTGCCTGCAGGAACGCTGCGTCAAAAGCAGATAGTGATCGGGCAACGGTTCACAGTCCATCGCACGGAAGCCGAGATTCCAGGCGACCGGACTTGACGACAACCGGGCCGCTTTCCAATTCGTAGGAAATCAGCGTTACCTTACAACAGAAAAGAGACGCGCCATGTTTACGCCTTTCAAAAACGAACCGTATGTTAATTTTGCCGACGAGACGCCGCGCCGCCGCATGGAAGAGGCGCTGGCGCGCGTGGCCAGAGAGCTCGGCAAGTCCTATCCCCTCGTTATCGGAGGTGAGCGCATCGAGCGCGCCCATAAGACGGTCAGCCGTAACCCCGCTAAACTTACCCAGATCATCGGTGAAGTGAGCGACGCGACGGAAGCAGATGCCGACCATGCTGTAGAGGTCGCCGCAGAAGCGTTCAAGACGTGGTCTCGCACCCCCGCCGAAGTCCGCGCCCGGTACCTGATCAAGGTTGCGGCGATTCTGCGCCGCCGTATCTACGAGTTTTCCGCCTGGATGGTCTACGAATCGAGCAAGAACTGGCTGGAAGCCTATGCCGACGCCGCCGAAGCCGTGGACTTCCTGGAGTTCTACGCCCGGGAAGCGGTGCGCTGGGAGACCCCCCACCCGACCACGTTTTTCGCCGGAGAAGAGAACGAAATACGCTACTTTCCGCTGGGCGTAGGCGTCGTCATCTCGCCGTGGAACTTCCCTCTGGCGATCATGGCTGGAATGACGGTCGCCGCTGCCGCGGCGGGCAATACCGTCATTATGAAACCGGCGGAGCAGACCCCGGTGATCGCCGCACGGTTCTTCGAGATCCTGGAGTCGGTCGGATTCCCACCGGGAGTCATCAATTTCCTGCCCGGTCCCGGCGAGATCGTCGGTGAGAAGCTGACGGGACATCCGGGCGTCCGTTTTGTCGCCTTCACGGGCAGTCGGGATGTGGGCCTGCATATCAATCAGCGGATCGCGACGCACCAGACGGGTCAGAAGTGGATCAAGCGCGGCATTCTGGAGATGGGCGGCAAGGACGCCATCGTCGTAGATGAGGACGTCAATCTCGACGCGGTGGCGCAGGGCGTGGTCGACTCGGCGTTCGGCTTTCAGGGCCAGAAGTGCTCCGCCTGCTCCCGCCTGATCGCCCACACCAAAGTCTATGATGCGCTGTTGGAAAAGGTCGTGGAGCGCGCTTCGAAACTGACCATTGGCGACCCGACCCAGCACAATAACTTCATGGGAGCGGTGATCGACAGCGACGCCTTCAAGAAGATCATCTCGTATATCGCGATCGGTGCGAGCGAAGGCCGGGTCGTTCTCGGCGGGCAGCGCGACGAACCTAATCAGGAGGGCGGCTATTTCCTGCATCCGACGATCATCGCCGATGTGGCCCCGAACGCCCGGATCGCGCAGGAGGAGATCTTCGGGCCGGTCCTGACCGTCCTGCGCGCCGACAACTTCGACCATGCGCTCGAGATCGCCAACGGAACGGCCTACGGACTGACGGGGGCGCTCTACTCCAACAGTCGGGACCATCTGGAACGCGCCCGCCACGAGTTCCACGTCGGCAACCTCTACCTGAACCGCAAATGCACCGGGGCGCTCGTGGACGTACAGCCGTTCGGAGGTTTCAACCTATCGGGGACGAACAGCAAAGCGGGAGGACGCGACTATCTTGGCCTCTTCCTTCAAGCCAAATCCGTCTGCGAACGCTGGTAGAGAGACAACAAAAAAGACAGGGGAGCCTGAAAACTCCCCTGTCGCCTATGATATTGCGGTGAGACGGTCAGCCCGGAGGCCACTGCAGGAAGCGCCCGCCCAGCAGATGAAAGTGCAGATGCGCCACCGTCTGCCCCCCGTTTTCGCCGGTGTTGACCACGACCCGAAATCCCGCTGATGCCAGATCGAGCGCCAGTGCCGTTTTTTTGACCGCTTCGATCGCTCGGCCCATGATCTCTGTATCGGTAACCTCCATGAGTGTCGCGAAATGCGCCTTTGGGATGAGCAACACGTGCACCGGCGCCTGTGGGTTCATGTCATGGAACGCCATGAACTCGGCATCCTCGTATACAGGCGTGACCGGAATCTGCCGTGACGCTATTTTACAGAAAATACAGTTCTCCGCCATTCGTGTGGTGCCCCCGGATAGTATGATAGCTTATTCTTACGGGTCTGCCACCCTCTGGCGATGCGTGCATCGACTATAAGCGCTGCGTCACTATCCGCCGTTGTTGGCGGAAGTATCGGCAGCCTGCAACGCCAGGGCGTTGTCCATTTCGGACATTTTTTTGAGGCGGCGCTCCCACCGTTTGTGAATGACATCCCGTACTTCACGACCGATCAGAATGATGCGACCGCTATGACCGTGGGTAGGAGTGCCGGTGATGAAGTGATAGATCACCTCGTCGTCACCGATCTCGCGCTGAACGTAGGCGATGTTTTCGGAAGCGCGCGAACCCCACCAGGCATAGAAGACGCCGTCCAGGTCGAAGAGAGTTGTCACCGGCTTGACGACCTCGTAGCGTGCCACGATCTCGGTTTCGGTGGAGACGAACATACCGCGTCCGACCAGACCGAACTTGCGGCTGATCCGCATACTGTCCTTTTCAGGAATGGTCAGATCCGCCGCGAAGCCGTTTTGATTCTTGACGCTGTTCAGCCATTGGTCGCCGTAGCGCTTTGCCAGTAGTGATTTCATCTCATCTAACATAGCCTGTATCAACACCTCCTGTGAATTTGCGAGGTCTAACATGAGCGTCTATGCTCTGGCTCCTCGCTCGCTAAGGAGCCCAGTCTGCGATAAAGACATTGGTCTCATGGGGCTGTTTGCCGTTCCGATTGGAAGCCCACACGAACTTTTTCCCGTCCGGACTGAAAGTGGGAAAGCCATCGAACTGGCCGCCATAGGTGAGGCGTTCCAGTCCGCTCCCGTTCAGGTTCATTTTGTAAACCTCGAACTTGCGGCGTTGCTTATCCTCTCGGTTTGAGGCGAACACCAGCCCTTTGCCGTCCGGCGTCCAGCTCGGGGCGAAACTCGCGATATTCTCTTTGCGGTTGTCGGTCAACCGGCGCATATGCGACCCGTCGGCATCCATGACGTAGAGATCTAAGGTTGTCGGTCGGATCAGATGCTGTGCCAGCAGCGACTTGTAGTCGGCGATCTCCTCCGGCGTCTCCGGATGATAGGCGCGGAAGGCGATCCTTTTGCCGTCCGGTGACCACCAGGGACCACCATCGTAGCCGAGGGTATGGGTCAGTTGCTTCGGATGCGTCCCGTCGCTGTTCATCACCCAGATGTCCAGGTCGCCGCCCCGGTCACTCGTAAAGACGATTTTCTTGCCATTAGGCGACAATACCGATTCCGCGTTGTAGCCCACCGTCTCTCCCGGCTTGAGCTCCTTCGGAAAGAGCGGCTTGAGATCGGAGCCGTCCGGCTTCGCGGTGTAGATCCGATAGGTCGGATAGACGGGCCACACATAACCTTTCGAGAAGTCGGGTTTCGGCGGCGGGGCCGGGTCGGAGCCGTGGGTGGAAGAGAACAGCACTCTTCGGTCCTGATCCATCCAGAGCCCGCAGGTAGTCCGGCCTGTGCCGGTGCTGACGCGATGCACCTGTGTGCCGTCGATGTTCATGACATACTGCTGGTCGCAGTCGTAGCCGTCTCGGGTACTCTGAAAGATAAGCCGTTTGCCGTCCGCGCTGAAGTAGGCTTCCGCATTCTGCCCGCCGAAGGTCAACTGGCGAACATTCTTCAGATGCGTTTCGTTCGGTTCCGGCAGGGAGGGATTCTGCGGACGGTTGGCGTCGGTTTGCGCAATGACAGGCGAGAGAGCCGGCAGACCGGCAGCGGCGACAAGGCCGAGGATGCCCCACAGGGGGCGACGAGAAAAGAGAGGTTTCATCTAGCAAATTTCCTGTTGCAGGTCATGGCGAAGGGTCGATTTTCCTCTCTGCGTGAACTCCTACGATGGAGCGCTGTGCCGAAAATACGGTGGCAGGAAGAGAAGTCTGCCGCGCGGCAGTTCTTAGGAAAGGAACGTCCGGCGGGAATTCGCACACAGAGGCAGACAGGAAGCGTCAGGGCGACCGTGGGAAGTGAAGCCGGACGCGTCAGCGGCAACCGGCAAGGAGGTTTGTGCGACGCGGCATTTCATTCGTGGAAAGCGGCGGCGTCTTGGGGAATAGAATAACACAAAAGTCGCGTGGAGTGCAAGTGTTTTGAGAAATATTTCACAAGCGAACGAGCGAAACTCTTCTCAAAACCGGTAAAAATGGGCCCAGCGGGTTTCGAACCTGCAACCAACCAGTTATGAGCCGGGCGCTCTACCGTTGAGCTATGGGCCCTCACCGATGCACAACAACAGTGTACCCGTCCGATCTAGGACTGTCAAGAGTTGAATGTGATTTGTGGCATGCGGTGCGAATTGGCTCATTACGGTCTTGAAGCTCCTGTGCAGTAACCATTACGGGCATAGTTGTCATGATTGACAATCTGGTAAGTGACGCAATCTACTCCCTACGCAAAGACGGCTCTTGTTGCTTCACGATTGAAAAACGGAAGAACGCAAGTGCCGGAATCGCGAAATATAAATGCAAAGGCAGGCGATGTTCTTTCCGGCCAATCGTATTATATTATTGTATAGTGATATTTAGGCGCAAGCGTGACGCAAACACTGGGTAGGCAAGCGATGACTGCTGCAAAGTGGTTGGCTCTCAGATTTCTCTGGAAGATCTCTGTGCGGGGGTGGTCTGCGCCGCTATGTGCTCAAATCATGACAATGTCATGCAGAAGGAGGCTATTGTGACACACCGCACATGCAGAGCAGGCTTTACCCTGGTCGAGCTACTAGTCGTTATCGCAATAATTGCGATACTGGCAGCGATTCTCTTCCCAGTTTTCGCCCAAGCCAGAGAGAAGGCGCGACAGACTTCGTGTCTCTCCAACAACAAACAGTATGCGGAAGCCATCCTAATGTACGTGCAGGACTCCGACGAGACGATGCCGATGTCGATCTACCCGACGACTTCGGGAATCGTCACTATCTATCTCTTGGTGGACCCCTACATCAAGAACAAGCAGATCGCTGTCTGTCCTTCCGCCCCAACCGCGATGTTGCTGTCGCAAGTCGTCGGCTACCCCGCGCCGAATACGCCCATCTACACCTCGTACGGCGCGAATATCGGCCTATTCATCACCAATGGTTTTGGTGGGCCGATCATTGGGCCGCCGACGCTAGCTGCCATACCGCGCGTTTCCGACACCATCATGACCTACGACGCCAACGTGACCGAAGGCCCCAATATGTCCAGAGAACTGATCGTGCAGGCACGGCATACCGGAACGTTCGTCGCCAACTATGTGGACGGACACGCCAGATCCATCGGGGCGACCGATACCAGAACACAGACACCCCAGCTCAAGGTTAGCCCGGATGGATCTCTCAGCAACGGGCCCGCGCTCGAACTCTACACCGTTAGCGCGCAAGGCGGATACTACCAGGGCATGAACGCCTGCTTTGGTATCCCACAAGATTGATTGCAGGATGAGCCGCCTGTCAATTCTCTCAAATTCTCCAGGAAAGCAGGGACATGGAATCGTTAAAATGTGTCGGCGTGTGAAAGTCTGCTCACGTCAGTCTATGCGTGAAGTTGCGCGACGATACGCCGGGGCAAGCGTCTTTAGCAACTGGAAGGAAACATTCAATATGCAGGAAGTAACTGTCAGTCAATTCTCTCTTGTGTACAACGCATTCTCATTTACAATTGCCGTGATGGTGGCGGCGACGGTGTTCTTCTTCATGAACCGTTCTCAGGTAGCGCCTGCTTACCGGACGGCCATCACGATCACCGGTCTCGTCACCATGATCGCCGGTTATCACTATTTCCGGATCTTTAACAGTTGGGACTCGTCCTTTACCGTCTTGAACGGCACCATCAAGCCGACTGGAGCGGGATTCAACGACGCCTATCGCTACGTCGACTGGCTGCTTACCGTGCCGTTACTGCTGATCGAGTTGATCCTCGTGATGCGACTGTCTCCTGCAGAGTCGACTGTCAAGGCGACCAAGCTCGGAGTGCTTGCGGCGCTCATGGTCATTCTGGGTTATCCGGGAGAGGTCTCCAATGTGCCGGGAACCCGCTGGCTGTGGTGGTCGCTGGCAATGATCCCCTTCATGATCATTGTCTTCGAGCTGTTCGTCGGCCTCAAAAAGTCGCTTGGCGAGCAGCCCATTGCGGCGCGTGGCCTGATCAACTCCGCACGCTGGCTCACCATCGTCTCCTGGTGCTTCTATCCCGTGGTCTTCGTATTCCCGATGATCGGTTTTACCGGCGGTGGCGCAGTAACAGCCGTGCAAGTTGGCTACACCATCTCCGACATCGTTGCCAAAGCTGTGTTCGGTGTGCTGATCTACAGCATCGCCGTACGCAAATCGGCAACGGACACTCTCACAAGCGCCCCCGCCCGGGCAGTCGCCTGAGCGTCGACCTCAAAAAGTCTCCGGTCCCCCTGCAAGGCCGGAGACGAATCTATCTGCTGCCCCAAGTCGCACCTTCTGGCGCCACACCCCACGGCCCAAAGTATTCGCCATTGATCGCGTGGAGGAATCACCCGCAGATTCCGGACAATCTGGGCGAAACAACCTCATCCCCAATGGTCATAGTCGAGAGCGACGCATCCATTTCGTCGGTGAGCGCCAGGTCGCGCTCTTGGGGGAGAGTCCCCAGTGTTCGAGCCGTTCGCCTGTTTGCCAGACACGTTTCATGTTGGACCTCCAGAGAAAATCGAAATGGGAGGCCACTGAATGTGCAGCCTCCCGCTCCGTCCTTTGGGGTCTACCTGATGACAATTTGTCTACTATCCGTGGCGGCTGGTGACAGCTATGCTCGTACTACCCCGAATTGACACGACGAACCGTGAGGGGTATACTGTCCTACTCTTTGGATGGACTTGGCAGGGAACGAGGGGGTCAGAAACATGCTTCCGACGGAAATGAAAATTCGCGACGGTTTGAGCTTCGACGATGTGTCGCTTGAGCCGCGAGATACGGATGTAACGCCGTCCGAAGTGGACCCGCGTACTTCGATCGGAGCGGACATCCTGCTGCGAACACCGATCTTGAGCTCTCCGATGGACCGGGTCACCGAGGCCCGCATGGCGATCGCCATGGCGCGGGAGGGCGGCCTGGGAATCATCCACCGCAACATGTCCCCGGAACTTCAGTCCCAGGAAGTGGACAAAGTAAAGCGGTCCGAGCATGGCATCATTACCAATCCCATCAGCCTGCCCCCGGACAAAACCATCCAGGATGCCGTGGACCTTATGGAGCGGTACCATATCTCCGGGGTTCCCATCACAGAGCCGGTGACGGGAAGACTGGTCGGCATCCTCACCAACCGCGACATCCGCTTTGAAACCAACTTTGAACGCCCCATCAGCGACATCATGACGACCGATCATTCCCGCAAGGGCGGACTGGTCACCGCCGCGCAGGGAACCACACTGGAACAGGCGCAGGACATCCTCCAGGTCAACCGCATCGAGAAACTCCCCATTGTAGACAGCGACCGCAAACTCCTCGGCCTCATCACCATCAAGGACATTCAAAAAGTTCGCCAGTTTCCGAATGCGACTAAGGACGCGCGGGGTCGGCTGCGCTGCGGAGCGGCCATCGGCCCGCTGCGCGACCCCATCGGCCGAACGGCGGCGCTGGTGGAGGCCGGTGCAGACCTGATCGTGATCGACGCGGCGCATGGTCAGGCTCGCGGCGTCCTCCACGCTTTGCGCACGGTCCGCCATGAGTTTCCTCATCTCCCGATCATCGCGGGCAACGTCGCCACGGCGGAGGGAACGCGCGCCCTGATCGAGGCCGGAGCCGACTGCATCCGTGTCGGCCTGGGTGCCGGCAGCATCTGCACGACACGTATCATCAGCGGCGTCGGCATTCCCCAGTTGACGGCGATCATGGACTGTGCCCGAGAGGCCGCCCGCCACGGTATTCCCATTATTGCCGACGGCGGCATTCGTTGGAGCGGCGATGCGGTGAAAGCGCTGGCGGCGGGCGCGGCGGCCATCATGGTCGGCAACCTGCTGGCCGGAACGCACGAGGCACCGGGAGAGGTCATACTGTATCAGGGTCGAGCGTATAAGGACTATCGCGGCATGGGCAGCGAGAGCGCCATGCGCGAGGGCTCCAGCGATCGCTACGGGCAGGACTCCAATGCCCGCTTCGTTCCGGAAGGGGTCGAAGGCCGCGTCCCTTTCAAAGGCCCGCTCCACGATACGATTCACCAGGTGCTGGGCGGCATACGCTCCGGGATGGGCTATCTGGGTGCCCACTCCATCACTGAGCTTCAGGAACGCGCCCGCTTTATCCGGGTCACCGGGGCGGGTCTGCGCGAGAGCCATGTACACGACGTCTGGATCACCAAGGAGCCGCCGAACTATTCCAGCGAATATATGATGGGCGAAGCCCGCAGCGAGTAGAGTGGAACACGACGCAAGAAACCGCCGTTCCTTCCGTTTGTCTGGAAGCGAACGGCGTTTTCTGTTGCGGGAGGCCTGTCTAGCGGAAAAACACGCTGTAGATCACAAAGCTGACGACGATGCCCGCCATGACCGTGACCCAGATGATGCGGTCCTCGTGCCAGTACCAGGGAGAAGCCCCGCAAAAACCGCACTTGTGGACATTGGCCGGCAATCGGTGTTTACAGCTCGGACATTCCTTCGAGTAAGATGCCTTCAGGGAACCCGAATTCCGTCGTCTCATTCGTTCTATCCAATTCTCAACCGGACAGCAACAATGCCTCGTCCCGGCGAAGACCCATAATTTCATTCCTGCAGCGACGGAGCGAACGGGCAGCGGTTTTGCCGTCTTGATTCTCTATCGTTAGTGGTTCAGATTCCTGTCGTGGATTGTTCAGATTCCAAATGACTGACTGAATGACGACATAAATGTTCCCCGGTTTCGCGCCGATTTCCTCCGCGAATTGGCAATGCGCTGCTAATCGTGCCTTTCCGTATTGCCAGTACGGCAGTCCGAGAACCATCCTTCGGCAGTCTGCTATCACCTCCGGCATTCGTTCTGAAACACCACCCTCTTTTTCTGCGCGGCCGGAGGGAGCCTTTCTACTTTGGCGCAACGAGAATGGCGACATCCCGACTGGCGGCGGTTTCCGAGGCGACCGTCACCTGATCCGGGCGCAGCCCGTCTTCGTCGTAGATCACGACGGTGTTCTTCCCCGTGACCAGCCAGCACTCGGGAATGTAGAGACCGTTGATCGGCACCTTTTCGGGATAGCGGCCCAGGTTGTGTCCGTTGACCCAGACCGAGCCGTGGCCCAGGCTAGTAGAGACGACGCGCCAGATCGGATGTGCTCCCACGCCGGGAGGAGGCGCGGCGGTGAAGGTCGTTCGGAAGAAGGTCGGACGGGTAAAGGTTTCCGCCGTGATCAGTGGTTTCCAGTCGGACGGAGCTGGCGGATTGCCGATCCCACCGCGCATTTTCCAGCCTGTTGTCGTCGCATCGTCCCCAATCTGCGTTACGAAGCGGACCGGTTTCCCCAGACCTCCTGTGTTGTCGGTGTTCTCGACGAAGACGCTCAGCGTCGCCTCGGGTCCGGGTGTCACCGGCACATCGAAGGCCGTGTCCCAGCCTTGATGACGGGCGACCTGTTTGCCGTTCACGAAAACTGTTCCGTTATCATCCACGCTTTCGAAGTGCAGAGACGCGTGTGCCGCTCCGATGCTTGCCGGGAGCGTCGTCTGGAACCAGGCGAAACCACGCCGTCTGTTAAAGGCGTCCTGACCCACCGTGTAGGCCTGCCAGCCGTCGGCGTCGGCAGCGGGCGGCCCGGCGTTCATCTCCTCGGCGTTCGCTGCCTTACGGACGCGCCATCCCGTCAGAAGCCCCGCATTGCCTCTCCGCAGGGTGACCGGTCCCATCAGACCCTTCGGGTCGCTCAACTCCATCGACCCGACGTGGCCGAACAGCTTGTCCCGCCCGTCGTGCGCCATGAAGACCGCCAAGATGTGGTTTCCCTGGGCCAGCGTGATCGAAAAATTGGAGTGAAGACGGCCGCTGGCGGTGCGCGCCCCATCCACAAATACGAAGGCACGATCGCCGCCATTCGCCTGCAGCGTATACTCGCCCGAAGTCGGGACATTCAGGCGCGCCCGGTACCAGGCACCGGCCGTCAGGTCACCATCCGCGCCCATCTGGAGCGGTACGTCACTCGCCTGCCAGGCGTGATCGTCGTAGCCGGGAGCGGCAAAGCGGGACGCGTCTGCGGCCTGCCACGGGCTCAGCGCCAACGACGTCAGGTGCAGGTTTGCTGCAACGGGCGTCCCGAACCGCATCGGTGGGCCAGTCGGGCCGTAAACCAGAGTCGGCAGGTCCGTCGTCTCCTGCCAGGGCCGCTCGATGGTCAGCCGTGGACCTCCGACGCCAGGACCGGCCTCTCCGACATAACCGGGTCCGCAGACGATGCTGGTCTGCCCTTCTACATCGACAAACCAGGAGCGGTCTACTTGTGCGTCGCTCACCGCCAGAATGCGTACCCGCCGCGTCCCGACCTTGAAAATCTGCTCGACCGGCTCACCCGACGGGATCTTCATGCTCAGGTTCAACGTCACCGCGTTTACG
This sequence comes from Chthonomonadales bacterium, assembly GCA_038217285.1. Taxonomy (GTDB): domain Bacteria; phylum Armatimonadota; class Chthonomonadetes; order Chthonomonadales; family Chthonomonadaceae; genus JANXLO01. The sequence continues at coordinate 10,768 of JBBQPO010000115.1, forward strand.
GTCCGGAATCCACCGGCGGTCGAAACGATCTGCGCTCCGGCCGGAGCCTTGAAAGACAGTTCGACAGGCGCACCGGGCGCGCCGTAGATGACGAGCGTAGTCGTGTCGCCCTGTGGTACGACGCCGAGAATGTGTGCGACGGCCCACTCGAGCGTAACGCCGGGAGCGAGCGCGAAGTTGCGGACGACAGGCAGGATCTCGCCGGCCGCGAGTGTCATCGGCCCGCTGACGGGACGGTTGACGCCGTCGATGTGAACGAAAGTCTGCTGCGAGGTACGGCTCGGGTTGTCCAGGAACATCACCGTCCCCGCCGGTCCTCGCCGCGCCGTGACCCGGACCGTCTGATTTGTGGCCCCGTCTCGCTGATCAGCAGTCGCGTCGCTCGCGTTTTCCAGGATCTCTTCAAAGCTACGGGCGAACCAGGCGGCACGCTTGAACGCGCCGTAGAGCGGGCGCAGATCGCCCGCCTGACCGACCGCCGCTCCGTAGTCGTAGCTGGCGGCGTCCTCATTGTTGTTGGTGTAGGCGAAGTTGGTGCCGCCATGCGCCATGTAGTAGTTGTAACCGTTGCCCCCGTGCGCAATGATCTTCCAGGTGCGGCGGGCATAGGTCGGCGCGTCTTCCGGGCGCGGGCCGTAGTGGTCGTACCAGACCGACCAGTACTCCGTGGAGAACCAGGGATTGGGGCGGTTCGGATCGTCCATCGCGGTGTCGCTTGCCGGATCGCTGGAGTGATGCAAGCCGCTGAAGAAGTAGGGCACCTGCAGCCCCAGTTCAACGGCCTTGGTGCGCAGATGGGTGAAGTAGGCGTTCGGCTCGTCCGTCCCCCACCCTGCGCCTTCGTTCTCCAACTGGACCAGGACGACGGAGCCGCCATGATTGATCTGGTTGGCAGCCACGATCGGGATCAGTTTATCGAAGAAGTGGTCTACGGCTGTCAGAAACGGTTTGTTATCCTCACGCACCCGCAGTCCCGGCTTAAATCGCAGCCAGAGGGGATAGCCGCCATTGTCCCATTCGGCACAGTAGTAAGGGCCAACCCGGCAGATCGCGTAGAGTCCCAACTGCTTGACGAGGCGGAGATAGGCTCCCAGGTCGTGGTCACCGCGGAAGTCGAACTTCCCTTCCGTGGGCTCATGCCAGTTCCAGAAGTTGTAGACCTCGACGCAGTTGAATCCTGCCCGTTTCAGCCGCAAGAGCCGGTCGCGCCAGAGCGCCTGCGGCACCCGCGCATACTCCATCCCTGCCGACACCAGGAAGGTGCGTTTGCCGTTGATGAGAAAGCCTTTGCTGTCGTAGTCGCAGAACGGTTTGGCTTCGGGAGCGGCGGGAAACATGTGGTCGTTCGCGCGAGCCGGTGAAGCGGTCACGACGGCCAGACTCAGCAGTATTAGGGCGAGCCAAAAGGCCGGATAGCGAGCAGCGCCGTATCGGCTTCGGGATTTCAATATCTTCTCTCCACTTCTTCATGGTAGGCCGCAGCCTCACGCATCTATCTACGATTCCGCAAAGCCCTCACGACATTTCGACTTCGAGCAGCGATACCGCCTGGCGCGGCAGGTTCATCTGCACCTGGATCGTGCTCTTGTCGAAGTGTACTATTTCGGGCGCACCGATCAGGGCCAGTTGACCCGACTTTTCCAGTTGCGCGATTTGCGAGGCCGTCGGGTGCTGCGGCGATCCCATCTGCTTCCAGACCTCGAAGGCGTTGCTGTGCGCCGCGTCGATACGGAAATGGCGCACGGTAGCTTTGCCCGTCACGTGCGGCAGTCCGCGCAGCATGCAGTCGACGGCGGCATCGGGACCGGGCAGGTCGTCATCGTGATAGTGCCACATCATGACGCACAGCCGCTTCTTCTCCAGGGCGGCGATAGCGGAGACATCGGGCTGCGTACGCACTCCAGACACCAGTATGGCTTCCAGTGGCACGCCATGACTGCTTTCGACGGCGAGCTTCCGCCCGCCCATTTTGCCGTACATACGAAAGACGTTCAGGACAGGATGGTCGATGCCGTTGCTGGCGAGGACGCGAAATCCGGCGAAATAGGGTTGGTTTTCGAATTCGAAGGCCCACGTCAGCGCGCCTTCCAGGTTGACGCCGTGTCTGTCGGCCAGCTCGTGTTTGCGCGCGAAAACCGCCGCTGTGTAGCTGGAGTACATCGTGCCGTTGCGATAGCCGTTTTGTGGCCCCTGGCAGGCGGCGCAGCCTTCGGGATCCGACTCGCCGATGACGATAGGCTTGTCTTTGAACTCCGGAAAAGCGGCGATGACCTTAAAGGCCCGGTCGATATCGTTCAACTGGTTCGAGATGCCCATGCGGACATGCCCGTTTTCGAACTTTGGGCTGCCCTTGGCATGGAAGGAGAGGAAATCGAGGGGCGCGCCGGTCTTACCGGTGGCGTAGTTGACACCATGCAGGCAGTGCTCCAGGAAGTCGCGCAGGAAGGGGCCGCCGGGGCCGCCCGCCGTCTCGGGGCCTCCGACCCGCGCCTTTGGGAGGGCACGACGCACACCGTCTACGGCAAAGTCGTACAGCTTGTGGAACTCGGCAGGTGTGCCGCGCCAGTAGGAGATGTTCGGCTCGTTCCACACCTCCCAGTACCAGCGGGAAGCTTCGGCGCGGCCATACTTTTCCCCGCAGTGTTTCGCCCACTGGAAACAGAGTTCCCCCCACTTCGCATAGTCTTTGGGCGGATAGCTGAAGCCTTCCCCAGGAAAAACGAGCTTGTCCGAGGGCGGATCGTGCGGGTAGTTTTTGGGATTCGCCGAGAGCGCTTCCGGCATAAATCCCATCTGCACGTAGGGTTTCAGCCCCCGCTCCAGATAGGTGTCGAAAATGCGGTCACCGATGGTCCAGTCGTAGACCGGATTGCCCTGCGCATCTTCGGTATAGGCGTTCGTGGATCCCCACTTCAGCCCCGGTACGCCGTCGCCGCTCGTCAGCAGGTGATGGGTACGAACGTAGACCTGTGGCCCGCCGAGTTTTCCGAGTTCGGAGAGCAGCTTCTTGCCGTCCTTCATATAGGTGAAGTTCGGCTCATCGTAACCGAAAAACCGCCAGATCGGACGCAGATCGCCTTTCAGCGCATCCACATCGACACGGATCGTGACCGGAAAGTCCACGTCTTCCAACCGCTCTGTTTCCGCCGCTACGGCGGGCAGCGGCGCGTGGAACAGCTCTGGCACGAGCGCACCTGTGGCTATGCCGACCGTGCCCTTGATGAATTTTCTGCGCTGCATCGCGACTGCTCTCCTTAACCGGCGAATTTACGCAGGAGCGTCCGCGCGCAGGTCGAGGTAGTCCCTCTCCTGCGCCGTGAGGGGGGTGTTCAGCGCGACGATGTTGGCGGCGACCTCCTCGGCGTTTGCGGAGCCGACCAGGGCATAGATGTCGAGCGGGTAGTGGAGGACATAGGCCAGCGCGATCTGCGGCATGCTCAGCCCCTTTGCCGCCGCGAGGGTCTTCGCCCGATCCAGCCGCTCGAAGTTATCGGGGGCCGCATAGCAGTCGACGGCCAGCTTATCGAAGTAGCTGGTGAACTCTCCCTGATTCTCACGGGTGATCCGGCCCGACAGAAACCCGCCCGCCATGCTCGACCAGGTGAAGAGGGGAAGCTTGTGCTCCGCGTACCACTGCCGCTCCCCTGCGCGCTCCGGCCCGGAGATGGTGACGCAGCCTTCCCACGGCTCCTTCTTTTGGTCGGCCAGGGAGAAGTTGGGAGAGGAGACGGCGAACGGGATCTGACCGCTTTTCGCCGCGTAGGCATTGGCGGCGGCAAGACGGGCGGTGGTCCAGTTGGAGCCGCCAAACGCCCGGATTTTGCCATCGCGAGTGTACTGGTTCAGTGCATCTACGATAGGCTCGACCGGTACGTTCGTATCGTCGCGGTGCAGCACATAGAGATCGATAAAATCGATTTGCATGCGGGCCAGGGTGTCGTGCAGGTCGGCCCCGATGTCGTAGGGAGTGACCCGGCGTCGCACATCGTTGTGGTGCGCGCCCTTCGCCAGGACGACCACTTCATCTCGAACCCCGCGCGCCTTGATCCAGCGACCGAAAAACTTATCGTTGGCGCCGCCCCCGTAGACATGTGCGGTGTCGAACGCATTGATGCCCGCCTCCCAGGCGGCATCCATCTGCCCGAAGCCTATGGCCTCGTCGCCCGTATTTATCTGAATGGTGCCCTGCACGATGCGCGATATTTTCTTACCGACGCCGGGTACCTCGCCGTACTGCATGCCTGTGGTCATAACACTGTTTCCTTTTCCATCGGATGTTGTCGCGGACGCAGGGGCGCACAGCGACGCCCTCTCTTATTCTCGAAAATGTCTTATATTCCTCCGTGCAAGCGTGTCGCGCTTCTTCCAGGCGGCAAACACCGACCGAAATATCGCAACAGTTAAGCCGGATTGGCGCGTAAGACCGGCAAGCGGGTATTCAGCGCCTGCTCGGCAATATCGGCGGCACGACGGACCCCGTCGATGGCGCGGATCTCCTGCTGCATGGCCACAGCGCACTCGCGGTAACGCGGCTCGGTCAGCACCTTCTGTACCGCAGTGCGCAGTCTGTCGGCGCGCAGGCTGGCAAGCGGCACGACCTCCCCTGCCCCGAGCCAACCGAGACGCGCCGCGACGCCGGGCTGGTCGTTCGTGATCGGAATGGCCACCATCGGCACACCCTGACTCAAAGTCTCAAGGACGGTATTGAGGCCGGCATGGGTGATCACCATCGCGCTGCGTTTGACGAGATCCAACTGCGGCGCATAGGCCACGACGAGAGGCGAGCCTGGGAGATTCGGCAAGGTCTTCTGACGCGGATTGCCCAGCGAGAGGACGAGTTGGACGGGAAGCCCCGCGCAGGCTGCTGCAATGGCGGCGAACACCTTATCCTGACGGTTCTGAAGAGTGCCCATCGAGGCATAGATCACGGGCGCGCCTGTCGTAAGGCGTTTGTATGGGAAGTCGATGGGGTCACCGCTGCGGTCGTCGTGGAACGGGCCGGAATAGTGGAAACAGGCTGGCAGACCGTTGCGTGGAAAATCGAAGGCGGCGGGCTGTTGCGCGATCTGGGCCAGGGAGGAGAAGGTGGGTTCTCCCGCTGCGACCGGTGGAAGGCCCCAGTCGGCGCGCTGTCGGCGGACCAGCCTCGTGATAGGCAGCAGGGTGTGGTTCAACAAGGCGTAACCCAGTCGATTACGAGTTCGGCCCCACGGCGTTGGCCGGTAGGGCCAGGAGGTTACCAGCGGCGGCACGTCCGGCTCGTAGTTTGCGGCCAGCGCATTGCAGATGGTGACATACGGAAGGTCGAGATAGTCGGCGACCGCGCCTGCGACGGCGGAGACCTGATCGATCAACAGGCCGTCGATCCCGGCGGCGCGGATGGCCTCTGGGCCGTCCCGTAGTTGTACGAGGCTGGCCTGTCGAAAGCCCTCGATGGTAAACTGCAGCGCCGCCCTGCCCTGCAGTTTGCCTAACTCCGCGACGAACTTCGCGCGGCTGCCAAGCAGATTGTCTCTCACACCGATGGCGATAAATTCTAGCCCCGCCGCTTCTGCCTTGGCCTGTCCATCGAGGATACCGATCAGGCTGACGCGATAACCCCGGCGCTTCAGTTCTCGGCCCAGCGTCGTCATCGGATTCAGGTGACCGCTGATTTCCGGGCAGATCAGACCGATATGTCGCACCGCCATCCATACTCCTCCTGCGCGATCATGTTCCGTCCCCAACCCCGGAAAGGTCAGACCGACTATCCAGCATTCTTCCTGGGCCTCTATTCCGCAACGTACCGCAAGTTTCCTGGTATCGAATGGCTCGCAAGGCGGCGGCACGCGGGTCCCAAGGCAGGATTTTGCGCATCGAGGGGCGCATCTACAGCAGAACATCCACTTGCCTCTGAAGTCAAGGAGAATACAATGTCTCGACGCATCAAAACGTTCGCTCTCACGGTCTGTCTGTTCGCGATCATCGGCGTCACAGCCTCGGCCCAGTTCGGATCGATCCTCAAGGCCGGAGGAATCGGTTTTCTTGTTTCAAAGTTCGGCAGAGATATCAACAAAGCCATCAACTCCGTCACCAAGACGCCAAACGACGATCCCGTCTATGCCACAAAGGTCGTGCCGGTGATCTCTGTGGGTGACGGCAAGGAGGCGGGAGCCGTGCAGGTGATGGGTCCACGAGATGCGGTTGCGAAGGTGCAGGCGGTCGCGCAGTTCGAGACGAAGTTTCGTCCCCTGAATGCGCGGCTGCGTGGGCTGATCCCGATCAGTTCCAAGAACGTAACCGACCTCCATCGCGTTCCCGGCGTCGGCATCAGCGGGTTGATCGATGTCAAAATTTAGGTTGTAGGGGCTGATCGTCGGCAGAGAAAGGGATCGATATCGATGAGGAGAATGCAAATGCGCTGCTGTCGCAAATCGAACGCGCTGAGAGCGCTGCTGGGTGCGGGACTGATGATGTCCGGCGTACACGCGTGGGCGCAGTCCCCACCGACGCCGGTTCGTCCACACGCCGGTCTGCTGCGTTATCCCAGCGTAAGTGCGAAACAGATCGTGTTTGTGTATGCCAATAAGCTCTGGCTGGCGGGGCATGAGGGGGGGCAGGCGGTTCCGCTTGCCACACCACCGGGCAGTGTGCGCCAGCCCAAATTCAGCCCCGACGGATCACGCGTCGCGTTTACGGGCAACTACGACGGTAACTTCGACCTGTACACCATTCCCGTCGAGGGCGGACTTCCCACGCGCGCCACCCACCATCCCGCCGCCGAGCACCTCTGCAACTGGACGCCGGACGGCAATCTGCTGTTCGCCAGCAACGGCCTTTCCGGGCAGGCGCGGCAGGATCAACTCTATACCGTCTCTCCGAACGGCGGCCTGCCCGCGAAACTGCCCGTGCCGTACGGCGATGATGCGGCTATCAGCCCGGACGGGCGCTATCTCGCGTATACGCCCTCGTCTACCAACAATCGCACCTGGAAACGCTATCGGGGCGGGTGGGCGCAGGACATCTGGCTGTTCGACCTGCAAACCAAAACGGCCAAGAGGATCACAGATTGGGAAGGCACCGATACTCTGCCGATGTGGCAGGGAACGCAGATTTTCTATCTGTCGGACGGCGGGCCGGAGCATCGCCTGAACCTCTGGCGCTACGACACCAAAAGCGCACAGCGACAACAGATCACGCGACTGGCCGAGTACGACGTAAAATGGCCGTCTCTCGGACCGGGCGCGAAGGGGACGGGCGAAATCATTTGGGTGCGTTCCATTTCATTGGGTGAAACTTTGTCTACGCTGCAAACCGTAATGGCGTCGTCAATTCGTCTGGTCGGGCGATTTTCCAGTAACCATAGACCTTCTTTTGACGCTGACGACGACGATAGGCATGGAAAC
>JBBQPO010000116.1:0-17844 GCA_038217285.1 Chthonomonadales bacterium
CGCACGATGCCGGATGGCCGCTTCAAGGGGCGTTGCGTGTTCATCTCGATCAAAACGATCCGCAGATGATCGGCCCGGAACAATGGTGGTCTGCGTCCTCCGTTCCACATCTCACACTGCGGGCCGCGTTCCACACGCATCAGAAACGCGCCGAACTGTTCTGGAGCGTACTCGGCAAGTCTGGCTTCTCCACCGAGCGCAGTCTAAGTTTCGACGTCATTCCGGACGGCAAAACCCATACCTATACCCTCGATCTTGCCGCTATTCCGACCTACACTGGAACTATTACCGGCCTCCGCTTTGATCCGGTGCCCGCCGGAGAGAAAAGCGACTATGCCGATATTGCCTCCCTCTCCTGGCGATCTGAACCGGACAAAAAATGAAATTGCGAAAGAGGGCAGTCATGCGAACGATAGGGATGTTTCTTGTGCTGGCCGTGCTGGCGTGCGCGGCGTTTGGGGAGGAGCGAGTGCGCATTGGACATGATCCGCTGGTATTGAAGCCGCTGCAGGGAGTGCGAAGGGTGCTGTTCCTGGGGGACAGCATCACCTATTCCGGGGGCTATGTCGAGACGATAGAGGCGTGGCTGTTCGCCCACTGCCCGGAACAGCGTTACGAGCTTATCAATATCGGCCTGCCGAGCGAGACGGTGTCGGGACTGACGGAGCCCAACCATGCAGGAGGCGCTTTCCCGCGCCCGGATCTGCACGAACGACTGGCGCGTGCGTTGGCGAAGACGAAACCCGATCTTGTCGTCGCCTGTTATGGCATGAACGACGGCATCTACTATCCGTTCGACCCGCAACGCTTCGCGAAATATCAGGAGGGCCTGCGCTGGACGCGCGACGCGGTACGCAAATCAGGCGCGAAGTTCTGGGTCGTGACCCCGCCGCCGTTCGACGCACAGCCCGTCGCGAAGAGCACGCTGCCGGCCGGACTGGCGGAGTATCCGTCCGGCCAGCCCTTTGTCGGCTATGATGCCGTGCTGGAGCGGTATTCCGCCTGGATTCTGGAGGGCCGACATGGCGAGTGGGAGACGACCGATATCCACACCCCCCTCCATAACTATCTTATCGAACAGCGCAAGCAGCATCCGGACTTCGCGTTTTCAGGGGACGGGGTGCATCTCGATGGGCAGGGTCATCTCCTGATTGCGCGGGAGTTGTTGCGGAGTTGGGGCGCTCCGGAGAGAACACTGCCGCCCCTGATGGAGAGCCTGCCGGAACTGAAGCGCGACCGTCTGCGCAAACTCATCCACGACCGCCAGCGCCTCCTGACCGATGCGTGGCTGACCGACATCGGGCATAAGCGCCCCGGTATGCCGAACGGAACGCCGCTCGAAACGGCGCAGGCGCAGGCAGCGGACCAGGAGAAGGAGATCCGCGCGCTGCTGCCCGCGACCGCCGCGCCGTTCCCCGGACTGCCCGGAGACTATCATGGGTTCGCCCGCTACGATTTCCCGGTGGACGGCCTGCGCGCTACCGTTATCGCGCCGCAGCGGACGATGCCCGGTCGCCCCTGGATATGGCGGGCCGAGTTCTTCGACCATCGGCCGGAGCTTGACCTGGCGCTGCTGAGTCGCGGCTTCCACCTGGCCTACATCGAGGTCGGCAACACCTTCGGCGCTCCGTCGGCCATGAAGCACTGGGATCAGTTTTACAGGGAGCTGACCCACACCTACGGCCTGTCGGCCAAGCCGGTCCTGGAAGGTCTAAGCCGAGGAGGGCTCTACGTCTACAACTGGGCCGCCGCCAATCCCACGAAAGTCGCCGTGATCTACGGAGACAATCCCGTGTGCGACTTCAAGAGTTGGCCCGGCGGCAAGGGCAAAGGGCCAGGCAGCCCGGACGACTGGCGCAAGCTGATCCAGGACTACGGCTTCGCCTCGGAGTCGGAAGCGATGGCCTACACGCAGAACCCGATCAACAATCTCGCGCCGTTGGCGAGAGCGCATGTCCCGCTGATCCATGTCGCTGCCGATGCAGACGAGGTGGTTCCTTATCCGGAGAACACGGTCCTCCTCAAAGAGCGCTACGAAAAGCTGGGCGGTACGATTCGTGTGATCGTCAAGCCCGGATTCAAGCACCATCCGCACGGCCTGGACGATCCGACGCCGCTCGTCGATTTCATCGCGAAATACGTCAACTTCGCACCGAATTAGACCGAGACAGCATTATATTATGCGCGTACATGAGATGCGGATGCAGGAAAAACCGTTTCGGGTTGACTACTGCTGACGAAACCCGTTATAATGGATCATGGTGTTGTGACTGTACAGAATAGGTCCAATATGGACGCTTTCATCTGTATGGCCTTATGGCAGCCTGTGAGGCAAGGAATATGCTACGAATACGGAATGGGTCGATGACGGTTGTGTTGGGGCTTCTCGCGCTGTTCGGTGCGCGGGCCAATGCCGCTCCCGTCAGTTACCATAAACAGATCTGGCCGATTTTGCAGACGAAGTGCCAGGGGTGTCACCAGCCCGCCGCGCCCGGCGGCAAACTGGTCGTCATCTCCTTCGCCGATTTCCTCAAGGGTGGGGAGCACGGCGCGGGCTTCCTGGCCGGGAAACCCGATGGCAGCCTGGTCCTGGACTACCTGACCGGCAAGCGCGTCCTGATGCCGAAAGGCGGCCCCGCGCTACCCACCGCAGAGATCGCGCTGTTTCGGCGCTGGATCGCGGAGGGTGCGAAGGACGACACGCCTGTGGTCAAGGATCCCATCAACGCGGCCCATCCGCCCATCTACGCCGCGCCGCCTGTGATCACCGCGCTGGCCTTCGCGCCGGACGGCCAGACGCTCGCAGTCTCCGGTTACCGGGAGACGCTGCTGCACCACGCCGACGGCTCCGGCCTGATCGCCCGTCTTGTCGGGCAGTCCCAGAAAATCCAGTCGCTGGCCTATTCGCCGGACGGCAAGATCCTGGCGGCGGTCGGAGGCTCACCCGCAAGGTTCGGCGAAGCGCAGTTCTGGGACACCACGACCAACCACGAGATCAATGCCGTCCAGACCACATTCGATACCCTCTTCGGCGGCTCGTTCTCGCCCGACGGCAAAAAGTTGGGCTTCGGCGCTGCGGATAACTCTGTGCGCGTTATCTCCGTGCCCGACGGCAAGCAGATCATGCGCCTCGACAACCATTCCGACTGGGTCTTCGCCACCTGTTTCGCGATAGACCCAAAGGGCAATACCCTCGACATTCTCAGCACCAGTCGCGACCAGGCCATCAAACTGACGCAGGTGGACAACGGCTCTTTCATCGACGACATCAATACGCACTACACCGCGCTGCGCTGTCTCGTCCGCAACCCGAAGGAGACGCAGGTGCTGTGCGGCGGCGACGACGGCCTGCCGCGCCTCTACAAGATCTTTCGGACCGAAGCACGCTCCATGAATCAGGAAGACCACAACCTGGTTCGTACCTTCGAGAAGCAGCCTGGTATAATCACGTCGCTGGCCTTCTCGCCGGACGGAATGCGGATCGCGGTTGGAACCGACACCGGTATGGTCAACGTCTACACCATGGCCGATGGCAAAGCGGTGGCCGCCCTGCCCGGAGCAGAGGGTGCGCTCTACGCGCTCGCCTTCACGCCCGATGGCAAACGCCTCGCCACCGGCGGATTCGATGGACGCGTCCGCCTCTACGATTTGCCTGGAGGCGCGCTGTTCCGCACCTTCGTTCCTGTGCCGCTCGCCATCAAGACCGCCCGAAAATAGCGATCGTAATAAAGAGAACCGTGTAACCTTTGCTTGCCAGTGGGATCTAACAGGGTTATAAGTGCGAAGGCATCCGTTTTTAAGCCTACGAGGAAACCTGTCACTATGAACTTCCGATCTGCGCGTTCTCTGGTCGCTCTCTCCGGCGTCGCGATCTCATTGACGAGCGTCACGCGAACCCATGCCGAGGAGATGGCTCCTAAAAAACCGCCGCTGCCGACTATCGTCGCGCTGAAAGTGCAGCCCGCCACCTTGACGCTGCAAGACGCGCGCGACGCCCGTTCTGTTATTGTGACGGGGCAGGCGAAGGCAGGCTATGCCGTCGATCTCTCGTCGGTCGCGAAGCTGCGCGCCGGCTCTGATCTCATCCGGGTGGATGCGAACGGCTATGTCGTGCCGGTGAAGGCGGGCAAGACCACGCTGATCGTCACGGCCGCCGGCAAAGAGATTTCGGTTCCGGTCACGGTGCAGAGCGTCACGCCGCCGCCTGTCAGTTTCGTGCGGGAAGTGATGCCCGTCATGAGCCGGGTGGGGTGCAACGCGGGCCTCTGTCATGGATCGGCCAAGGGGAAGAACGGTTTCAAGCTCGCCCTGCGCGGCTACGATCCCGATTTCGACCACCATGCGCTGATCGACGATGTCTCGGGACGGCGCTTCAACCGCTCCGATCCGGCGCAGAGCCTGATGCTGCTCAAGCCGACCGGCGCCGTGCCGCACCGAGGCGGCCTCCTCTTCACCGCGTCTTCTCCCTACTATGTGCTGCTCAAACGCTGGATCAGCGAGGGCGCGAAGACCGATGCCGACACCGTCAAGCGTGTCAGCAGCCTGGAAGTGCTGCCGACGGTTCCCAACGTGACTTTACCGGGAATGACGCAGAAGATGCTCGTCATCGCGCACTATCCGGATGGCAAGACTCGCGACGTGACCCGCGAGGCCGTCTTCACCAGCAGCCTACCCGAAGTCGCTACGATGACCACGGACGGCACCGTCAGCGCCGTCCGCCGGGGCGAAGCGGCCTGCCTGGTGCGCTACGAGGGCGCGTATGCCGCCAACAATATCACGGTGCTGGGCGACCGCTCGGGGTATAAGTGGGCCGCAGTCCCGGAAAACAGCTACATCGACCGTCTGGTGGACAAGAAGCTTCAGAAGGTACGGGCGCAGGCATCCGGCCTGTGCGACGACGCCACCTTCGTGCGCCGCGCCTACCTCGACCTGACAGGCCTGCTTCCGACCCCCGAGGCCACCCGCGCTTACCTCGAAGACAAGACGCCTTCGACGCAGAAGCGCGAGCAACTAACCGACATGCTGCTCGCCACCGACGCCTTCAATGAGCGCTGGACGAACAAATGGTCCGATCTGCTCGACTCCAACAGCAAATTTCTCGGTGATGCCGGGGTGCGCAAGTTCCGCAACTGGATCCGCGCCTCCGTCGCCGAAAACAAGCCCTACAACCAGTTTGTGCGGGAGCTTATCACCGCCTCCGGCGATGCGAACCTGAACCCTTCCGCCAACTATATGCGCGTGGTGCGGGACACCTCGACCGCGACCGAGAACGTCACGCAGCTCTTCCTGGGCGTCCGCTTCTCCTGCGCCAAATGCCACGATCATCCGTTCGAGCGCTGGACGCAGAACCAGTACTATCAGTTCGGGGCGTTCTTCGCGCAGGTCGGCTACAAGCCGGGCGCACCGGGTACCGAAGTCGTCTTCAACAAAGGCGCAGGCGAGGTGATGCATCCGAAGACAGGGCTTGCGGTTCTGCCCGCCGTTCCGGTCGGACGCCTCGCCACGCTCAAGACGGAGGACCGACGCCAGGAGTTTGCCGACTGGCTGACCTCGAAGCAGAATCCGTTCTTCTCCCGCGCCTACGTCAATCGCCTCTGGAGCTACTTCCTTGGCAAGGGCATCATCGATCCTGTAGACGACATCCGTGCCAGCAATCCGGCCACCAATCCCGAACTTCTGGAGGCCCTGAACACCGACTTCGTGCAGCACGGCTTCGACACTCGCCACATCATGCGCACCATCGTGCTGTCGCGCACCTATCAGTCGGAACTGCGCTCCAATCGCTGGAATGCCGACGATCATATCAACTTCTCGCATGCCACACCGCGCCGTCTCGAAGCCGAACAGCTCTACGACGCGCTGCATCAGGCGACGGGCTCGACCGTGCAGTTTGCCGGACTGCCTGCCGGCACGAAGGCGGAGGAGCTTCCGGATGCCAAAGCAGCGGGAGACGGCTTCCTGGATCTGTTCGGCAAGCCCGTCCGCGAGACGCCCTGCGAATGCGAGCGCTCCAGCACCGTGAGCCTCGGGCAGGCGCTGAACCTGATCAATGGCCCGACGCTCTCCGACTCGGTCGCCGCGCCCACCGGGCGCATTGCCCAACTGCTGAAGACCAATCCGAGCGATGAGAAGGTCGTCGAGGAGATCTTCCTTTCCACGCTCTCGCGCTTCCCGACCGCAAAAGAGAAACAGACCTCTCTGGCGAGTCTGCATGTCTCCGCCAATCGCGGCGAGGGCGCGGAAGACCTGATGTGGGCCCTGCTCAACAGCCCGGCCTTCCTCTTCAACCGATAAAGAGAGTCTGTTTTGAAAACCCGAGAAGTATTCATGACGAAGTGGTGCGTAGTCTTTCTATGGATTGCAGTCTGTTGCGCTATCAGCGCACTGACCGGATGTGGCCCGAAGTTATCCACGCCCGAGAACGATGGCAATCAGAAAGACAGCAAGAGAATGACACAACTACTGATAACCACGCCGACCGTACCGCCGGGGAGAGAGTTGGCGACACTGGCAGGAGGCTGCTTCTGGTGTACCGACGCGATCTTCCGCGACCTGAAAGGCGTGGACAAGGTCGAATCCGGGTACGCCGGCGGGGCCGTACCGAACCCGAGTTACGAGCAGGTGTGCGGCGGCAGAACGGGGCATGCGGAAGGGATCGAGATCACCTTCGACCCGAAAGTCATCTCTTTCCATGATCTGCTCGTCGTCTTTTTCACGACCCATGATCCGACGACGCTGAACCGCCAGGGAGCCGATGCGGGCACCCAGTACCGCTCCGCCATATTTACGCACAGTGAGGAGCAGAAGCAGGTCGCGCAGCAGGTCATCCAGGAGATCCAGGGCGAAAAGTTGTACAATGACCCTGTCGTTACCGAAGTGACGCCGTTCACCAACTTCTACGTGGCAGAAGGCTATCACCAGGACTACTACGCGAACAACGCAAATGCGGGCTACTGCAGGATCGTCATCGCGCCGAAGGTCACCAAGTTCCGCGAACACTTCCGCGAGAAGCTGAAGCGTTAGAAGTAAGACTCAGGTAGGTTGCAGTCGGGGGCTCTCAATAGGAGTCCGGACAAGGAGAGCGAGATCATGTTATCCATTCCCGGCAACAGCGTGCGCGACTGCGACGGAGTCACCCGGCGCGAACTGATGCGAATCGGCGGGGCCGGTATGCTGGGCATCACCCTGCCCGGCATCCTGGAGCTGGAGGCGAGGGCCGCGACGGTCGGCGCCGGGAACGGCATGGTGAAGGGCAAGGGCGGCTTCGGCGCGGCCAAGTCCGTCATTCTGATCTACCTGCAGGGTGGCCCGAGCCATATCGACATCTGGGACCCCAAGCCGGACGCGCCCGCCAATGTGCGCGGCGAGTTCAAGCCGATCAAAACGAACGTGCCGGGAATCTGGCTCTCCGAAGTCATGCCGCAACTGGCGCAGCAGATGGACAAGGCGACCCTGATCCGTTCCGTCTCCTATACGCCCAACGGTCTGTTCAATCACACGGCGGCCATGTATCAGATGCTCACGGGTGAGCAGGCCGATAAGGTCTCGCCCTCCGGCCAGTTGGAGCCGCCGAACGCCGCCGACTATCCGAACATGGGCTCACACATCGCGAAGTTCATGCCGCCAGAAGTGCCGATGCTGCCCTTCGTCATGTTGCCGCGCCCCCTGCAGGAGAGCAACGTCATCGGTAAGGCGGGTACGGCTGGCTTCCTCGGCAAGGCTTACGATCCTTACTACCTCTTCCCCCCCGGTGACGATGCCGACCAGACGAAGATGGACCATATCAAGCTAGACGACTTCTCGCTGCGCGCCGAAGTCTCGAAAGCGCGCCTGGAGCGCCGCGCCAATCTGCGCAAGCTGATCGACGACGGCATGCCCGAACTGGACAAGGCGGTCAGCAACTACGCCCTCGACTCCTACTACCAGAAGGCGCTCAGCTTGATCCTTTCCGGTCGTGCACGGGACGCCTTCGACCTGACAAAAGAGTCTCCCAAAATGCGCGACCGATACGGACGGCACACCTTCGGGCAGTCTGCGCTCATGGCACGCCGACTGATCGAGGCCGGAACCCGGTTCGTCCAGGTCAACTGGCCCTCCGTCGCCAACGGCGATCCGAAAGTGACCGCCTGGGACACCCATGCCGCCAACTTCGGCCCACTCAAGAACCTGCACTGCCCGAAACTGGACAGCGCGCTCTCCGCCCTGCTGGAAGACCTGCATCAACGCGGCATGCTGGAGACGACCCTGGTGGTCGCCATCGGGGAGTTTGGACGCTCGCCGCGCCTGGGCGTCAGCACCTCCGGCAACGGCAATGCCCCGGACGGCCGCGACCACTGGCCCTACTGCTACACCGCGCTCGTCGCGGGAGGCGGCATCAAGCCTGGTCAGATCTACGGCAAGTCGGACGCGACAGGCTCCTCTCCCGCCGAAAATCCGGTCCATCCAACCGACATTCTCGCGACCATCTATCACACGCTGGGCATCACGGCGGACACGATCATCTACAACCACCTGAACCAGCCGCGTGAGTTGGTGAAGGGCAAGGTCGTCGCTGGCCTGTTCTCATAGCAGGAAGGCAGGAAAGTAAGGTGCAACCCCCGTCTCCTACCAGGAGACGGGGGTTTTGCCGTCACTGGGCAGGAAAGAAGGAAAGGAGGGGATCGAACAGGAAGGCAGGAAGAAATCCCCGGAGGAATAGGGGATTTGGAATGCCGCAAAGCGGCGACTGCTTAACGAAGGCAGGAAATAGGTTAGGACGAGCAATTCGATAGTATGAAGGGAGCGGAAAATGCATCAGAGGTCATTGGGCGCGAGTGGGAGAGATATTTCGGAGGTGGGGTTGGGGTGCTGGCAGTTGGGAGGGGCCGACTGGGGCGATGTGAGTGAGCAGGAGGCGATGGCGATTCTGGAGACGTCCGTGGAGAGCGGCGTCAACTTTTTCGATACGGCGGATGTTTATGGATTGGGGCGGAGTGAGGGGCTGATCGGGACGTTCCTGCGGGAGACGAAAGCTGGTGTTACTGTGGCCACGAAGCTGGGTCGGTATCCGGAGCCGGGTTGGCCCGGTAACTTTACGGAGGCGGCGTTTCGGCAGCATGTGGAGGCATCATTGGTGAGGTTGGGAGTGGAGGCGCTTGATCTGGAGCAGATCCACTGCATTCCGACAGAGGAGTTTCGGCGCGGCGACTGTTTCGACTGGTTGCGGAAGTTGAAGCAGGAGGGCAAGATTCGGCGGTTTGGAGCGAGTGTCGAGTCGATGGAGGAGGCACAGATCTGTCTTCAGCAGGAGGGGCTGACGTCGCTGCAGATCATCTTCAATATCTTCCGTCAGAAACCGATCACAGCGCTTTTCGCGGAGGCGCAGCGGCGAAATGTTGCGCTGATCGTCCGGCTGCCGCTGGCCAGTGGACTGCTCGCCGGGAAGTATCGGAAGGACACGCAGTTTGCGGCGGGAGACCATCGCAACTATAACCGGGATGGGGAAGCGTTCAATGTCGGAGAGACCTTTGCGGGCCTGCCGTTCGAGAAGGGCGTTGCGTTCGCGGACGCCCTGAAGCCGCTCGTCCCGGCAGGAATGACGATGGCGCAGATGGCCCTGCGTTGGTGCCTCGACTTCCCTGCCGTCACCACGATCATTCCCGGCGCAAAAGACTCTGCCATGGCCCGCGCAAACGCCGCTGTCAGCGAACTGCCGTCCCTTTCTCCGGAACTACACACAAATCTGACTCAGTTCTACGCCGACCACGTCGAAGCCTCGGTACGCGGTCCCTACTGAAAATCCGAATTCAGACAATCCAGGTGGAGACCTACAACAGCCCCTTACGTTTTCGGACGAGCCATTCGAGGCCGAGGGGGATGACGAACAGGGAGAGGAAGAACCAGCGGTTCCAGAGGTCGATCTCCTGTTCGCTGCGGACGACGAGTTTGTTGTTCGGGAGGGATTTGGCCCAGGCGGCGATCTCGGTGGCCTGGTAGTATTTGCCGCCGCCGGCAGACGCGACCCGCTTGAGCAGCGTCTCGTCGAGTTCGGGGCGCTGGCGTTCGAGGGCCTGCGTCTCGACGAGGAAGGCGGTCGTGGCCTTCGCCTCCTGCTTCGCGGGAGAGGTGAGGGAGACTTCGAACTTGCCGATGCGGTCGGGCTGCAGTTGTGCCGAGAATAGGCCGGGGGCACCGGGCGTCGCCTGGAGGGTGACCTTCTGCTCCGGGCCGTTTTCGGGCTTCAGAATGGCGGTCGCGCTCTCGGCCTTGATAGGGTGATAGTAGGCGTCGAGCAGGCGCGCATTGAGTTGCACACGCTCGCCCAGCAGATATTTGCCCCGGTCGGCGTTCAACTGTACGAAGCGGCTGTTACCCGGCAGCTCCTTCGGCGTCAGGGTGCGGAACACCTGGCCCCAGTAGCGGTAGAAGTAGCGATCCCCGACCCGCCACCGCCATCGCCATGTGCTGTCCACAAGCTGAATGTAGCATTTCCCGGCACCGAACGGCTGAAACGCCACCAGAGGATAGGGGCCGTCGGCGTTGCGGCGGGAGGGATGCACCGCAAGGACGGTCGCGCCGGGCTTGGCGCGCTGCACTCCTGCGGCCCAGAACATCCCCGGCAGCGTGGTCCAGGTCTGATCGTTGGCCGTGCTGGTGTCTTCCAACTGCATGACCGGGCTGCGGCGACCCTCTGGCGTCAACTGCCACGCGAACGGCTGATCGGTGTTGAGCGGGTCCGGGGAGGAGCTTACCGTGACGGGCAGGACGGCTTCCAGGGGTGTGCCCGCATACTCGTGCGGCATGTGCTGCTCCCCGGCGATCACCAGCAGGCTCGCGCCCCGATCCTCGACGAAGCGGCGCAGCATGACCAGTTGCGCGTCGGAAAAGTAGGAGCGCGGCACATCGCCCAGAGCGATGATGTCGTATTCGAACATCTCTTTTTCGGTCGCCGGGAAGCCGTGGACGGAGACATTGCCCTCGCCGCCGCCCGTCGCCGAGTCGCCGGAGAGAAGCAGGCAGGCGAAGTCCAGGCTGGTGTCGCGCAGGATCGCGTTGTGGAGATATCGGTATTCGTAGCGCGGCTCGGCCTCGACATAGAGCACTTTCAGCCGTTTGCTGATGACTGTCTGGATATACGCGCTGTGGTTGTTGGCGGCGGTGAGCTCTCCTGGCAGCACATCCGTGGCGACCGTGTAGGTGAAGCGCCCGCCCTGGGTCGGCACGTAGTTGAAATGCACTTCCTGCTTCTGATCGTCCGGGCCGAGGCGGACCGATTCACGGCCGACGACGTCGTTCCCGCGTCGCAGCGTCACCGCGATGGTTCTGCCCGCATAGCCGCGCTGCGTGAGCGCTACATAGACGGAGACGGTGTTGTTGACGCGGACGGTATCGTCGGCGAGGACGCTGAGCAGCGCGATGTCTTTGGTCTTGGTCGGATCTCCGACTCCGACGGTGCTGACGCGCAGGCCCGCCTGTTTTGCCGCATCCGCCGCGAGGATAGGGTCGTCGCCCCTATTGTTGCCGCCGTCGCTCACGATGAGCGCGCCTGCCAACGGCTGTCCGGCAAGCTCCTCGACCGGGCGGTGCAGCGCATCTCCCATCTGTGTCGTACCCGCTGTCTTCGGGTCGGATTTCAAGTCAAGTCGGTAGGAAGCCAGCTTCTTCGCATCGGTCGGCAACTCCACGGCGTGCGTTTTTGAGGCGAACTCCAGCACGCGGACATTGTAGCGTTTCGAAAGGTCGCGCAGGAGACCGGAGCGGTTGAGAAAGCTGTTGACCCGGTCGAGGCGCGTCATGCCACCCACGGCCTCTGCCGCCACTCCGGCGGCCTTCGCCTCGATGGCCGCGCGTGCGGCAGGCAGTCGGGGATCGGGGCGGGCCATGCTGTCGGAGGTATCGACCAGCAGCACGACATTGGGCCGAATATCCTCCGCATGGGTCAGGCGCAGAAACGGCTGCGACAGAATGAGCAACAGCGCGGCGACCGCGAGGATGCGCAGGATCGACAGCGGACCCTTGACCCACCACGAGGGCTTGGTGCCGTCGCGCCAGTAGTTGACGCCGGTCCAGAGCGCGGTGAAGACCAGCAGCGCTGCCCCGCCGTAGAGCGGCCAGGGCGTCGCGAAGCCCGGATGCGCCCGGCTGATGTTGTGGGCGACGTCGGGGGGGATGCTAAGCAGACGTTGGAACCAGGCGTGCTGGAGCAGAGATTCGATCATACGTGGGCCATAAGGTGCGGTGTCAATCCTTGCCTGCGCTCACAAGGAAGCGCAATGCCGGAGTTTCGCGATGTGTAGGTATGCGTGTAAGACGACGGAACAGACGACAAGTTACACCGGGCCGTCCGAATCAGGCTCCCGTGCCGATCAGTTCGGAGAGATGGCCGATGCCATCCCGTTCCAGGAGGCGCAGCAGCCCCTCGTTCAGGTTGCGCGGCAGATACGGCCCTTCGTAGATCAGACTGGTGTAGATCTGAAGCAGCGAGGCGCCGGAACGGATGCGTTCGTAGGCGTCTTCGGCGGTAAAGATGCCGCCGACCCCAATGAGCGGCAGCTTGCCTTCGCTGCGGCGGTAGAGATACCGGATGACTTCGTTAGCGCGCTCCCGCAACGGCTTGCCGCTCAGCCCGCCGGTCTGTTCGACATCGGCGACGCTGCCCTCCCGCCGGATCGTCGTGTTGGTCGCGATAATCCCCGCGAGGCCAAGTTCCAGCGCGACCTCCACCACATCGTCCATATCGCCGTCCACCATGTCCGGCGAAATCTTGACGAAGATCGGGACCGGATCGGTGCCGCGCTTCGCGGCCAGACTCTGCCCCTCATCCACCAGGGTCCCGAGCAGCGCCGAAAGTTTATCACGCTCCTGCCACTGTCGCAGGCCGGGCGTATTGGGAGAGGAGACATTCACCACGATGAAATCCGCGAGGCGCGACAGCCGACGGAAACCGGCGCGATAGTCGTCGAGAATCGCGTCGTCCCCGGAGACCAGTTTGGTCTTGCCGATATTGATGCCCAGCGGAACGGGCAGCGGGCGACTGCGGCGCAACTGGGCCAACCGCTTCGCCACCACCTCCGACCCTTCGCTGTTGAACCCCAGCCGATTGACGATAGCGCCGTATTCCGGGACACGGAAGACGCGGGGACGCGGATTGCCCGGCTGCGGTTGAGCGGTCACCGTACCGACCTCGACCGCGCCGAAACCCAGTCGCGGCCAGATCGCGACCGCCTTGCCGTTTTTGTCGCAGCCCGCCGCCAGTCCGATGGGATTGGGAAAGGTGAGGCCCGCTACCGTCATCACCAGACGAGAATGCGTAAACGCCCGGCGACTTGCGCTGAACGGCAGCCCCGTGGCCGTCCCCAGCATCTCGATGACGCGCTCATGGGCCGCTTCCGGATCCATGTGAAATAAGAGAGGGCGCAGAGCGCGACGATAAAACATAGCCCTAATTTCTGCCTGAACCTCCCGAAATCCTTCCCGACCGGCATATTCGTAACAAGGGCGATAGGGGATCTTACCATCCGTCGCAGTGTCGCTTTCGATAGCAGGAATTACCGGCCGGGGGTTGGAAATAGGGGTGGGATAAGGAGGCGCAGATGGGACGACGAACAGGATGGGCATTCGTAACGCTTTTGATGCTGGCAGCGCACTCCGCGCAGGCAGCGGTGACCGTGACGCAAGGAGAGTATCATGGCTGGTCGGGGGTCTACCGGCTCATGAACGGCACAGTGGAACTCGTATTTGTGCCGCAGATCGGAAGAATCATGCGATACGGCTATATAGGGGATCGCAATGTGCTGTGGGAGAATGCGGTGCTCGCAGGGAAGACGACGGATTTGAGCCATCCGGTCAGCGACTGGCAGAATTATGGCGGCGACAAGCTCTGGCCCGCTCCGCAGTCGGTCTGGGGTTGGCCGCCGGACCCTGTTTCCGACAGCGGGCCGCAGACGGTGAAGATCCTTCCGAACAGACATCTGCTTGTGACCGGGTTGGGAAGTCAGAAGTACGGCGTTCAGTTTCAGCGGGAGATTGCCCTCGATCCGTCCGGATCCGGTGTTACGATCCGGAATTCGATGACGAATACCGGCGGCAAGGCCGTGGAGTGGGGCGTCTGGGAAGTGGCGCAGGTTGATGACCCGGTCGAAACCACCGTTCCAGCGAGCGCCGAAGGGAGTTTTCCAGGGGGATACAAAGCTCTCAGCGAACCGCTGGCTGTGGCAGGGCAGGTCAGTGTGCGGGAAGGGTTGGTGACGATACGGCGTCGGGCGGACCATACCGGCAAAATCGGGGTGAGGTCTCCGGGCGGGTGGATCGAGTCGCGATGGAGTTCGCTGCGGTTTCGTATCTCGGGGGACTTTCCGAAGAGCGGCGCCTATCCGGACGGCGGATGTGCGCAGGAGATCTATACCAACGACGACCCGAACCGCTACGTCGAGATGGAACTGCTGGCACCGGTTCGCAAACTCGCTGCGGGCACGACAGCGAGCTTCGTGACGCACTGGAGCCTGTCGCACACTCGCTGACCAAATGAGTCAGGAACTCGGCTGAAGGCCCGGCAGGTCTTCGCCGGAAGCGGGGGCAGGCGAGGCGTCCTGTGCACGCGTAACTTCGAGGGCTGCCCAGGCCCAGCCATAGAGTAACAGGAGCGCAGCGGCTGTGAGGCCAGAGTCGTTGCAGAGGAGACAGGCGACAGCTCCAACTCCAATGCCTGCCAGGGCCGCGTGGCGGCGGCGAGAGGCGAAGGGTCCGGGCGAGACGTGTCGGATCCAGGCGAGAGCCGCTGCAGCGACCACGAGGGTTGCGCTCCACGCGCTGTGGAGCAGCAGCCAGCCTTCGATTTGCAGTTTGCGGAGCAGTATCTCCGGCAGGCTGCCTCCGCCTGCTCCTGTCAGCGCTCTTATGAAATGGGTCTGGTCCCCGGTGGCGTGGCGGGCATCGAAAGCAGCCAGCAGGCCCAGCCCGACCGCAGTCAGCAACAGAACTCCGCCGATCTCCTTCAGACCCAACCTGCCGCGCCTCCAGACCAGCAGTGTCACGCCGAACGCCGCTCCTGCCGAAGGTATCGCCCCGACTTTCGCCCCGAAGACTCCCATCTCCAACGTCAATGCCAGGAAGAGCACGGCGAACGCCAGCCCTTCTCTCGGGCGCGGTGGCAACAGGAGACTCCTCTCCTGCGCTCCGCTCAGGCCGAACAGAACGCAGGCCGCTCCGATGGCGACTCCCATATACTCGTTGCCGATTCCATAAAAGCGGGCCCCCTCGACTACCGAGTAACTCATCCAGGCTGCCTGTAACAGAGGCGTTCCCGACACCAGATCGACCAGGAGAACGAAGAGCAGCAGGCGGCAGAGCAGGCGAAAAAGCGCAAAGACGGCTTTCGGCCTGGCGGCGGAGAACAGCCCGATGGCCAGCATAAGCAGGGCCAGCAGGAGTTCCGCCATCCAGGGGGCAGACGGCCTTAATAAGGGCAGCACCAGCATTCCTAACGGGAGTGTGATGACGAGCACGGCGATGGCTCCGATGATGCGATGCAAACGGGAGCGTGTTTCCGGTTTGACACGGGTGGAGAGGAGCAACAGCACGGTGCCCAGGAGCGGCAATAGCATCTGCAGACTGGGCAGACCACCGGGAGCGTTTTGCAGGCGCGCGACTCGCATCCATTCGTCGTAGTGTGCGGCAAGGGAAGGGGCCGAGGGAGCGGTTCGCGTGGGACGGAAAGGGGAGTCGGGAAGCCTATCCGAATGGAACGGCCGGCCCGTTGCGCCGGGGGGAAGGGGGAGAACCAGGCGCTCGGCGAAGGTGGCCAGCACATCCGTATTGAGGACGAGACCGGGACGGCGTGTCGAAGCCGTGAACAGTGTTCCCGGCTTCTCCCCTGCGCCCCACCATACGAGGGGGGCCAGGCGGTCTATCCGCTCCTCCGAACTGGCGGCCGGGGCAGGCGCGAGCAGCAGAATAGGAACGGCTGCCAAACCGTTCTGGGCCTGACAGCGCTTCAGAATTCCTGCGAGAAGGGCGTCCAGTGTGCGGCAGGCGACCCGGCGATGTTCGGCGGCGACGGCGGGGCGGCAGAGCAGTGTGGTGCGGTCGGCGCGGTCCAAAGCGTTGCACTCCACGACGATCAGGCCTGCTCGATTGCGAACAGCATCGAAGGCGGTCAGGATCGCGACCAGGTCAGTACGCACTCCGAACGGGGCTGACTCGTAGGGAAGAAGACCGCGATTCGTCATGGGGAAATCGACCTGTCCGGCGGCATCCATCGCGAGGTACCAGGCGTTGCCGTCGGGCCAGGTCGCATCGCTGTCACCTAACGTGGCTGTCTTGAGGCGGCGGCGGTGGAACAGTTCCCCCAGCGCGCCTAAGGGCAGCGTATGATCGAGTTGGGCATTATTGACGGTCTGCAGAGCCGCGAGACGGGCAGCAGGGTTGTCAGGCGGCACGAGAGGCGCGACAGCGCGGGAGCCGCTGCCCAGGGTCACCAGCAAAGACTCCTGGGATTCGCGTCCGTCCGGTCGTAACAGTCGGCTGTCGGCCACACGGGCGGCGCGGCACAACATCCATCCGGAGCCGCCTTCGGAGATCAATCGAGAGAGGGTGGGCAGCTCCGGACGCGAAAGATCGCTCGCCCGAATCCCTGGAACGAGCACGACAACGCAGGTCGGCAGAGGACTGCACATCGCCGTTTGGCAGCCGACCGACAAGAGGAACCCTGCCCCTAAGCCGCCCAGGAGAATGCGAAATAACCGTTGGCCGGCGAGAAATAGCAGTTTAGGAATCATCTGGGAGGCGTAGTAGGACATACTAACTGTTTGGGTGGCCGGTAGCGCCGCCCTTATGAAAAGCGACACCCTACCCGTTTTTCGTTGTCTATAGAGGAAATTATAGAGGCAACCCGGTCCTCTGTCAAGCGGAACCTGCCCGTAGACCCGTTGTGAACCGGAACATTCCGAAGAGGAACAACGTCAATGGGTATGCTGGAATTTTCAAAATCGATGGCAGATCGACCGAATCCGCCTATGAAGATGTCAACTGCACCGAAAAAAAGCGTTGACCAGCGGTAGAAATCTGTTGTTTGGAGGACAGGCACCATGAGTCCGACCTATATCGATCTGCATCCTATCTACGGCGCTATCTATCAAGAGGGCGAGTTTGTGCAGCGCGGAGCCGTCCTGGGGCTCTCTGTAGACTCCAAAGGAGTCGTGACCGCGCCAGTGAGCGGCTGGGTCAAGGTAGCGAAGCCGGTGGGCACAGCGGACCCGGAAAATCTCGGTTTGCGGATCGAGATCTGGCAGCATCCCTACAATGATGCGTAGACATTGCGCTACCTGCTGGACATCCCCCTATAATCCAGTAGACAAATAGACACTCTCTGTGTTATAATTAGACCGTGTGTCGTCTCGCTTCCCGAGGCGACGACGGTCTTTCACTTTTTGGGAGGAGAGATACCGCTATGCGAAAAAATTCAGAGGATGAGGAGCGCTTTGTCTCACCGGAGGAGAAAATCGACGATGGCGGGGAACTCTCTCTGCGTCCGAAGCGGCTGCGCGAAATGATCGGCCAGCCCAAGGCCAAACAGAACCTCGGCATCGCCATCGAAGCGGCGAAAGCACGCAACGAAGCCCTGGACCATGTGCTGCTCTATGGCCCGCCCGGCCTCGGGAAAACCACGCTCAGCAATATTATCGCCAACGAGATGGATGTGCCGGTCCGTATCACCGCCGGCCCGGCCATCGAGAAGCCCGGTGATCTTGCTGCGATACTTACCAGCCTGGAAAAGAACAGCGTTTTCTTCATCGACGAGATCCATCGCCTGAACCGTACCGTCGAAGAGATTCTCTATCCGGCGATGGAAGACTATAAGCTCGACAT
>JBBQPO010000117.1:0-17739 GCA_038217285.1 Chthonomonadales bacterium
AGGGGCCATCAGGGAGTAGTACAGCGGAGCCTGATAGGCTTCATAGCTGGTTCCGGGGCTCCCCAGCACAGGTAGGGTGAAGTGCGAGGCATAGTAGCGAACGGTGTTGAAATGCGCAGGCTCGTCGTAAGGCAAGCCGGGGGGCACCGAAAAGACGTAGAGGCCCCCCAGCAGAACCGAGAGGGCGATGATCGCTATCAAGAGGGTTCGGGGACGGGTGAATTCGTAGCCTAGCATCTACTGCCTTTCGAGATTTGCCGACGCGGCGGCAGCGAGAAGACCAACATAAAAAGGATTTACAAGAGTATGACACAAAGCCGACCTCTCCCTCTACGTGTGCGCTCAGGGTGCAGGAGAGAGAGCGGCGGCGACCTCCGCCTGGCGCTCGGGCCGGGTATGCCTCTCCTAAATTATCCGCAATCCTCCTTATGATCTACAAATGACGACTTCCACGGAGTGTGAGATCGAAAATGAGTAGCCCTCGATAGCGCGATAAAAGACCTCTTCGCAGTCCTGTCCATTCAGTTCTACGGCCATACTCCGTGTTTTACTCAGCCACTCCTCGTAGTTTCGGGCGAACACTTCCATCTCAGAACGTTCAATATCTAATTTTAAAATGTCGATTTTGTCGCAGCCGCTCTCGCGCAAAAGGGTTCCTATATCGACGGCGCGAACGTCCGGCCTCTCCTCGGGAAGGCTTTCTCTTACTTGCGTCACCCATTCCCCGTCATCTCCGAATTCGCCCTGACAGAGAGTCAATCCGGTGGAATGCGACCAGACGCCGGTTTGCAAGAGCGTGACCCGATCCCCATAGGGCTTGAGGTTCTCTGCAAGGACAACGAAATTGTCTCTGTCCGGTTCGATCGCGATCACCCTGGCCAGCGGAAAACGGGTGAGAAAATAGGCAGCGGTGTAGCCTACGTTAGCGCCGCAATCGATAATCAGCCGCACATCCGAGAGATCGTTCAAGCTGGCGTATTCTTGCCATTCAAAAACGGACCGAAATACGTCTCTGTCGCTGGAGTCACATCGGCAGAAGAGCGGATACATACTATCTCTGGCTTCGAGAAAGTAAGTCTCGGACTCCTGCGATTTTCCAGGCAGCTTCAACAGGCGTTTTGGATACATGCTGCCCACGATATTTCTGGCGCATATAGCCAGTCCGTTTGATCGAAGAGGAAGTCTGACCTTGTCGATGAGCCACGTGATTTTTCTTGTAGTTCTCTCTATTAAGTTCATGAATTCCTCTGCACCATCTCCTTGAAAGCCGAGGCATGTTCCTCTCTCTCAGCGTAGTTGGCGCTGTCTGTATGCCTCCGCATCGAGGGAAAGAATCCAGGATTTTGGGCACACGAAGAGCCTATCCCAAGTAGGAGGGCTTTCCCATCGCGGCAGAGCGCCATTGGGGATAGCTTCTAAGGCGCGGCCTCATTCCCTGTCGGCGTCCTCTGTTCCTCACCCTGCACTTCCAGGTAGCGGGTGATCGCCTGGCCAATCGCATCACGTCTTCGGGGATCGCCGCGCTCCGAGAGGAGGAAGCGCAGCCCCCGCAGAACGCCGGCTAGCGGTCCGGCGATATTCACCGCCAGGAGGGCGAACGCCCCTCCGATTTTGCGGGCGAAGCTGACGAGAGTGTGCTTGATGCTGTAGCCCAGGTAGCTCCAGAAGATCGGGCGGAAGCCGTAGAGCCGCAGCAGCATGATATAGTTGTTGCACCAGTGCCAGAACACCGACTGCAGATCGGAACGCTTACCGGCGGCGCGAGGCGCCGTGACATGATCGACGACCGCATGAGGCGTGAACAGCAGGCGGTAGCCAGCTATCCGTACCCGCAGGCACATATCCGAGTCGTCGCAGGCGTTGGTGCCGGGATAGTCGCCATGAAACCCGCCCACCCGCGCCACCGCCTCCCGCCGAAAAGACATGCAGGCGCCCAGCATATGATCGACCTCGATGATGCGGCCGGGATCGGCCGCAAAGTGCCCGAGCCGGACGCCGTCGCGCCGCATCCTCCCGATATCTTCGACCCCCTCCGTCTCCTCCCCCGGCTGGTTGTTGAGGATGCGGGCGACCACGCCGCCGACCCCCGGATCATCGCCATAGGCCGCCATGAGATTCTTGAACCAGTCGGGATGGGCGAACGCATCGTCGTCCAGAAAGATCAGAACATCGCCCGCCGAGGCCAGGATACCGACATTGCGGGAGTGCGGCGTATTGCCCCGACCCTGCTCATTGAAGAGATAGTGTACCCCCGGAAACTCTTCCACAATCTTGCGGGTACGATCATCCGGGGAGGCGTCCACCACCACGATCTGATCCGGCTTCGGCTCCTGTGCCCTGAGTTGCGTCAGGCATCGGCGAATATAGTCAGGCCGGTTCCACGTGACGATGATTACACTGCCCGTAAGTTTCATGGCGCTCAATCCTGCTCCTCCACAAAGATGACTTTGCTGCCCTGGGGCTCGAAATGGAACGGAAGCGGCTCAAGCTCCGGCAGGGCGGCGATAATATCCGCGTGCCGCTCTTCGTGGGCATAGACCAGAAGGAAGCCCCCCCCGCCCGCGCCCAGGATCTTGCCGCCCAGAGCGCCGTTCGCCCGTGCGCGGGTATACCAGTCATCGATCTGCCCGCTGCTGATCCCCGAGGCCAGACTGCGTTTCAGCAGCCACGCCTCGTGGAGGATCTGGCCGAACATGTCCAGTTCGTCCCGCTGCAGCGCCTCGCATAGGTCGCCCGCCAACCGGGTCATCTCCCGAAGCACGTCGCGCTTGCTCCGGTCGCTCTCCGTATTGGCCTTCTGCTCCTGAAGAATGTTGTCTGCAGAGCGCGTGATCCCCGTATAGAGCATCAGCAGGCGCTGGTCCAGGGTCTGACGGGTCTGCGGCTTACAGATGACCGGATCGACGAAGACCGTGCCGTCCGGATTGAAGCGGATATGCTGCATGCCCCCGTAGGCGGCGATATACTGGTCCTGCTTGCCGATAGGCTTCGCGCAGCGTTCGATCTCGATGGCGCACGCCTCCCGCGCCAGACGTTCCGCGCCCGCGTGCTGGCCCTGATAGGCGTAGAGCCCATTGAGCAGCCCAACCGTATAGGCGCTGGAGGAGCCCAGGCCCGTGCCGTAGGAGTGAACATCGGAGATGGAGGTGATCTCGACCCCGCTCTCGACTCCGGTGAGGAAAAGCGCCTCCCGGATCAGCTCGTGTTTCAGATCCTGCGGAGTATCGACGATCTCGGTGACAGAGTAGCTGGCGCGGATCTTGTGGTCGAACTTCCTGTTGACGTTGATATAGATATATTTGTTGATGGCGACGCTGACCACGCCCCCCGGCTCGTGCTCGTAGAAGGCGGGCAGGTCGCTGCCGCCCCCGGCAAAGCTGACGCGCAGCGGCGTACGTGAGATGATCATGCGGCGTAGCCTCGCGGATGCGCCTGACGCCACCGCCAGGCCGTTTCGATAATCGCGGTGAGATCCGCATACTGCGGCGACCAGCCCAACTCCTGCCGTATACGCTCCGATCCAGCGATCAGGGTGGCGGGATCTCCCGACCGGCGCTCCGCCGGGATCACCTTGACGCTCAGCCCGGTCACCTTCTCGACCGCCTCGATGACCTGCCGATTGGAGTAGCCGCTGCCGTTGCCCAGATTATAGGCGCGCGCTCCGAGCCTATCGATATTTTCCAGGGCGAGGATGTGCGCCTGGGCGATGTCGGCAACATGGATATAGTCGCGCACACAGGTGCCGTCCGGCGTATCCCAATCGGTTCCGAACAGCTTCATCGCCTCCCGCTCCCCGAGCGCGGCCTCGAAAACGATGGGAATGATATGCGTCTCCGTCTCGTGGAACTCTCCGAAGCGCTCGGTCGCGCCGGCAGCATTGAAATAGCGCAGGGAGACATGCCGGAGATCGTAGGAGAGGCGATACCAGGCCATGATCCGCTCGAAGGCCAGCTTGGATTCGCCGTAAGGGTTGACGGGCTCCTTCGGAGCGTCCTCGACGATGGGAATTTCGCGGGGCTGGCCATAGACGGCCGCCGTGGAAGAGAAGACCATCCTCTTCACACCGTTGTGGACCATCGCCTCCAGCAGGTTGATGCCGCCGATGACATTGGCCTTGAAGAACACTCCCGGATCCGGCCCCCCGATGAGCGCCTCCGCCGCCAGGTGTACCACCGCGTCCGGCGTCTCCGCCGCGAACAGGCGCATCATTCCGTCGGCGTCCAGCAGATCCAGGGCGACGAATTTCGCGTCTGGATGGACCGCCTCCCGATTGCCGTGCGACAGATTGTCCAGAGCCACGATACTATGTCCCCGCACGATCAAAAGCTCGGTCACGACGCTGCCGATGAAGCCCGCCGCTCCGGTTACCACTATCTTCATTCTCTCTCCCCTTACCGACGCTCGCTCTCAGGAGGGAGAAAGGACGTGCGCGGCGATAAATAAGTTGCTGCCCGCCTCAGTCGGCGGCCTGGCGCTGCGCGTGCAGTGCGAGGCGGCGGCGCAGACGCCCCTGTTTTAGTCGCAGCTTCAGCGGCATAATAAAGGCCTCGCGAAACATTTTATTCGACATCTTCGACTGGCCCCTCAGGCGATCCGCGAAGATGATTGGAACCTCGGCGAAAGTGTACTGCAGCACATGGGCGCGAAAGAGCAGCTCCACCTGAAAGGAGTAGCCGTTGGAGATCATGCTCTCCAACTCGATACTCTCCAGCACACGCCGATGGATGATCTTAAAGCCGCTCGTGCAGTCGTTGATGTTCAGGGCCGTCACGGAGTTGACATAGCGGTTGGCGCCCCAGGAGAGCAGCAGCCGCCAGAGCGGCCAGTTCACTACGGAGATGCCGTTCATGTAGCGCGACCCGATGACGATATCGACCTTATCGCTCGCCTCGATCATCTTGGGCAGATAGATCGGATCGTGCGAAAGATCCGCATCCATCTGGATGATCAGATCGTAGTCCCGCGCCAGCGACCACTGAAAGCCCGCGATATAGGCGCGCGCAAACCCGTCTTTGGCGGTTCGATGGAGGACATGCAGACGCCCCGCGATCCAGGGCAGGGCGGCGAGGGCGTCCAGAATGTCGCCGGTCCCATCCGGTGAGTCATCGTCCACGAACAGCATATGAATATCGGGTGTCTGCGCAAAGACGGAGGCGGCCAGACGTTCCACATTCTCGGCTTCGTTAAAGGTCGGCACCACTATAATGGCGTTCATTCAGTTTTCCTTCTCGACTCACCGGAGCCCCTGCCCCACTCTCCTCCGGCGGAGCCATCGCAACCGGAAACCCTGTCAGGCGGGCTTACGAACGCGGTCCTTCAGCAGAGAGAAGACCAGATGCAGCAGGATCATATGCAGGTCTTCGATCTGCTGCATATTGTCGCTCTCGACGATCAGGCACTCTTTCGCCAGAGAGGCCAGCTTGCCGCCCTGGAAGCCTGCCAGGCCGAAGGTGTGCGCTCCCTTCGCGTTGGCGACCGTCACCGCGTTCAGCACATTGGGAGAGTTACCACTGCCGCTTATGGCGATCACCAGATCTCCTGGCTCCGCCCAGCACTCCACCTGCGGGGCGAAGATATTGGCGAAATCGGTATCGTTGCCCCAGGCCAGGATGAGCGGGGTGCAGTCCGAAAGACACATCACCTTGAGCGCTCGGCCCGCCTCCAACTGGATGCACTTCTGGAGGTCGTTGACGATATGGGAGGCGGTGGAGGAGCTGCCTCCGTTGCCCATGACGAGCACACGCCCGTCCGCCCGCCAGACGGCCTCCAGCAGGCCGGCCAGCCGCTCCACCTGCGCCTCGGAGACCTGATCGATCAGCCGCTGCACCGAACTCAAATATTCCCTTAAAAAGCTCATTGTTGCTCCCCGAGTAAGTTAAAGTAAGCGGTTACAGAATACCCTATTTTGATTTCGCCCGGATTTGTCCGGCAGGTCGAGCCGCGCTTCGAATGGCCTGCGTTCATACGCAAGCATCAGGAGAGCAGGCCGGTTTCGGTCAGAGCGTGCATCACCGCCTCGGCCCGCGCATCCCAGGAGTTCTCCCTGGCAAACTGCTTCCGCGCCTCGCGCTTGGCGGGATCGTCGTCCTCTACAGCGTGGCGCAGTGCGCGGACGAACTCATCGACCGTGCGCGTGGTCGCGATGTAGGGCGCATACCGCACCGACTCCCGAACCCAGGTCGAGACCACCGGCATCCCGGCCAGCAGATAGCCCCAGGTCTTCACCGAGTTTATAGCATCGCCGATGTAGCCTGGATGATACGGGATCAGCCCCACATCGAACGCGTTGTTCCAGGTGGCTCCGTCCTCGTCCGGTGTGCGGCCGGGGGCGACGACGTTCGGCAGATTCCGCATCCGCGAGAATTTGGGCTCCTGATCCGGATTGACCCGCCCGACGATCGCGAACGTATACTCCGGAATCTGTCTGGCGACTTCGTAGAGCGTCTCACTATCGACGCGCCAATCGACCGTGCCGATATAGCCAACGATCGGATGCGGCCTGCCCTGCAGCGGCGAGGGGAGGGGCGTGGGGCCCGTGTGATCCGGGTGGAACATCTTCTCGTTGATCGCGTTCGGCACCAGATAGGAGTGCGGATTGATCGCCTTCATCCGCTCGTAGAGCGTCTCGGCGGTACAGATCACCATCTTCGCCTTGCGCGCAGTCGCAAACTCGATGGCATCGAAGTTGGCCTGGTCCGCCTCCACAAAACAGGGATCGACGCAGTCGTAGACCAGCCGATCCAGCCTCATGCCCGGCATCAGCGTGGGATCGGCCGAACCGAGCACATAGACATACTCTTCCACGCCTTCTTTGCGAAGGGCCGCATGCAGCCAGGCGGCATCCAGTGTGCCCGCCACACCCGCCATGCGTTTGCCGAAACGGTTGTAGCGCAGCGCGAAAACGTTGTGGACCACCAGCAGATTGTCGTGGATGCGCTCCACGTAAGGCCGCTGCAGGCTGGGCATGGCCGTGGAGTAGGGAGCCATATTGATATAGACGGTCAGGATATGTTTGCTGAGCGAATCGGCCAGGCAGACCTGCCGCTGTGGACCGATGTGCCAGTTGCTCCCCGGCCGGACATATAGAAGCGCAATGCGGTTCTTCATTCTGGGTGACTTTCCTTGCAGGCCTACTTGCCCCGCCAGTAGGCGAGCATATCACCTATGGTCTGATCCAGCGGGATGGTCGGCTGCCAGCCGGTATCGGTTTTGAGGCGCGTCGTATCTCCCCAGATCACCCGCTCGTCGGTCGGGCGCAGCAGCGCCGGATCCTGTTCGATGCGGATATCGGAGCGTATGCTCTGCCCCACGATCTTCTCGACCACGTCGTGCATGAGCGTGGCGCTGTCCGCGCTGACATTATAGGCTTCGCCGCTCTGCCCCCGTTCGCACAGCGCGATCAGCGCCCGGTTCAGGTCGCGCACATCGACGATGGCGCGGCGCGTCTCCAGATTACCGACCCGCAGGGTATCGCTGCCGGGGTCACGCTCGAGCGCGACGACGCGACGAACGAAGTCGGAGGTGGCATCCCCCACCTTGCGGGTGCCCGTACAGTTGAAGATCCGGGCGCGGAGGGAGTCGAGGCCGAAGTTCTGGTGGTACTGATAGGCGAGGAGATCCTGCGCGACTTTAGAGACGCCATACGGATGAAGAGGCTTCAGCTCCCGCCGTTCCGAAATAGGCACCTCGTCCTGGGTCACGAAACCGTATTCGGCGGAGGAGCAGGCCACCACGATCCTCGGCTTCAGCTCCAGGCGTCGCACCGCTTCAAAGACGTTGATGGTACCGTTGACATTGACGTTCATCGTCTCCGTGGGACGGTTCCAGGAGGCGGTCGGGTAGCTCTGCGCGGCGAGGTGATAGATGGCGTCGGGCCGAAACCGCGCCAGGGAGTCGTAGACGGAGCACCAGTCGGTGACATCGACCTCCTCGATAGGCAGGTGCGCGATCTCTGTCAGGTCTATCGTCGGCCGGTAGTAGTTTCCCGTCACCTCATGGCCGTCCGCAAGCAGCATCTCCATAAGATGCGATCCCATCATGCCCCCGACGCCCGTTATCCACACGCGTGCCATTGTGGCTCCCTTCTGCCGGCTCTCTCCAAGGCGACCTCCCCCTCACAGGCAGATATGGAGCGACCGATCCTATCTCAGTCCAGTGTCCAGGCGCGCAGTCCCTCTTCCACGAAGCTGAAGCTGACGAGCTGGGCGTCCATCTTACGCAGGGCGTCCTGCACGGCGAATCGACGGAAGGGATCGCAGAAGAAGAACATAAAGCCTCCTCCGCCCGCCCCCGTGATCTTGCCCCCGAGCGCGCCGGCCTTGCGGGTCTCCTCATAGATCTCGTCGATGCGGGGGTTGCTGATGCCTTCGGCCACCTGCTGTTTGGTCAGCCAGGAGGTATGCAGCAGCTCTCCGAACTCCCGCAGTTTGCCCATCAGGAGCGTCCGCTTCATCTCATACGCCAGCTCTTTGAGAGTGTCCAGCGCCTGCACCGCGCCGCCTTCGCCGCGTTCGTAGTTCGCCACCTGCTTTTCGATGAGGTGTGAGGAGAGGCGGGTGCCGCCCACATACGCGAAGACCAGGCTGTACTCCAGTTCGCAGATCACGTCCGGCCGCAGACGCAGCGTGTTCACGACCGTATACTCTTTATGGAACTCCATAAAGTTGTAGCCCCCGAAGGCCGCCGTGTACTGGTCCTGTTTGCCGCCCTGGATCTTCATCTCCTCGCGCTCCAGGCGATAGGCCAGGTCCGCAATCTGATAGCTGTCGAAGGGCAAGCGCAGATATTCCGAAATCGCCCCGATCAGGGCCACGGTGATCGCGGAAGAGGAGCCCAGGCCGGAGCCAGGAGGCGCATCGTTGTGCAGATAGATCTCGAGCCCTTCCTTGATACCCAGTTTGCCGCGAAAATGGTCCAGAACGACCTTGGCGAGGTCGAGCTGACCGTCGTAAACAAACGGCTCTTCGATATTATAGACAAGGCTGGCGTCGTAATCCAGACTATGCACGCGGAACTGATCGCCGCCGGGGATGACCGTGGCGCAGGCGTAACGGTTGATGGTCGCGTTGAGTACGATACCTCCGCGTTCGTCGCAGTAAGGTCGCACGTCGGTGCCTCCCCCGCCAAATCCTATTCGTAACGGGGCACGAGCGCGAATAACCATTCCGCCCCTCCTCTCCTGATCGGCGTGACACCGCCCTATGTCGGCGGCCTTGTACCGGACGCCGCGTATAGAATACCTTATTTTCACATTGCTTGTACGGGAAATGGAGGCTGTCTGTGGCTTGAGTGGCATACAGATGCGGGTATAATAGACGCTGCTTGTCCCAATGTGAGCAGGCGATCCGTCAGAGCGGAAAAATATCCTCGCCCCTGGCATGGAATGTGCAGAAAGAAGAGTCATGATGGCCCTACTCGACAAGATAAACTACGCCGTTTCAAGGTTCAACCACTCCGCCCGGTGCAACGGGTTTGCCAATACGGTGCGAAACAAGCTGAGCGCGATCTACCACGACCGCATCCGGCGCAGGATGGGGGCGAACGTGGAGGGGACCTCCTACCGGCTCCACTCGCGCGCCAGTAAATTTCCGCTCTACTGCCGCGTAAACTCGAGCGATCCTATCGTCTTCTTTCAGGTCTTTATGATGCAGGAGTACGCGGTGCTGTCGGATCTGAAGAATGTCCGCTTGATTATAGACTGCGGCGCCAACGTCGGTTACTCGGCGGCCTACTTTCTGACCCTTTACCCTGAAGCGAAACTGATCGCTGTCGAACCCGACAGCGCCAACTTCGCCATCTTGAAAGAGAACCTGAAGCCGTATGGGGATCGGGTGCAGCTCCACATGGCCGGGATCTGGTCACATACCACGGGCCTGACCGTCTGTCGAGGCTCCTATGGCGACGGCAGGGAGTGGGCCACCCAGGTGCGGGCGAGTCTGCCCGGAGAGACCCCCGACGTGGAGGCGATCGACATCGGCACCCTGCTGCGCGGGAGCGGGCAGGAGCAGATCGACATGCTCAAAATAGATATCGAGCGCTCGGAGATCATCGTGTTCGGCGATCACTACCAAGAGTGGCTCGGCAGGACGCGCAACATCGCCATCGAGCTGCATGATGAGGAGTGCGAACGCGTTTTTCAGGCCGCGATTGTGGGCTATCCGTTCGCCGTCTCCCGCAACGAAAACGTCTTCGTCTGTAAAACAGGCTAGGCATTTCGACACAGATCGCTTCAACGGGAATGAATTCGCCTGTTTACCCCGTACTTGACATCGGGTCGAAATAGGTGCGACAATAGGTGAGGCAGGAATCTGCCGCACCTCTAGTTTTACCGCTTCACTCGTATGTTTGCGAGGGGAGCTCACTATGTTAGACGATATTCACACTTTCCCGAGACTGCTTGCGCCGCAGACGCTGTCTGGCACATTTCTTGCATGGGATCGAGGATGAAGAAGGATCCTATCGGGAACCGCGCCATGACGACCCGCCGCATTGCCCCGGCTACGGAACCGCACCACCGGAGAGAAGGAAAATCCGCAGTATGAGTTTACTGGAAGAGACAAGCCCGCAAACGACGTCCGAACTTTCATTGCGGGACTATATGGACCTGCTACGACGGCGTAAAGCCATCGTGATCCAGACGTTTATGGTCGTGTTCGTTCTGGGCGTGGCGGTCACCTTTATGGCAAAACCCGTCTATCGTACCTCTGCCCGTATTCTGGTGGAAGGCCGCAGTTATAACGTCGCATCGTACTCTTCGGATAACCCGCTGGTAGGTCTGTTCACCCCGGATTCCGGACACGATATCCTCACTCAGCTCGAAGTGCTGCAGGGTGACCGTGTCCTGGCCGATGCGTACAAGGATGGCGACGTGCCGCCCGGCTCCGCCCATCTCGATGTGCGGCAGGTGAACGGCACCGATGTCATCGAGCTGCTCGTGGAATCGAATACGCCGACCTATGCCGAGCGCCTCGCCAAAGCGCTGCCGAACACCTATCTCAACTATGTCACCGGAAACCGCAAAAAAGAGGTCAACGACGCCTACAACTTCGCGTCCAACCGCCTGAAGGAAGAGAACGAGAAACTGACCCAGGCCGAGCTGGCCTACGAGCGCTTCAAAAAGAGCGCCGGTATCAGCTCGCTGGAAACCGAGCGCGACGCGCGCATTCAGGAACAGAGCGAAGCGCTGGCCAATGTCCGTGTGCTCGAAGGTCAGTACGCGAACCTCGAAGCGCTGACCAAAAAACTGGAAGAGAGTCAGAAAGGCCTCAAGCCGATTTTAGAAGCGCCCGTCGAGCGCAGCAATGATGGGCAGCTTCTCAGTCTTCAATCCAACATAGATTCGCGGGAAGTGTCGAGGAAGTCGCTGCTCTTACTCTTTAAGCCGGAGCATCCGAAGGTGCAGGCAGTCGACCTGGAGATCGCGGAGCTGAAGCGACAACTGGCCCACACTCCTCTTATAGTCAAGAGCATGACCAGGAGCCCCAATCCTGCGGTGGAGACCTACGCCGGCCGCGTCGCAGACTCCCAGGCCCAGGCCTCAGCGCTGGAAGCGCAGTTGAAGCAGGCGCGTGACCGCTCCGACAAGGCGCAGGCCGCGCTCGGCAACTACAGCGCCCTTGAGCGGCAACAGTCTCAGCTTGTGCGTGATATGGAAATTCACCGCGGCACGGTGACCCTCCTGCTCAAGAGCGTAGAAGACCTCGGCCTGCGCCAGAAGGCCACGCACGATCCGGTCCTGGTCATCGCGCCGGCTGCGCCGGCCGTTCAGGTCGCGCCCAAGAAACTCAACAACCTGGTCTATGCAAGTCTGGTCGGACTGATGCTCGGGCTCTGTTTTGCCCTGCTGCAAGAGTTCCTCGACGACCGCATCAACTCGCCGGAAGACGCCCGGCGCATCGTCGGAACCCCGGCCCTGGGCTATGTCCCGATGATCGAGAACGAAGAAGCCCGCCTCCTGAGCGGCTCCCGCAGCGGCGGCTCCGTTCTGGAGAGTTACCGCGTTCTGCGGTCCAACGTGCGCTTTGCCGCCGTCGATACGCCCATCCATTCGCTGCTCGTGACATCCACTGTCCCCGGCGAAGGCAAGTCCGTCACCGCCTACAACCTGGCCGTCGCGATGGCCCTGGACGGACGCAACGTCATTCTGGTCGACACCGACCTTCGACGTCCGACCATGCATGAGAAAGCCAAAGTCTCTCAGCAGCCCGGACTGACCAACGTCCTCGTCGGACATACCTCTCTGGAAGACGCGATCAAGGAGACCAGCATTCCCGGTCTGCGCGTCCTGCCCGCCGGCCCGCTGCCGCCCAACCCAGCCGAACTACTCAACTCGCAAGCCATGAAACAGTTGCACAAAGCGCTCAAAGATCAGGCCGATATCGTCATCTTCGACAGTCCGCCCTGTCTGGCTACCGCAGATGCACAGGTCATGGCGGCGGAGACAGACGGTGTGCTCTACGTCGTACAGTTCGGCGAAGCCAAAAAATCGGCGGTCCGCCACGCGGTCGAAATGCTGCGCCAGGCCCGTACCCGCATCCTCGGCGTGGTCTTCAACAAGATCGACCTTACCGCCAAGCGC
Source organism: Chthonomonadales bacterium (assembly GCA_038217285.1). GTDB lineage: Bacteria > Armatimonadota > Chthonomonadetes > Chthonomonadales > Chthonomonadaceae > JANXLO01. Next base: position 12,578 of record JBBQPO010000117.1, read on the forward strand.
GATGCCTACTACTACGGCTACTACGGCTACTACGGCTACTACCAGACAACCCAGCTTGAAGACGGACGCCCGCGGCGTCGCCGGTCCACCGCCGAGTTCGAGGCGCTTCTGCCCCGCAACTCCGCGACCGCCCGGGAGCAGTCCGCTACGAATCGGGCCGCCCAGGATGCAGAAGGCCCCCGCAATCCCATCGGTCCTGCGCCGAGCCACGATGCGAACGATGACGATATGGACGAAGAGGCTTGATCATGAAATATTCCACTCGCGGCTTCACTGTCGCCGTACTGCTGCTCCTGCCGACGACCCTACTCGCGCAGGCCAAACAGACGCCATTGGCTCCCGTTCTGCCGGTCGCCTTCAGCGAAAACGATACTCTTGTGGCGGACGATGTCATCGAAATTCAGGTCGGGAACCACGCCGACCTGGACCAGACGGTCGTTGTCGGACAGGATGGCAAAATCACCCTGCGCGAACTGGGACAGTTCGTTGCCGCTGGCAAGACTCGGGCCAGCCTGCGCGCGGAAATCCAGGTAACGGCGGACAAAACCCTCAACAACGCGCCGGTTTTCGTGACTCTAAAACAGCACCGCCTGCCGTTCATTACCGTCGATGGTCCCGTCGCCGCGCCCGGCCCCTACACGCTTGTGCCAGGCATGAAGGTGCTCGACGCGATCTCCGCCGCACGTGGCCTGCCCTTCAGACCCAATCGCTACACGCTCAAGCTGATCCGCAACGACAAGAGCCAGTCGTTGGATCTAACCAAGATATATGCCTACCCCGAAAGCGATGTCAATATGACGTTGCTGCCCAACGACAAACTGGTCTTCAACGAGATCGATCTCGTGCGGCGCAAGGTGACCGTCCTGGGGCAGGTCGGCAGACCCTCGACCTACGAGACCGACAACGAGACGACGGTGCTGACACTGATCGGGCAGGCCGGCGGCATCTCCCAATCGGCCGCCCTTACGAGGGTCTTCGTACAGCGTGGCTCTACCGTCATTCCGCTCGATCTGCGCCCCGTGCTCATCGAAGGTAAAGTGGACGACGCTATTCTGAACTTCCGATTCGTGGACGGGGATGTCCTCTCCGTACCCGGCGTGGATACCAAATATCAGGTACTGGGCCAGGTCGGCCGCCCCGCGACCTATTTCCTGCCGGAAAAGTCCACCATCACGGTGCTGGACGCGCTCAATAACGCCGGGGGACCGCTGCCCAAAGCCAACCTCAAAAAAGCCGTGATCCACCGTACGGTAAACGGCAAGACGACGGATATCAAAGTCGATTTCGAGTCAATTCAGAAGAAGGGGTTGTCTTCGGCCAATATACTCATGAAGCCGGACGACACGCTGATCATTCCTCAGCGCGGCAAACCCGGAATAACACTCAGCGACGTTTTCGCGCCGATCGGCCTGCTGAACCTTCTGGGCTTCCGCGTCCTCGGAAGATAGCCGTCGGCACTCGGAATCCTGTGTTGCAACGGGGCGGAGACATCCGATGTCTCCGCCCCGTTGCGCCTTCTCACCCTGCAAGCGCCGGGAACTCCCGGCGACCGAACGCGTAAGAGAGTTCGGTCACCGGAGCAGCAAAGCCCTTTGAAAACGCTCTCTGTCTTCTCCAGAGAACGCTTTTTCGGCCTGTTAGCCGACCAGGGTGGGATTAAAACAGGCTCTGGGACCCGAAAAACAGCCCATCTCGCGCATTTTTGAAGGATTGGCACGTTTTGTGCAATAATGAGGATTGTCTGCTGTATCCGCTGGCGCTATCGGGTGCCAGAGGCTGCGGGCAGAGCTCCGTATACCTCGATAGATCCCTGCCCGTCCCGACGAAATGTGTAAGGCAGCGTCGATCCACGATCAGGGAGAGTTTCCGTAGCGCACGATCCGGACGGATGTGGAAGTCACCCCCGGTATGAAGGCGCGACAGAGAAAGGAATCGTTCAATGGCGAGATCGGAATCCTCCGGTTGGGCGCAGGTACTTCAGAACCGCGTTATCATGCTGGTTCTGGCGATGGTGATCATCGTTCCCTTCGTGGCTACTCCGGCTGACAATGGCACACGAGGAATGGCGGCTCTGGCCTTCGAAGGCATGAGCATTCTGCTTCTGGGCTTTCTGCTCTGGAAAGCGCGCTGGAAAAACTCGCGCGAAGACATAGTCAACTTTTTCAAGACCAGTGCGAACCTGCCGGTCCTGCTCTTTCTGGGCCTGACGATCGTATCGGCTCTCTTCGTATCGCATGCACACGTGCAGTACAGTATTCAAGAAGTTTTGCGCATCGGCGCAGGTGTGCTGCTCTACTTTACCGTGGCCTACCATTTCCGCCGTTCCGAACAGTTGATGAAACTGGTCGATGTGCTGATGTTCGTCGCCATCGGGTCCTCCTGTATCGGCTTCGCGCAGTACGGCCTGAGCGCGGAAGAGCAGCGGCAGGCGACGGGCGTGTTCGGTGACCACCAACTTTACGGCTCCTTTATGGCGATCCTCCTGCCCCTCGTCGGGGTCGTCGCCATCTCCGAGCGTGAACCGAACCGGCAACTCGTCGCGCAGATCGCGGCCGTGCTGACCACCGCAGCCCTGCTGCTCTCCTACTCCCGCAGCGCCTGGATCGGTTGCGCGGGCGGACTGAGCGCTCTGGGAATGCTGGCCCTCTATATGGCGACGCGCAAGAGCACGAAACTGGCCACGCGTAAGCACGAAGTGGTTCTGCCCTTGATGATGATCGCGGTTTCGATCGGCTTCTTCCTCATGATATCTCCGAGTACAGGCGGCTTCGTGCAGCGCGCCGCGACGCTCGGGAATCCCGGAGCCGAGCGCGGCTGGCAGTATCGCCAGCAGGCCTGGCATGGCGCGGAGAAGATGATCATGGAGAGGCCGCTCTTCGGTTTCGGTCCTGGTCAGTACGCTTACTATCAGGAGGCATATACCCACGCGGGTATTCCGATGCCTCTGGTTCACAGCGCCTCCCCGATACCGCCCTCCCTCTGGGAGCAGGCGCATAACACCTATCTTCAGACCGCAGCCGATCTGGGTATTCCCGGCCTGTTGCTCTTCATCGCCGCACTCTCCGCCTTCCTGGGCATGGGACTGCAGCGTGTCATCGGAATGGATGTCGGGATCCGCCGCACCTTGCTGCTCGGGTCGCTCGGTTCTATCGTGGCCTTTACCTTCGACGGCTTCGGCAGCCCGGCCTGGCAGTACGGTCAGGTGTCGATGTTCTTCTGGCTGATCCTGGGAATCGGAACCGGCTGTATGCGCCCGCGCAGTAAGCACCGCATGCGCTCGGAAGAGGAAACCGCTCCTACGACCAAGGCGCGCTTCTCACGACCTGCAGGGGTTGTCGCGGCGCTGGGACTGGCGGCCTTTCTGCCGTCGATCGCCTTCGCCAGCGTGGACGCCTACTTTGTCCTCGTGAAGAACAGCGGACGCATCAGTCCGAAAGTGTCCGACATTCCCAGAAGTACGGTAGGCACGACCTCGACACAACCCTATCAGTTCTTCGCAACCTTCATCAATCCGAACAATCCGAATAGCCCGTTCGAACTGGATGTCACTCTGTGCAATACGGTGGGCAGCGTCACGACCTTCAATGTGACCGGTGTGCCCGGCTTTATGTCCGGATTGAACAACCAGATCTTCACGGCGACACGTACCGCAGGAGGACCCGGCACCGTGACAGGGACCTATACCGGTAACGGTGACACCACCAGCGATACCGCTACCCAGACCGTTCACTAGACCTCTGCCTGTCGAAAGTCAGGCCAGGACGGGTTCTTAAGAAGCCGGGCCGCCTCAAAACGGCCCGGCTTCCCCCTGTATGACCGGGGATGTCCGCATTTGAAGAGGAGTGTTTTATCGATGCGCGTGGCTATCGTTCATGACTTTCTGATGCAGATGGGCGGAGCCGAAAAGGTTGTCGAAGTCCTGCACGCCATGTATCCGGAGGCGCCGGTCTATACGTCGGCCTACGACCCGGAAATCATGCCCGACTACTATCGTACCTGGGATATCCGCACCAGTTTTCTGCAGCGCCTGCCGCAGAAACGTAAGACCCACCGCTTTGCGCTGCCCTTCTATCCCATGGCCTTTGAATCGTTCAACCTGAGCAGCTACGACCTCGTTCTGAGCTCCTCGTCCTGTTTCGCCAAGGGCATCATCACGCCCCCGCACACCACCCACGTCTGTTATACCCATGCCCCCATGCGTTTTGCCTGGAGCACGGAAAGCTACCTGGAAAATGAGAATCTGCCCCGCCTGTTCCGCCCGCCTCTCGCCCTCATTACCCACTATCTGCGGACCTGGGATGCCGTCGCCTCGACGCGGGTAGATCAGTATGTGGCGAACTCCAGTGTCGTGGCGCAGCGGATCCGGAAGTTTTATCGGGCGGACAGCGAAATCGTTTTTCCGCCCGTCGAAACGGGCCGATTTCAGATCGATTCTGCGGTGGAAGACTACTATATCATGGTCTCCCGCGCCGTGCCCTACAAACGTCTCGATCTGGCGGTGGCGGCATTTACGCGCCTGAAGAAGCCCTTGAAGATCGTCGGCTCCGGACGGCAGATGGACGCATTGAAAGCCCAGGCCGGGCCCAATGTGCAGTTTCTCGGACGCGTCGGAGACAAAGATCTGCCGGGACTCATGGCACGGGCCAAAGGCTACATCATGCCTGGAGAAGAGGATTTCGGCATCGCGCCTGTCGAGGCCAATGCCTGCGGACGCCCTGTGATCGCCTATGCCGCCGGAGGCGCGCTCGACACGCAGCGCGACGGTGTCACGGGGGTGCTGTTCCAAGAACAGACCGTCGACGGACTCTGCGACGCCGTCTGTCGCCTGGAAAGCCTCGATCTGAACCCTCAGACCATCCAGGACCATGCGCGCACCTTCGACTCCACCGTTTTCCAGGAGCGCATCCGCAGCGTCGTCGCGACCGCGATGGGAAAACAGGGCGTCCGTTAGGCCGCCCCATTGCGCCAACAGACTGAACTAGCCATCAGGAGCGAAGACAAGAACGGGAACGCAAGCGAAGACACCAGTGGAGAAAATAGGGTATCCTAGGAGAGTCTCTTTTGTCACCTATCCTGCTCTATGTCTCGTAAAGTAATATGGAAAAAACAGTTAGCACCACACTCAAACCGCTCCACACGATCCGGCCAAGTACAGGTTGGGC
>JBBQPO010000118.1:0-17631 GCA_038217285.1 Chthonomonadales bacterium
GTATACTAGACCGGCACCTACCGAAATGACCAGAATGCCCTCTGATTTCCCTGACAGGAACAAGACTTGCCCCTTCCGATTTACGGAGGGTGAGAACCACTGTGGGATAACACAGTGTGCGTTCAGCTAAGTGAAGCCCCAATATTACGTTTGGGGAAGGTGTCAGAGAAAAGGATACCCGATACGTTATGAGTCCTATCAAGACAAGCAAAAAGACGACTGGTGCGGGCAAGACCGCCGAGAAGACCCCGGCGCAGCCCGCAGCACAAGAAGAAGTCACGTCGCTCGGCCCAATCATCACCGAGAACGACGAAACCGCGACGGAAACGGTGGCCATGGCGCCCCAACCGGAAGCGGAAACCCCCGAAATAAGCGAAGAGAACGAAGAGAACAGTGAACCCGAGGTTCAGGCCGCCGCGTTCCGCGCCCTGAAACTCAGCGAACCGTCCATGCGCGCCATCATCGAAGCCGGTTTCGAAGCGCCGACGCCCATTCAGGAGCAGTCGATCCCCATCCTTATGGCGGGCCACGATCTGATCGGCCAGGCGCAGACCGGAACCGGCAAGACGGCCGCGTTCGCCCTGCCGATAGCCGAGCTTCTGGATCCCACCCAGGCGCATCCCCAGGCCATCATCCTGCTGCCGACGCGCGAGCTCTGCATCCAGGTGGCGCAGGAGACGCACAACCTGAGCAAATACTGCCGTCTGCGGGTCGTTCCCGTCTATGGCGGGCAGCCCATCGACCGCCAGTTCCGCGCGCTCTCGTTCGGAGCGCATATCGTGGTGGGAACGCCGGGGCGCGTCCTCGACCACCTGCGACGCGGCACCCTGAAACTCGGCGGCGTGAAAATGGTCGTGCTGGACGAGGCCGACGAGATGCTCAACATGGGCTTCCTCGAAGATGTCGAGGAGATCCTGAAATCCGCGCCGGAAACCCGCCAGACTGCGCTCTTCTCCGCGACCATGCCTCCGCGCATCGCAGCGCTCGCCCGAACTTACCTGCGCGATCCGCAGCGGGTCACCATCGAGAGCAAGCGCCGCACGGTCGAACTGGTGACGCAGACCTACTACGAGGTTCCGCCCTCTCAGAAGGTCGAGGCGCTCACCCGCATTCTCGATATGGAGTCTCCGGGCAGCACCATCCTGTTCTGCCGCACCCGCCGGGATGTCGATGATCTGGGCGAGTCGCTGCAGCTGCGCGGCTATCAGGCCGAGACGCTGCATGGCGACATGAACCAGGCGGCGCGTGATCGCGTCATGGCGCGCTTCCGCTCCGGGGTGGCCGACCTGCTGATCGCCACCGATGTGGCGGCACGCGGCCTCGACATCGATCAGGTCACCCACGTCATCAACTACGATATTCCGTGGGATGTCGAAGCCTACATTCACCGCATCGGCCGCACCGGTCGCGCCGGACGCACCGGCGACGCGATCACCCTGGTTTCGCCTCGCGAACGCTTCCAACTGCGCCAGATCGAGCGCTACATCAACGCTCCGATCCTGCCAGCGCGGGTTCCGACGGTCGGCGACATCGCCGCACGCCGCCGCGAGCTGTTCAAAGACAAACTGCGCGAGACCCTGGCCGAAGGCAACTGCGACGGCTATCTTGTGACGGTCGGAGAGCTGGTCGAAGAGGGCAAGTACGATGCGCCGCAGATCGCGGCCGCCGCGCTGCAGATGCTGTGGCAGGGCCAGAAGGGTGCGGAGGACTACGATATCTCCGCAGCCGATCTGCCCGGCACCCAGGCCGAGCAGGGCATGACCCGGCTGTTCCTCCAGATCGGTCGGCAGGACGGCGTTCGTCCTGGCGACATCGTGGGAGCCATCGCGAACGAGGCCGGTATCTCCGGAAGCGCCATCGGCGCCATCGAGATTCTCGACCGAAGCACCTACGTCGAGGTGCCCGAGGCCGAGGCAAACCGCGTCATCGAGGCGCTGAACCGCACCAAACTGCGCGGCAAGAAGGTCTATGTCGAGATCGCGCGTCCGCGCACCGACGCGCCCCCGGAGCCGGATCGCCCGCCTTTCCGCCCGCAAGGCAATGACGGCCGGTTTAATGGCGGCGGTGGCGGCGGAGGTCGTGACTTCGGCAATGGCGGCGGCGGTGGCAATCGGCGCGACAGCGGCCCGCCGCCCTGGGCGCAGAACTATCGCCCCGGACGCGACGCCGGCCCCGACGATTTTGATCGCGGTCGTCGTGCCGGCGGCAAGCCCGACGCCGATAAAGGCCCGAAGCACCCTCGCAAAAAGTAGCCGGGATTGCCTCTAAAATGGGCCGATGGAGAAGACTCTCCATCGGCCTTTGCCAATTTCAAAAATAGAGGAACATGGTCTGAACCAAACGCCTGCATTCGCGTCACTAATATCACGGCAACAGCGCTGTTGACATAAATGCTGTGTACGTGAAGTAAAAGGAAAGACCGATGCAACATCCATCCCACGGTTCTCGCTCCTCCCGAGAGTGTCCCTCCTGTAAAAAATCGCTGTACTACTCTTCGACCCGATGCTCGGACTGCGGCTGGCAGGCGTGGCATACCACGCAGGAGTTCACCTGGCTGCTGGTTGCACTGGTGATCGGCGTCATGTTCGTCTTCAGTCTCTCCCGACAGAGCAGCGGTTTCACGACCGCCCAGCAGTCGCAGCGCGATCAACAGTATGCGACCACGCGTGACCACCTGAACCGCTGACCTCCGCGCCCACAAAACCGTCCGGGACGTTTCGGGTATAATATCCTAATCCCCGAAATGTTCCGCTCGGTCGTCAGGCCGTTGCGGGCGCATTCTGCGAAAGGCGGCAATGGCGCACAATGGTAGTCCCGGATCGTGCGGAGTTTCTGGCCCGCGCCCAACGCGGCAATCTGGTTCCTGTCTATCGTGAGATCCTTGCGGACCGTCTGACTCCGGTTTCCGCGTTCGAAAAGCTGATCGCCACCGAAGAGCCGGGCAGTAATGGCTGCGCTTTTTTGCTGGAGAGCGCCGAGGGTGGCGAGCGCATGGGTCGTTACTCGTTCCTCGGCAGCAACCCCTCGCTTATTTTTCGCAGCAAAGGCCGTCATGCCACAATTCAGGAGGGCGGACAGGTCCGCGATCTGACCATCGGCCCGGACGAAGACCCGCTGACCCTCGTCGCGGGGCTGCTGGCGCGGTACACCTATGTAGAGACTCCGGACCTGCCCCGGTTCTGCGGCGGCGCGGTCGGATATTTCGGCTACGACATCGTACGCTTCTTCGAGAATCTGCCGGACTCCAATCCGGATGAGGTGGATGTAGACGACGCCTGTCTTCTATTCACGGATACGCTGCTGGTGTTCGATCATGTTCGGCACCGTGTCAAGGTAGTCTGCAATGCCCACATCACCGACGATCCTGGCGCGGCCTACGAAGACGCTCTGCGCAAGATCGAAGCCCTGATCGCCCGTCTGCGCACACCTCACCCTGCCGCACTGCTCACGCCGCCCGGCTCCGAGCCTGCTGCCGTACAGGTGGAATCGCTCTTTCCACGTCCCGAATACGAGGCGGCGGTGGAGCGCTGCCGCGACTACATTCTGGCCGGGGATGCGTTTCAGATCGTGCTGTCGCAGCGGTTCCGGGTTCCGTTTACCGCCCCTCCCTTCGACCTCTATCGCGCCCTCCGCTCCGTCAATCCCTCGCCTTATATGTTCTATCTCGACCTGGGAACACGCAAGGTGATCGGCACGTCGCCCGAGACCCTGGTTTCGGTCGAGCGCGGCATGGCCCGCTTGCGTCCGATCGCCGGCACGCGCCCGCGCGGCGCGACCATAGAAGAAGACAAGCGGTTGGAAGTGGAGCTACTGGCGGATGCCAAGGAGTGCGCCGAGCATATCATGCTGGTAGATCTGAGCCGCAACGATCTGGGCCGGGTCTGCGAATACGGCAGCGTCCACGTCAATGAACTGATGATCATCGAGCGGTATTCGCACGTGATGCATATCGTCTCCGACGTGACGGGCCGCCTGCGCCCCGACCAGAATATCTATACGATGCTGCGCTCCTGCTTCCCGCACGGCACGGTTTCCGGCGCTCCCAAGGTGCGAGCGATGGAGATCATCGACGAGCAGGAGCCGACCCGGCGCGGCCTCTATGCAGGCGCGGTCGGCTATATCAGCTATTCCGGCGATATGGATGTCGCCATCGCCATTCGCACCATGCTCGTGGACGGGCAGACCGCCTATCTGCAGGCTGGCGGCGGTGTGGTCGCCGACTCCGTCCCTGCCAACGAGTATCAGGAGTGCCTCAACAAAGCCCGCGCCCTCGTCCACGCCATCGAACTCGCCGAAGCCGGTCTGGAATAATCTTCTCATCACGCTCCCTGCCGGCCTGCACACGGAAGTTGGATAGTCCTGCCCTGCGGAGAAAATTATATGAATACACGACGCAATATCTACGGACTGTTGCTGGCGGTCCTGGTCGTCGGGCTTGTCGGACTGGGATGGTATCTGTTCGCGAAGGCGGCGCGGGCCGGTATGCATGTGGTGACTCAAGACAACCTGCTGTTCGCCATTCAGGCCGGGAACGTCCGTGACGTCAGGGATCTGCTGGCAGGCGGCGTTCAGATCGACGGCAGAGGCGCGAGCGGCGAGATACCGTTGACGCAAGCGGCGCAGGCAGGAAACCTTGAGATCGTCCAACTATTGATCTCCCGTGGCGCCAATGTGAATGGAACCAGCCAGGCTGGGGTAACGCCGTTGATGGCGGCGGCGTTGCAGGGCAAATCGACCATGCTGAATCTGCTGCTGGAGCACGGCGCAGATCCCAACCTCAAGGACCCCGCCGGCAGCACAGCCGCCTCCTATGCGCTCAACACAACAGACGTGGCCTCTACGCACCTCCTGCTGGAGAGGACAGGCCAGACCGATGCCCACGATGCGCAGGGGCGGACTGCCCTTATGTGGGCGATCCGGCAGGGGGATAGCAAGCTGGTCGAGGCGCTGCTGGCCAAAAACGCGGATGTGAATGCCAAAGATATGGTGGGCAAGAACGCGTTGGTCGTCGCGCTGGAGAGCGGACACTCGGCCCTGGCGCGCCGTCTGCTGACGAAGACGAAGGACGTCAACATCAAGGGCCAGAACGGCGCCACCGTCCTGATGTGGGCGGTCGCGCGCGGGGATGCCCAACTGGTTCAAGCGTTGCTGGATCGCGGCGCGGCGGTGAATACGCAGGACGACGCCGGAGAGACCGCTCTCATCGGCGCGGCCAAAGGGGGTGGCGAGGAGATCGTCGCTCTGCTGCTGGCGCACGGAGCCGAGGCGACACTGGCGGACTATCAGGAGATGACGGCGTTGAAATGGGCCGAAGAGCGCAGACATACGAGCATCGTACAGCGTCTGCGCAAGGCCGGAGCGAAATAGCGGCCTACGGCTCACGACCGAGCCGCAGAGTCGGCGTTCTCTGTCGAGGACGTTTCTCGTGATTTCGGCCCGATGGTTAAGGGAAAAGCGCCTGCGATGGCGAACAGAACAGAGCAAACGACACAACGCGGAGGAGCGTGACATGAAACTGGTTCGATTTGAGAAGGATGGGCGCGTGGCGACAGGCGCACTGGCGGCGGATGGGGCGACGATTGTCGATTTTCAGGCCGCGACGGGCGATACCGCGCGGTTTCCGCTCTCTATGTGCGCGTTTCTGGCGCGGGGAGCGGCGGGCCTTAACGAGGCGCGGGATGTGGTGGTGAACGCACCGGCCTCCGCGAAGGTCGCCCTCGATTCCGTGCAGTTGCTGGCCCCCGTCGGTGATCCTGGCAAGATCATGTGCATCGGGCAGAACTACCGCGATCACTGCGCCGAGCAGAACCAGCCGATCCCCGAACGCGCCATTCTGTTCTCCAAATACATGACTGCCATCAACAACCCGAACGCGCAGGTGCGGCTCCTCAAGGTGTCGCCCATGGTGGACTATGAGGCTGAGTTGGCGGTCGTCATCGGCGGCGAGGGGGGTGGGGGACGCGACATCGCGGAGGCGGACGCTCTGCGCCATGTCGCGGGCTATCTATGCGCGAACGATGTGTCGGCGCGCGACATCCAGAAGGGCGACGGGCAGTGGGTGCGCGGCAAGTCGCCGGACGGCTTCCTGCCGATCGGTCCGTGGCTGGTGACCGCCGACGAGATCGCAGATCCCCATACTCTCGACATCTCGCTGACGCTCAACGGCACGACCATGCAGACCTCCAACACCAGCAACCTGATTTTTCGCATCCCTTACCTGATCGCCCTCCTCTCGCAGACGATGACGCTACTGCCCGGCGACATTCTCTCGACCGGCACGCCCGGCGGCGTCGGCGTCTTCCGCAACCCGCCCATCTTCCTGAAGCCGGGCGATGTCACCGCTGTCACGATCGCCTCCATCGGCACCCTCACCAACACCTTCGTCGCTCCGTAAGCAGCGGCGCGTACCTTCCTTGCAGACCGGCCCACCGCACAGAAATGTGCGGTGGGCCTGTCTCTATTTCAGCCTCGGGCGGATTCTATAGGGCAGGTTCTACCGCGACTTCGCGGCCGGTGCGGGCAGACTCGTAGGCGGCGAGGATAAGGCGGACGTTTTCGCGCCCGTCTTCGGGGGTGGCGCGAAGGGGAACGCCCTGCTGCACGACATCGAGGAAGTGGCCGATGAGCCGCTCATAGCCGTGATGCCAACTGTGCTCCGTATTGAGAACCTCTTCAGGCTGACCGGGTCGGAAGAGCACCAGTCCGCGGCCTTCGCCATAGGCGTCGAGCGTGAGGCAGCCTTCTGTGCCGAAGACGGTCAGGAGCGGTGCCGCGCCCCTCCCACGCGCGGCATGGCAGGCGAAAAGCTGGCCCAGGTGTCCGGCGGCATAGCGCAGGTTGAGGATGGCGATATCCTCGCAGCCGACGCCCAGTTCCGGGCGCAGTTCGTTGGTCATGGCGTGGACCGCAGTCACCTCGCCGCCGACCTGCCTCAGCACGTCCACGATGTGGATTCCGCCGTCCATCAGGTGCCCGCCGCCCGATTCGGCGGCGCTGCCGCGCCATTCGCGGTTGAGTTCGGCGCGCTGCCAGTAGGCGAATGCGGCCTGCAGTCCGACCAGGGCGCCGATGGCTCCCTCTCGCACCAGGGCTGCTGCCTGCTCCACATTGCCCGCCGTGCGCATGGGCTCACCGTGCATCAGCGTCACGCCTGCCTCGCGCGCGGCGAGGATCATGACGTCGCACTCTTCCGGGTTGCGGGCGAGGGGCTTCTCGCAGAGGATCGCCTTGCCGGCCTTCGCGGCGGCGAGAGTCGCTGCCGCATGGAGATGGTGTGGCAGGCAGAGATCGACCGCGTCGAGGTCGGGATCTGCCAGCAGAGCGGCGTAGTCGGTGACGATTTTCGGGACGTCGTCGCCCGCCTGGGTCGCGGCCTTTTCCGCCCGTTCGCGCACGGTATCGCAGCAGGCCGCGACACGCACACGCGCGGCATGAAATCGGTACGCTCTCAGATGCGCCCCGCTGATGTCTCCACATCCTACTATCGCCACGTTCAGGCGTGTCATCGTGAGTTGCTGTCCTCTCTTGTTTCGTCAGGCGATCTGCGGGGCGGGACGGGCTGCAGGATTTTTGCCTGCTCGGGCGTCAGGCGGGCGATGAGCGCGTCGGAGTACCGATAGCCGAGGCGGGTGCTGCCCCAGGCGGGTCCGTAGCGATAGACCAGGGTGCGGCGCAGGCCAGGCTTGATTCGGGACGCGCCGCCGTGACAGATCGAATCGACAAACAGAACCGCGTCTCCCGCCTTTAAAAACACCGGAACCGCTCCCTCGACGGTCTCCGGAGGATCGGCCAGCATGTTCTCATAGCCTTTTTCGAAGATGGGATGGACGAGTTGCGATTTATGGCTGCCCGGTATCACGACCGTCGGCCCGTCCGGCATTTCCAGAATATCTGTCAGCGCCAGCAGAATATTAATCTGGCCGCAGTGCCACTGCCCTTCGCTGTAGAAGTAACGCAGCCGGGTGCGGTTGAGATGCCCGCCCGAGTGGATATTGATGAATTCGGAGGGGCCGCGCAAGGTGACGAAGCACTCGTCGATAAAAAGCCCCTCGTGTCGGCCCACATAGTGGCGTACATAGTCAATCCAGCCCGGATGATCGATGAGCGCCTCGAAGGCAGGACCGCCCTCGACGATGTTCTGGATGTTACGGCCATCGATTTCGCTGTGATACGAATGGCCCTGCACGCGGCCCCACCACGCGTGGTTTTCCAGTGGGGGGATGGCGTCGATGGCGGCGTTGATCTCCTGCACCTGCGCGGGAGGGACCGCGCCCTGCAGCACCAGGTAGCCGCGCAGATCGAACAGATAGTCTTCCAACAGGGTGGGCATAAAATCTCTCTCCTTGTAACAGGGGCGCGCCGCCAGAGACAGGTCGGCGTCTCGGCGACAGCGTCTTTGATTTTACCCTCCGACCGGGCTTCCCCGATAGACCCTGTGTGCAGATTCTTTTCGCGGTGAGGGCAGGAGGAACTTTCCTGATCTAAGAAAACGCCGGAGGCAGGCATTTGCATGCCGGAGGGTGAAAATAGCGGCAGCGGCCTTCGATCCGCCCCACTCTTTTCGAGGAGAAACCCGTGGCTATACGCATTCACGAACTCAACCATGTGGCGCTGCATGTCAGCGATCTGGACGCCTCCATGCATTTTTACGGTGAGGTCATCGGCCTGCCGCAGAAAGCGCGGCCCGCCTTCGATTTCCCCGGCGCATGGTATGCCTTCGGCAACCAGGAACTGCACCTGATAGCCGACCCCAACCTGGTTTCGGCATCACGTCGGCATCACCATTTCGCCCTGCTCGTGGACGACACGTTCGCCGCGAAAGCGGAACTGACATCCAAAGGCATCACCGAGTTTCGCGGCCCCACCCCACGCCCCGACGGCGCGATGCAGCTTTTCTTTACCGATCCCGATGGCTATGTCATCGAGATGTATACTGAAGCTCCCTGAGGTGAGCGCGTGAGGGCGAGCGCTGCAAAGAAAGAATGAGGTGAGATCATGGCTCGAAAGCAACAATCTCGCGGAGCATGCGGGTTTTGTGGAAAAGAGATGACTCGGGGGGGCATGCTGAAACATCTTGCCACCTGCGCAGCCCGTCTACACGCGATCGGAGAAGCGGATGGAGCGCGCGGGATTGTGGAATGGATCTACCATCTGCAAGTACGGGACGCCTGGGGCGGCGACTACTGGCTGAATCTGGAGATGCCCGGCTCGGCGAAACTAAAGGATCTGGACAGCTATCTGCGCGTCATCTGGCTGGAGTGCTGCGGACACATGAGCAGTTTCGCTTTCATCAAGTGGACGAAGGATATTCCCATGGCGACTCGCATCGACCGCGTCTTCATGATCGGAACCGAAGTCACTCATATCTACGACTTCGGTTCGTCTTCCGAAACACTGGTCAAAGCGGTAGATACCCGGCAAGGTAAGGCGCTGACCTCGCGTCCTGTCTACCTGATGGCTCGCAACGGTATGCCGGAAACGGAGTGCATGGAGTGCGACGAGCCGGCGAAATGGCTGTGTTCGCAATGCATGATGGAAGGCGAGGATTCCGGGCTACTCTGCGCAAAACATCTCAAAACGCATCCGCACGACGATTATGAACCACTTCCGGTCGTCAACTCGCCTCGGATGGGCATGTGCGGGTATGATGGCCCTGCCAAGCCTCCCTATTGACGAAGCACGAAAAGCGCAATCGCCCATTGCGTAATACAAACGATGTCTAGTACCCCGTCATGGTAGTAAGCTTACATTCATTCCGAGAGCGCAAAGGCATTTTCCGAACCCTCGGGAGCATAAGGAAACTACCGTGAAGAGGTACTTAGGCAACGCGCAACAATTGCCGCTGGATTTCAAACACAGTTTTGACCGCATCTGAGGCAAAAACTTCAGGCGATTATTATTGGGCGTTGCCTTAGGCTAATTAGCAGGTGGATTGTTGCGCAGGTGTTTGTCGGCCCAGGTAAGCGTCCCCTCCCAATCTTCCAGTGTCACATTGTGCCTGCCAGGACGCAGGTAGGAGCTGATCGTGCCTCTATATTGAAGGATTATCGCCGTGAAACAGCGAAACTCATCGTCATCACAGGAATGCGGAGGAGTTGCGGGTGGCACGACCCTCTACCAGGGGCACAATCGCAGAGCCGACCTCGCTAGCTATCTGTGTTGAGGACTTTCTGGCCGATATTTGGCTGGCTAATCCAGCGCCACATCCCGTGCGCGCTTATGATTCTGACCTGGCTCAGTTCGCCGCTTTCCAGTCGGGCGCAGCCAGAAAAACCGCATTCGGGCAACGCTCAATAAGTATCGTGATTACTAAAAACTTCACTGGCACTAGAAAAAATAGAGACGGCCCAACTATGGTTCGCATTCCAGGCTTAGCATTTGGTCCGGGCCCTCTGATAAAGGAGCAAAAGTGGAACGGCGCGACTTCTTGAAAAACACACTGTGCGGTGCGGTGGGGCTGAGTCTGGGGCCTAGCGCCCAGGCGGTAGAAAAGCGACCTAACGTCGTGTTCATGCTCGCGGATGATCTTGGTTGGCGCGATCTTGGCTGTTACGGCAGTACCTTTTACGAAACGCCCCACCTGGACCGGTTGGCGGCGCAGGGCGTACGCTGCACGCAGGCTTATGCGGCGTGCCCGGTCTGCTCGCCTACGCGCGCCAGTTTGCTGACAGGCCAATATCCGCCTCGCACCGGCGTGACAGACTACATCGGCGCCCCGCAGCCGGAGCAGTGGCGCCATAATACGAGACTTTTGCCCGCGTCTTATGAGGAACACCTGGCACTCGAAAAAGTGACATTTGCCGATTCATTGAAGGCGCAAGGCTACGCGACAGGATTTTTCGGCAAGTGGCATCTGGGCGGCCCTAAATTCTTTCCCGAGCACCAGGGCTTCGACGTGAATATCGCCGGTTGTGCTATGGGGCATCCAGCGACGTATTTCAGTCCCTATAAAATCCCGACGCTCGTCGATGGACCGCCCGGCGAGCATTTGCCTGACCGTCTGGCACGCGAAGCGTGCCAATTTATCCAGGCTAATAGATCACGGCCGTTTCTGGCCTATCTGGCGTTTTACGATGTGCATACGCCGCTGATGGCGCGCGAGGACTTGCGCCAAAAATACCTTGCGAAAAAGCAGAGACTGGGTCTTAAGGACGCATGGGGCCGGGAGGGGAAAAGCACCGTGCGTTTGACACAAGACCATGCGGTTTATGCGAGCATGGTCGAGGCGATGGATCAAGCCGCCGGAAAAGTCCTGGCCAAATTGGATGAATTGGGTCTCAGCGAAAATACCATCGTAATCTTCACTTCGGACAACGGCGGGCTGGCGACCTCCGAAGGCTGGCCGACTGCCAATGTGCCACTGCGGGGCGGTAAAGGCTGGCTGTATGAGGGTGGCATCCGTGAGCCGCTGATAGTGCGCTGGCCCAGCGTGACGATGCCGGGTTCAATCAACGCCTCGCCGGTTACCAGCCCCGATTTTTACCCGACACTGCTGGGTGCCGCCGGCGCGGCGGCGCCGGCCAATCAAACCCTGGACGGTATCAATCTAAAGTCGATTTTGCAGGGCGGCGCCCCCCCGGAGCGCGCCTTGTGCTGGCACTATCCTCACTACGGCAATCAGGGCGGCGCGCCGGGAGCGGCCATTCGGCGTGGCGATTGGAAACTTATTGAATGGTTCGAGGGCAGCCGACTCGAGCTTTATGATCTGGCGCACGATATTGGCGAAACGCACGACATGGCGGTGCAAGAGCCGGTGCGCACACAACAACTGCGCGACGAACTGCACGCCTGGCAGAAGCAGGTTGGTGCGATATTCCCCACGCCGAATCCGCACTATGCTGTAGGCGAGCCAGCGAGCTGCATCATTCCAGGCGCGGACAGTTAAACCGCGTCCCATCATCCCGGTCGTCATCGCCCAGAACGGCCCCGGAATTCGGCGAGTATGCTAAAATCCATGGGGGTACCTTCCTTCTAGTCCATGGGAAGGTAGCCAATGAGGCAGAGAGGAGAGCCATGTCGAAAACTGCTTTTGGGCGAATGAGCCGTCGTCGTTTTACAGAGTCGCTGGGCGCAGCCGTTGCGCTGGGCTGGACGGCGCACGAGCAGGCGGAGGCGCAGGCTGCCCCGAACGCAGCGGGACGACCGAATATCCTGGTGATCCTGGCTGACGACATGGGTTTTTCCGATCTAGGCTGCTACGGGGGGGAGATTCGGACTCCGCACCTCGATCGTCTGGCGGGAGAGGGCGTACGTTTTACGCAGTTCTACAACACGGCGCGCTGCTGCCCGTCCCGCGCGTGCCTGCTGACCGGCCTCTATCCGCATCAGGCAGGCATCGGCCACATGGTCGAGAACCGGGGGCTGGACGGCTATGCGGGCGACCTGAATGAACACTGTCTTACCATCGCGCAGGTGCTCAAAACCGCTGGCTACGCGGCCTATATGACGGGAAAGTGGCACGTCACCAGATCCGTGACCGCCGACGGTCCTAAAACCGGGTGGCCACTCCAGCGCGGCTTTGACCGCTACTACGGCCTGGTTCACGGCGCCGCCAGTTACTGGGATCCCGGCGTCCTGGCACGCGACAACACCCTGATCTCCGCATTCAACGATCCGGAATACACCCCGAACCGGTACTACTTCACCGATGCCATCACCGACAACACGATCCGGTTTCTGGATGAACACGCATCCCGCGCGCCCGGCAAGCCGTTCTTCACGTACGTGGCCTATACAGCCGCCCACTGGCCCCTCCATGCGCCGGAAGAGGAGATCGCCAAATACCGCGGCGCCTACGACAGAGGCTACGAGCCGATCCGCAAAGGACGTTTCGAGCGGCTGAAAAAACTCGCTCTGCTGCATGCGGATTGGGAGCTCAGCCCGCAGGCGGGGGACTGGAGCGCAGTCGAGGAGAAGGGCTGGGAGGCGCGCTGCATGGAGGTCTATGCCGCTCAGGTGACGCGCATGGACGCTGGCGTCGGGCGCATCGTCGCGAGCCTGCGGAAGAGCGGCCAACTGGACAACACGCTTGTGCTGTTCCTGCAGGACAACGGCGGCTGCGCCGAAGACATCAACCGTGAAGGGCATACCCCACGCGCCGACCATCCTACCCTCCCGACCATCGGCAAAGAGGTAGTGCGCATGGAGGAGCGGCCCCGCCAGACCCGCGACGGTTATCCGATCCTCGGCGGCAAAGACGTGCTGCCGGGTCCGGCGGATACCTACCTCTCCTATGGCAAGAACTGGGCCAATGTCTCCAACACGCCCTTCCGGGAGTACAAGCACTGGGTGCATGAGGGCGGCATCGCCACCCCGCTCATCGCCCACTGGCCGAAGGGGATTCCACGGCACAATGCGCTGGAGTCGCAGCCCGGCCATCTCATCGACATCATGGCGACCTGCGTCGCGGTCTCCGGCGCAAAATACCCGACCGAATGGAACGGTCGGTCGATCACGCCTCTGGAAGGTCGGAGCCTGACGCCGGCCTTCGCCGGAGCGCCGATCCAGAATCGGCAGGCGCTCTTCTGGGAGCATGAGGGCAACCGCGCGCTGCGTATCGGTCGATGGAAGCTGGTGGCGAAATCGCCGCGCGGCAAGTGGGAACTGTACGACATGGAGCATGATCGCACGGAGCTGCACGATCTCGCAGAAGCGCAGCCGGAGCGTACCCGGGAGATGGCGGCGGAGTGGGAGAGATGGGCAAAACGGACCCACGCCCTGCCCTGGCCATGGAAGCCGCCGTATGGAACGACTGCGCTGATCGGCCCCCAGACCTTTACGCTCAAGTAGCAGGAGAATTCTATGCTCGCATCGCCCCTGCGCAGCGCACTGAAGCAGACGCTCCCGACCGCGTTTCATATCATGACGAAACCGATCGGCCCGATCTGCAATCTCGACTGTACGTACTGCTTCTATCTCGAAAAGGAGAACCTCTATGAGGAAGAGCGGAGGACACGCCCTTCCTGGGAGATGGCGGACGACCTGCTGGAGAGCTATATCCGGCAGTACATCGAGCAGCAGGAGATCCCCGAGATAAGTTTTGCCTGGCAGGGCGGCGAGCCGACGCTTCTCGGTGTGCGGTTCTTCCGAAAGGTAGTCGCGCTGCAGCGCAAATATGCACAGGGGAAACAGATCCACAACGCGCTTCAGACCAACGGCACGCTTCTGGACGACGAGTGGGGCGGGTTTCTGGCCGACAACGACTTCCTCGTGGGCCTGAGCATCGACGGCCCCGAACCGCTGCATGATGCCTACAGGGTGGACAAGCAGGGACGCCCCACCTTTGCGCAAGTGATGCGCGGGCTGGAGGCGCTGCAACGAAACGGGGTGGAGTACAACACGCTCACGGTCGTCCATCGCAAGAACAGTGTGCATCCCCTGGAGGTCTATCGCTTCCTCAAACAGATCGGCTCGACGTTCCACCAGTTTATCCCGCTTGTGGAGCGCCGCCTGACCGCTCCACCGGCCGCGAACGGGCTCCTCCAGATCGGCCTCGCCCCGCCGCCGCAGGGCAAAGGGTCACGGTCGCCGGTGACGGAGTGGAGTGTGGAGAGCGAAGCGTACGGCGACTTCCTGATTGCCATCTTCGACGAATGGGTCCGCCGGGATGTCGGGAGCACCTTCGTACAGATGTTCGATGTCGCGCTGGGCATCTGGGCGCAGGCGGGCGGCGGGCTGTGCGTCTTCGCGCCGACCTGCGGAACGGCGCTGGCGATGGAGCACAACGGCGATGTCTACGCCTGCGACCACTACGTCTACCCGGAGTACCGCCGCGGCAATATCCGGGAGACGCCCCTTGCGGAGATGGTGAACTCCCCCGAACAGAAGAAGTTCGGTCAGGACAAGGCCGACACGCTGCCTCCATACTGCCGCCGCTGCGAAGTGCGGTTCGCCTGCAACGGCGAGTGCCCGAAACACCGCTTCCTGAAGACGCCTGACGGCGACTGGGGACTGAACTACCTCTGTGCCAGCTACAAGCGGTTCTTCACCCACATCGACCCCGCAATGCAGATCATGACGCAGCTTCTCGCCGCCCGTCGCCCTCCTGCGGAGATCATGAACCTGCCTGGTCGATCACGAACACAGACAGTCGGCCGAAACGATCCCTGTCCCTGCGGCAGCGGCCGCAAATACAAACATTGCTGCCTGAATCGTCCCTGAACGTTGCCGACGGCGGAAATCAGGTTACGGATACGCCATTCTACCGCCGTTTCACATCTAATAAGGCGGCCATCCGTCCTGCCAACACATTGCCGGGGGTGCCTTGCAGCAGCCCGACTTTCTTGGACAACGCGTCCAGGGTCGGACCATCCAGAGCCAAAACCGAAGAAAAGTGTCGGGTAGTGAAAACTTGTCAGCGATGGCAGCGGAAGATTTAGGTTATCCTCCTGCTTTGCTTGATACGCTTACGACTACATCGGTAGAGGGCTTTTTGCGGCG
This sequence comes from Chthonomonadales bacterium, assembly GCA_038217285.1. Lineage (GTDB taxonomy): Bacteria > Armatimonadota > Chthonomonadetes > Chthonomonadales > Chthonomonadaceae > JANXLO01. The sequence goes on from JBBQPO010000118.1 coordinate 15,439, forward strand.
TCTCGAACGGAACCTCCAACCGCATCTACGTTGTCTGGCTGCCCAACTACTGAGCCCTCTCTTCTGCGGCCTCAAACGCACCCAGCCCCTCCAGAACTCCTTATCTTGTCCCTCAGATTTGTCGTTACAAGGGATCCCTTCTTCGCGCTTTACTTCCCGCCCGTAAACGAGCGGTCTGAGGCGGCAAGCCCCATAAATGGGGCTGTGTCCGGCGTTACCAGGTGGTTCCGTCAGGTTGTGGAGATCGATCCTCGCTTCTGTTGGACAGATCGATCCCGCTTCCAACCCGTACAGGCCCATTCATGGGCCTTGACATACCCAACAGGCTGCTCCTTTAGGGGCGGCGTACGGACAAGATAAGAGAACTCGGAGGGGCTGGAACCCTGTGCAGGACCACCTGGCGCTTTGTGCGCTATCGATCTCTTATGCGAACGGACGAACTCCCGAAACGAACTTTTCAAAAAAGACGCCGAGCGGATCTTCTCGCTACTCTCTAAAGGGAGATCTCCGCCGGCACAGAGAAGGAAATAGGATCTACTTCGGGGAGCCTGACCCTAACATAAGGATACTGGTATTCAGAGGAGTTGCCTGACCAGTTAAGAAGGGAAGTCCGTCCGACTGGAACGGGCTTCGTTAAAGTAAACAGCATGGGACCAATACCTATCGCGATCCCGTGTCAGAAGCTGGTTCAGCGAGATGCACCGTGACGCCGCTAATTGTTGAGCATGTCGAAATGTATACCAAAGCTCCCTGACATTTCGGAGCATAGGTCTATCCAAGAGGCGCGAGATTGATGTCGCTGGATGAAGAGTTTTCAGGAAGTTGACCAGATCGCCTGTCTCCTGAGATGTGAAACTGACTCCAAAACGCCATGCTCCTGGAACAAACGCTGCGGGAAGTATAGTGGAAGGCGTGCTTGAGTATTGACAAACACAAGCATATATGTTACATTGCGGAACGGAAGGAAGTGTAGTGGGAAGCATACGCTGGTGAAAAGAAGGCTGAACATCCTGAAAATCGCGGGAACATTCGGGACATCGCTGCCGCTGACAGGTCACATAGATGGAGCCATCACCGGTAGACAGTCCACTGGGAGGAGCCGTAAAGAGAACAGACAAATGAGGAGGAAATCAAGCTACAGAGACGCAGCCGACATCTGTGACAACTCAGGATTTCCCGCTGAGTTGGGTACAGCCTCCTTTCTCGCACACGGATCGTGGGATCTCTTTCACAGGAGACCAAATAATGATACGCACAATGAATCGATTTGCGCAGTACTCTAAACCAATCATAGGATTGATGGCCTTCCTGGGGGTCGCCTGTGTGGCCGGAAGCAACGGCGGCATATTCGCCACCGTCCTCACCCCCTCCTCCCCTCACGTGCACCGCGCCGGACGAGGGTATGGCCCCGCGCCGGTGGATCTCGGAACGGCCGGCAACTATGTGATTCTGTCAGAAACAGGAATCACCAATGTGCCCGGTTCTGCGATTACGGGGAATATGGGAGTAAGTCCCATCGCCGCAACCGCCATCACCGGATTTGGATTGATCTATCCCGCAGGCAGTCCCTTCTCGCAGTCGGCGCAGGTAGTTGGCAAGGTATATGCCGCTGACTATGGATCTCCGACGCCGGCCAACCTGACCCAGGCGGTAGGCGACATGACAACCGCGTACCTCGATGCCTCCGGAAGAAAATCGCCTGACTACACGGAACTGGCAGTGGGAGATATCGGAGGATTGACGCTGAGCCCTGGCCTCTACAAATGGTCGTCTACGGTTACCATCCCCAAGGACGTCACTCTCAACGGTGGCCCCAACGATGTCTGGATCTTCCAGATCTCGGGAGATGTCACCGAAGCTTCTGCGGCGCAGGTGATCTTGACCGGTGGCGCACTTGCCAAAAACGTCTTCTGGCAGGTCGCCGGAGTGGTGGCCTTAGGAACGACCGCGCACATGGAAGGTGTGGTACTCTCTAAAACAGCGATCACTCTGAATACCGGCGCCTCGGCGAATGGCAGATTGATGGCACAGACCAATGTCACTCTGATTATGAACTCACCTTACGCAGCCGAGCATTTTACTCTGACTGAGTTTGCCCTTGTTGGCGGTAAAATACCGTCATGGACACACAACTTCTCGATCTCTATACCGACTACCTGATCAGTTCTTTCAGTCTGACGACAGCCACCGGAC
>JBBQPO010000119.1:0-17556 GCA_038217285.1 Chthonomonadales bacterium
CGTGGGAGATTTGCTCTGCCACCAGATCGCTCCTGCGCCGTTGGTTCCTCCGAAACGAAGAGGGCGTCCACCTGGAAAAACAGGGGCCAGGGAAACGAAAGGAGGTATGGCCAGTGTCACCGTTTAATGCAGCACTACCAATCGGCCGGACAGGGTATGCTTAAACAGGGCAGGCGACCCGGAAAGCATGCGCTCAAGCGATCAGGATCACAGGCAATGATGACTCTTTCGGCAGGCTGTTATGCGGCGGGATACTTAACCGGTCTGGGAGCGTTCTGGTGGATGGCCCGGCAGCGCGGGCTGGCGACGCAGGGCGTCTTTGCACTGCTGGCGGCAGGACTGGTCGGAGGGCTGGTCTGCGCCAATCTCGCGCAGTGGATCTTCGCGGGTACCGCCGGGAAGTCGGTGCTGGGAGCGGTCGCGGGCGGCTATCTGAGCGTCGCGCTCTACAAACGCTATCTCGGCATTCGGCGGCCACTGGGCGACCTGTTCGCGGTCGCGCTGAGTGCGGGCGAGGCGGTAGGACGTTGGGGCTGTTTCTTCGCAGGCTGCTGCTACGGGCGGACTTGCGCGCACCTGCCCTGGGCCATCTGGCAGCACGATGCCTGGCGGCACCCCACGCAGGCCTATCTCTCTCTGGCCAGTCTGGGTATCCTGCTGGTACTGCTCGCCTTGGAGCGCCTGCGCCCGCCCGAGAACACACTGTTCTTTTTGCAGGGCGTGCTCTACTGCGCGGCCCGGTTCGGCATCGAGTTTCTGCGCGATTCACCCCGTACTGCAGGGAATCTCTCCCTCGCACAGTGGGCCTGTCTGTTCGGCGGCCTTTTCTTCGCCGTCCGTCTGACGTTGCTTCTGCATTCTACGAGGAGGCTTCATGTCCACGCCGTCGCCTGAGCGTCTCTGCCCTAACTGCCGACAGTCGTACAAAGGAGATCCGCAGTTCTGTCCCCACTGCGGCTTCAATCTGCAGCCCATCCCGCAGCCGAAATTCGTCGCCGGTTCTGCTGTCGTCGACTCTATTCTGGCCGTGCTGCTGAGTCTGCTCTGCGTGCCCATGCTGGTGACGCTGCTCATTCCGTTTATCCTCTATATTGTCATGGACAATCGTTACGTCGCCTTCCGAACCGGCCTGCGCATCATGCTGATCACTTTTGCGGTTCTGGCCCTGGGCGCGCTGGCGTTCTGCGGTATTATGATCGTCACCAATCTAAACACAGCCCACTGATGTCCGTATTGCACAGGAAGGAGCGCGCTATGTCGGCAGAGGCAGCACAGGGATGGTCGGAACAGACGCAGGGACTCTGTCCGGAATGCCTGCGCACGGTTCCGGCGCTGCTGAAGGCGGAGGAGGGGCGCATCTGGCTGGAGAGCGTCTGTGAGCGCCACGGTATGGCGCGGGCGCTGCTCGCTTCGGATGCGAAGGAGTATCTGCGTTTCCGGCAGTATGTGCCGGCGCGCTCCGGGGCAGGCTGCTGCGGCGCGGGCGAAACCTGCGCGGAAAACGGCCCGCCGGTCTGCGTTCTGCTCCTGGAGATCACGCTCGCCTGCAATCTGCGCTGTCCCACCTGCTACGCCGACGCGCAGGGCCACGACTTCATGTCCGTGGAGACGGCGCGCGCCCGCCTCGATACGTTCTTCCGTTCTCAGAGCAGTCTCGACGTGCTGATGCTCAGCGGCGGCGAGCCGACGATCCATCCTCAGTTCGGCGATATTCTGAACCTCGCCCTCTCCTATCCCATCGGCCGCATCCTCGTCAACACCAACGGGCTGCGCCTGCGCCAGAGCGACGCCCTGGTGCAGTCCATCGCCGCGCACCGTGACCGCGTGGAACTGTTCTTCTCCTTCTCCAGTTTCCGGGCCGAGGTGCATGAGCGGCTTTATGGAAAAGACCTGCGGGTGGAGAAGCGGGAAGCCCTGCAACGGGCGCAGGAAGCGGGGCTGTTCGTGACGCTGGTTCCTACCCTCGAACGCGACGTCAACGACGATGAGATCGGCGATCTGTACCGTTTCGCTCTCAGCCTGGACAACGTCAATGGCCTCAACTTTCAGCCCGTGATGAGCGCCGGACGCTACGAACATGACTACAACGGAACGGCCCGCCTCACCCTGACCGACGTGCTGGCGGAACTGGAGCATCAGACGGCAGGCGCGCTCCGAAGCAGCGATTTCGTCGGCTTGCCCTGTTCGCATCCCGACTGCTGTGTGCTGACCTACGGCTTCCTGGACGAACGCCGCGCACAGATCACGCCTCTGCCGCGCCATCTCGACATCGCGCGCTATCTCGACCTGTTCGCAGACCGTATCAGCTTCGCCGGTATTCTGAGCGGCGCGGCACGCCGCGTCTGGTCCGATGTGGCGCATCTGCGCGGTAAGCAGACTCTCCAGGACCTGAGCCTGCTGTTCCGCGAGGCGGGCGTCCGCGACCTGCTGCCGCTGATCGGCAAGCCCGACCGCATCGGCAAGCGCATCTTCCGCATCGTCGTCAAACCGTTCATGGACGCCCACACCTACGACCACAAACGGATCGAACAGTGCTGCACCAAAATCCTGGACGAGAACGGCAATTCCGTCTCTTTCTGCGAATACAACGTCTTCCACCGCGCCCGCAAAACGCCCCGCGTCAGCACGATCCCCCTTGTCCTGCGCTGACGCCCACCCGTTCAGGAGCCTCCACCATGCCCATGAAGTCCCTAAACGAATTCGAGAGAGCGCGTCAGGGCGAAAAGTTCGAGGGATACGCCTTCACCTTCTGCAAGGCCGCGTTCCTTGTCCTGATCTTCCAGCGCTTCTCCCTGCTTGCCCTCTCCGGCCTCGCGACCCTTTTCTATCTCCTCGCCTCCTGGCGCGGCGTCACCCGGTGGCGCTGCTGGGCCAAACCGCCCTACGTCACCCTCTTCTGGGCCGCCATCTTCGCTTGGCAGTTCTGGCTCCTCCGGCGTCCGTGAACGCCTGTTGCGGCGCAGGATCATTTCGCTGGGAGCTGTCGGAATCAATCGCAATCGAGAATCAAGGAATGTTATCCCTCGCTACTTTCAAGGGATGTTATCCCTCGCTACGCGGCTTCGCCGGACCGTCCTCGCGGACGGAAATGCAGTTTTTGGATATGAACAGGCTGTCCTTGTCTTCCCGGCAGACGGATGCAGGAATGCCCTCCCTAAACGGTGAAGAAAGGTCCAATACAGAACCTGGACAGAACCGAGAACTATGCCACGTATTTTTGACAATATCGACCTGGATCTGCTTCCGGCTTTGCAGGAGACGTTGAAGGTAGCCGACCGTGCTGATTTTGCGGTCGGCTATTTTAACCTGCGGGGCTGGAAGCGGTTGGACTGCCATGTAGAGGCGTGGGCAGGAGGCGAGGGCCACTGTTGTCGGCTGCTTGTGGGGATGCAGAAGGCGCCGGAAGAGGAGTTGCGGGAGGTGCTCCGGGTTACGGATCACGCCGACGGTATGGATATGCAGACCGTCCTGCTCTATAAGCGCAAACTGGCCACCGAGTTTCGCGATCAGTTGATGGTGGGCATACCTACCAACGAAGACGAGGCGGGACTGCGGCGACTGGTGGGACAGATCAAACAGAAAAAGGTGCAGGTCAGACTGTTCCTGCGGCATCGGCTGCATGCCAAACTCTACCTGTTGTTTCGCTCGGACCCGATCAATCCGATTGTCGGCTACCTCGGCAGCAGCAATCTGACCCTCTCGGGCCTTTCCTATCAGGGCGAACTGAACGTAGACGTACTGGACCATGACGCCGCGAACAAGCTGGCGCAGTGGTTCGAAGATCGCTGGACAGACCACTGGTGCGTCGATATTTCGGACGAGCTTGTGCAGATCGTGGAGGAGAGCTGGGCGCGAACCGAGCCGATTCCGCCTTATCACATCTACATCAAGATGGCCTACCACCTCTCGCAGGAGGCGCGGGCCGGACTGTCGGAATATACCATTCCGCGCGTCTTCCGCGACAAGCTGTTTGACTATCAGACCGCCGCCGTCAAGATCGCGGCGCGGCACCTGCATAAGCGGGGTGGCGTCGTCATTGGGGATGTCGTGGGGCTAGGAAAGACCCTTATGGCGACTGCCCTGGCCAGCACATTCGAGGAGCTGGGCATGGAGACCCTGATCCTCTGCCCACGCAACTTGGTGAAGATGTGGAACGACTATCGGGTTCAGTATGGCCTGCGGGCCACGGTGCTCTCCGTCACCAGAGCGGTGCGCGAACTGCCCGAGATGTCACGCCACCGTATCGTGCTGATCGATGAAAGCCACAATCTGCGAAACCGCGATGGCAAGGTCTATCGCGCCATTCGGGAGTATATCGAGAAGAACGACAGCCGCTGTATTCTGTTGACCGCGACGCCCTACAACAAGTCCTATCTCGATCTCTCCAACCAGTTGCGGCTCTTCGTGCCGGAGGAGAAAGACCTCGGCATCCGACCGGAGCGCCTGCTGCGGGAGATGGGCGAAGTGGAGTTCACACGGCGGCATCAGGCGGGGATTCGCACGCTCGCTGCCTTCGAAAAGAGTGACTATCCCGACGACTGGCGGGAGCTGATGCGCCTCTACATGGTGCGGCGCACCCGCTCGTTCATTCAGGAAAACTACGCGAAGACCGACCCCGCGACCGGGCGCAAATATCTGCTGTTCAACACCGGGGAGCGCTCCTACTTCCCGACACGCACCCCGAAAACGATCAAGTTCCGCATCGATGAACAGTACGCCGCGCTCTACGAACAGGATGTCGTGGAGATCATCAACGCGCTCTGTCTGCCGCGCTATGGCCTGGGCAACTACGAAGAGAACATGCCGAGCCAGAAGCCGACGGCGGCGGAGACGGTTGCGCTGAAAGACCTCTCGCGGGCGGGCAAGCGGCTCATGGGTTTCTGCCGCACCAACCTGTTCAAACGCCTGGAATCGAGCGGATACTCGTTTCTGCTTTCGGTCGAGCGGCATATTCTGCGCAACTATATCTTTCTGCACGCCATCGACAACGGTCTGCCGCTCCCCATCGGATCGCAGGGCGCGGAGATGCTGGATACCGACAGCAACGACGAGGACGCCGACGACACCGCCGCCGCACAGGATATGTTCAGCGACGAGAATGTAGAGGCTATTCCGCAAGAGAAGGTCAAACACGCCCTGCGCACGGATCCGGAGTTCCGGCAACGGGCGAAAGCCGTCTATGAACTGTATCAGGCGCGCTACAAGCGACAGTTCAAATGGCTGCCGTCGCCTCTGTTTCAGTCGCAACTGCGCCAGGATCTCCAAGCGGACTGCGATGCCCTCCGCAGTGTGCTGGCGAAGTGCGACTCCTGGGAGCCGAACAAAGACGGCAAACTGGCGGCGCTGCGGGAGCTGCTGGCGAAAGATCGCCCGAACGACAAGGTGCTGATCTTCACACAGTTCGCGGACACGGCGCGGTATCTGGGGGAGCAGTTGAAAGCGCTGGGTATCGGGAAGCTGGCCGTCGCGACCGGGCACTCCGACGACCCGACGGAGCTTGCCTGGAAGTTCAGCCCGGTCAGCAACGACCGGCGGAAACAGATCAAGCCGGAGGACGAAATTCGCGTCCTGATCGCCACCGATGTGCTCTCAGAAGGGCAAAACCTCCAGGACAGCTTTGTGGTGGTGAACTACGACCTGCCCTGGGCAATTATCCGGCTGGTGCAGCGCGCGGGGCGCGTGGACCGCATCGGGCAGAAAGCGGAGGAGATCCTCTGCTGCTCGTTCCTGCCGGTAAAGGGCATCGAGAAGATCATCAAACTGCGCGCCCGCGTACGGCAGAGGCTCTCGGAGAATGCCGAGGTTGTAGGGACCGACGAGGCGTTCTTCGAGGACGACCGCAAAAACAGCGCCCTGCTCGACCTCTATCACGAAAAGGCGGGGGTGCTGGACGCCGAGGACGATGGAGATGTGGATCTCGCCTCGAAAGCCTATCAGATCTGGAAAAACGCTGTCGAGGCCGACCCCAAACTGAAAAAGACCATCGAGGATATGCCGAGAGTGGTCTACTCTACCAAACCGCATGTCGCCTCCGCCGCGCAGCCGGAGGGCGTGCTGGTCTATCTGCATACCGGGCAGGGCAACGATGCGCTGGCCTGGATAGATCGGAACGGCAAAAGCGTCACGGAGTCACAGAGCGCTATCCTGCGGGCAGCGGCCTGCACCCCCGAGACGCCCGCTCTGCCGCGCTATGAAGCGCATCACGAACTGGTAGCGCAGGGCATCGAGCATATCGGGATCGAGGAGCGCAGTGTCGGCGGGCAGTTAGGCCGCCCCTCCGGCGCTCGCTTCCGAACCTACGAGCGCCTGAAACGCTACGCCGAACAGGTACGCAACACCCTGTTCGATACGCCGGAGCTGCACCGGGCGGTGGAGGAGATCTACCGCTATCCGCTTACCCAGGCCGCGACTGACCGCTTGAACAGCCACCTCCGCAGCGAAATCGGCGACGATCTCCTGGCGCAACTGACCCTGCTCCTGCGTGAAGAGAACCGTCTCTCCATCGTCAGCGAAGAGGAACAGACCCGCGAACCGCGCATCATCTGCTCCCTGGGGCTTTCCGCCTCATGAATTCCGCCCCTAAAGGAGCGGCCTGATGCGGTAACCCCGCTAAAGCGGGCTGGGTCGATCTACCAAGCTTCTCGGCGGAGAATAATAGGCCCGTGAGCCTCCTTTGATGTATGCGTTACCCAGGGCCGTTTACGGTCCTTACCAAAGACAGACCGCTCCTTTAGGGGCGGGGCTTTCGGATCGGTTTCTTGGAATCACCGAAACGAGACATGGAATCTTTCCTGCGAGGACTTATGCCGACCTTAAACATCCCGCGTACCCGCACTCTCTTGGAACAGTTCGATTTCTCCACGCTCTTCATCGAGCAGTTGAACTGGTCGCGCCCCGTCACACGCCGCCCCGGCGCGTGGCAGGTCGAGGGAGTCGCCTACGCTTACACACACATCGCGGAACTGGCGGGTGTCGTGGTGATGGAAGTGACCGGCCCGGACGAGGCGCTGCCTCCCGCTAAAGTGCGCGAGGCCGTGCAGAAGGGCCTGACGGGCCTCCATCGCGAAAATCTGCTGATCTTTGTGGATAAGCTACGGACACAGAGCCTCTGGCGCTGGGTGAAGCGGGAAGACGGCAAGACCTATCCCCGCGAACATCTCTACCTGAAGGGACAGCCCGGCGACCTTTTCATCAGCAAGATCAGCGGTATGGTGTTCGATATAAGCCGCTTCGACGCACAGGGCAAAGTCTCGTTAATCGCGGTCTCCGATGCGCTCCGCAACGCCCTCGATGTCGAGCGGGTGACGAAAAAGTTCTTTACGGAGTATGCCGATCAGCGGGTCAAGTTCACCGAACTCATCGTGGGGATCGACGATGAGCGTCAGCGGCGCTGGTACGCCTCCGTGCTCCTTAACCGCCTGATGTTCATCTACTTCCTCCAACGCAAGTTCCTGATAGACGGTGGCGAACGCGACTACCTCCAGAAGAAGCTAGCGCAGACGGCGACGCAGTTCGGGGCCGACAACTACTATGAGGTATTTCTACAGCCGCTCTTTTTCGAGGGATTTGCCCGCCCGGAGCGCGAACGCAGCCCGCAGGCGAAGGCCCTGCTCGGCACTGTCCCCTATCTGAACGGCGGTCTGTTTCTGGAGCATAAGATCGAGGAGGCCTATCGCGGCAAGATCACCATCCCGGATGCAGCCTTCGCCAATCTGTTCGGCCTGTTCGAACACTACTCCTGGAACCTCGACGATACACCGGAGGGCCAGCCGGACGAGATCAATCCGGACGTTCTGGGCTATATCTTCGAAAAGTATATCAACCAGAAGGAGTTCGGAGCCTACTACACGCGCCCGGAAATCACGGAGTATCTCTGCGAACACACGATCCATCAGTTGATTCTCGACACGCTCAACGCCAATCAGGACATTCCCGGCTTGCCACCTGTCCGGCATTACCATGATATTGGCGACTTGCTGACCCACCTGGACGCTCCGGTATGCCGCCGCCTGCTCTACGAGGTGCTGCCACATCTCAGTCTGCTCGATCCGGCCTGCGGGTCGGGCGCGTTCCTTGTCGCCGCCATGAAGACGCTGGTCAACATCTACGGCGCGATTACCGGACGCATCGAGTATCTAGGCGACAAGAGTCTCACGGTCTGGCTTGCCGATACCCGCAAAGACCACCGCAGCCTCAACTACCATATCAAGCGCAAGATCATCACGGAGAACCTTTACGGCGTCGATATTATGGAGGAGGGCGCCGACATCGCGCGTCTGCGGCTCTTTCTGGCACTGGTCTCCTCTGTCAAAACAGTCGATGAGTTGGAACCGCTGCCCAATATAGACTTCAATATTCTGGCAGGCAACTCCCTCATCGGTCTGCTCCATGTCAACGAAAACGATTTCAACGGCAGATTGCAACTCTACGGCTCTTATTCCGAGGTCGTCGCAGAGAAGAATCGTCTGGTAGCGAACTATCGTGGCCTAGCCGAACAGAAGGGGTTTCGCAACGACCTGCAGATCCTGCGCGACGACATTCAGCAGAAGATCGCTGAAGCAGGCGAGACACTGGATGAACTCCTCCTCGACGAGTTTCTAACGCTCAAAATCCAGTTCGAGCAGGCGACCTGGGATGTGGTCATGGGCAAAGAGGGCAAGGCGAAAAAGCGTTCCCCGAATCTATTTGATATTCGGGATCTCCAACCATTCCATTGGGGCTATCAGTTCGACGAGATTCTGAAGCATGGTGGCTTTGATGCCATCATCACAAATCCACCCTGGGAGATTTTCAAGCCGCAAGCAAAGGAGTTCCTGACGGATTATGCCGTGGGCATCACCAAGAATAAAATGACCATAAAGGAGTTCGAGGAGAAGCAGACTGAAGCCCTTTCGGACGACAATGTACGTCAGGAATGGGAAGCCTTCCTGAGCCGATTCCCTCATGTTAGCGCGTACTATCGCAGCGCGAAGCAGTACGAAAACCAGATTTCCGTCGTGAACGGTAAAAAAGCCGGCACCGACATCAACCTCTACAAACTCTTCACCGAGCAGTGCTACAACCTGCTGCGGACCGGCGGACAATGCGGCATCGTCTTGCCCAGCGGCCTGTACACCGACCTGGGAACGAAGCAGTTGCGGGAACTGCTGTTCGACTCCACTCATATCACAGGACTGTTCTGCTTCGAAAACCGCAAATTGATTTTCGAAGGCGTAGACAGTCGCTTCAAATTCATCGTTCTAACCTTCGGCAAGACTGGCCGAACAGAAGCATTTCCTGCGGCTTTTATGCGGCACGATGTGGCGGAGCTACGCGAATTTCCAAATCGAGGTGCGTTAGATATATCGGTTGAAATGGTGCGCCGTCTCTCGCCAGACTCTTTTTCAATCATAGAATTCAAGAGTGATATGGACGTGTGTATAGCGGAAAAGATGCTATCGTTCCCGCTACTGGGCGAGAAGATCGAAGGGACATGGAATCTTGTCTTAGCTACTGAGTTTCACATGACCAACGACAGCAGACTGTTCCGCACAACCTCTGGTATCAATCGGCTGCCACTTTATGAAGGCAAGATGATTCACCAGTTTACTCACACTTGGGGGGAACCGAAATACTGGATTGATGAGCGTGAAGCGCGTAAGGCTCTGGGTGGACGCACTGGCGACAATGGACAATTCCTCAATTATCAACGATATCGCACGGCACATCGTGAGATTGCCAGGAGTGTTGACGAGCGAAGCATGATCTGCAGCATACTTCCGCGTAATGTATTTGCCAACCACAAACTTCACGTAAGCCGTGATCTTCTTTCTGGCAATATCCTATGTTACATCTGCGCCATGTTCAACAGCTTTGTTTACGACTTTTCGCTACGTATGCGGGGGATTGGCAGCATTACCATGTCAGTCACTTACCAGATGACGATGCCGCGACTGACAGAAAAAGACGCAGCGTTCGCGCCGATAGTAGAACGGGCGGCAAAGCTTATCTGTACTACACCGGAGTTCGATGATCTAGCTCGCGAAGTTGGATTAAAAAGCCATGTTTATGGGGCTACTGATATGTTTGAACGCGCCCAACTTCGCGCCGAACTAGACGGCCTTATTGCACACCTCTACGGCCTGACGGAAGCAGAATTCGTCCACATTCTCAGCACTTTTCCTATCGTCGCAGAGCCGGTCAAAGTGGCGGCGCAGAACGCCTACCGTGACGTGGCCCGAGGACTTATCCAATGAGACGCAAGCCTCTGCCTTTGCAATCGTTTCGCCTAAAAAACTTCAAGGCAGTGCGGGATAGCGGCATTGTAAAGTTTACACCGTTGACTGTCTTCATCGGCAACAATGGCTCTGGTAAGAGCAGCCTCATCGAAGGACTGGAGACGTTTCAGTCTATCATTAGCGATGGTCTGGACCGTGCAATGGAACCGTGGCGTGGTTTCGAGCACATATGGAATCAGGCTAACCCGCATCAGTTACGCTTCTCTCCAGACGTCCGCGAGGACCACACGAATCCCATGCGCTTTGAATTGCGTGGAGACGGTTGGGGAGGCAACGTTTATGCCTCTATGGAGGTTAACGTAGGCCCAGGAGGTACGGAACTCTTCATAGGAAAAGAAGAGTTCCGCATGAGAGTACGTGACTACACTACTCGTGCCGTTCGAGATTCTAGCGGACAGGTACGAGCGACTAATACTTTGGATAAAAACGCAGCATTAGAGAATCTCGAACTTCTCGAAAGCGGAAGAAATTTTCTCAAGAGCAACCATATTGGTTCAGATCACTGGCAGTTTTTGTCGCTGGTTCCGCATGCTATGAGCGATCCGGTGCCGCAGAAACGGACGGGCGGGACGATTCGATTGGCGAAAGATGGGTCGAATGTCGCGGAGTACCTGTTGAGTATCCGCAAGATCGATCCGGCGGTCGTGGATGGCATTGTGGAGACGTTGCAGTATGTTCTGCCCTACGCACGGGATGTGCAGCCTGCGCTCACCTCGGAGCTGGAGCGGACTGTCTACCTGCAAATGACTGAGGGCAATTTCAAACTTCCCGGCTGGCTGCTCTCGACAGGGACATTGCGTGTTTTGGCTCTGCTGGCGGTGTTGCGGCATCCGAATCCGCCTGCTCTGCTGGTCATCGAGGAGATCGAGAACGGACTGGACCCGCGCACCATCCACCTGATTGTGGAAGAGATACGTAGTGCGGTGGAAAGCGGCAAGACGCAGATTATACTGACGACCCATTCGCCTTACCTGCTCGACCTGCTCACCCTGTCGCAGATCGTCGTCGTCGAGCGCGACGATGCCGGTTCCCCCGTCTTCACACGTCCCGGTAACGACGCAGCCCTACAGGAATGGACGCAGAAATTTGCGCCCGGACAGCTCTACACGATGGGGCGATTGAACCGAAAGCAGTCGGAATGAAGATTGGCCTTATCCTGGAGTGTGGTCCGGAGGGGCCGGACCTTCATGTCTGCAAACATCTCGCCAAGCGGGTGCTGGCAGACGGCGGTATCGAAGCCGAACTCTCCTTTACCACTCTGGACAACAAACCCAAACTGCTGCAACAGTGTGGAGACGCCGCTTTCGTCCTGCTCGGGCAAGGCTGCGAACGTGTTCTCATCGTCTGGGATCTCTACCCCGCGTGGCGAGAGCAAGGCCAAAAGCCCTGCCGCCGTGCAGACCGAGAGACAATATTCGGCGTCCTGGAGGCCGCGAACGTGGATAAAAACCGCGTGGCCCTGATCTGCATTCAGGAGGAGTTGGAAGCCTGGCTGCTGGCCGATGGAGACGTGCTGACCGGCTTTTTAAAGAGCATCAACAGCCATGTCAAAAAGGTGAAGCATCACAAAAATCCGGAACGTCTCGGGTGCAATCCCAAAACGGCCCTCAACAAGCTGATGCAGGAAAGTACAGGGCGCAAATATGAAGATTATGTCCACGCCCGCAAGATTGTGGCGAGGATTGACGACCTGTCGCGGCTAAGAAAATTTTGCCCGATTTTCCTGCGCTTCGAACATCATCTTCGCCGCCCGTAAACGAGCGGCCTGATGCGGTAAGGCCCATAAATGGGCCTGGGATGGTTGGCCTGTAGGATGAGGCGCAGAGGCGGGAGTTGACGGAGGGGCCATGTCGGCGCACGTTTATCATCAGTTGTTCTATCACATTGTTTGGAGTACGAAAGATCGCCTGCCGTTTATCACCGACGATGTGCGGGAATGGCTGGTAGAGCGGGTCGCGAGCGAAGCCCGCAAGCGATACGCTATCGTTCTGGCCTGCAATGCGATGCCCGATCATGTGCATCTGTTTGTGAGCCTGCCGCCGACCGTAACGCTGGCAACCTTTGTCGGAGAGGTTAAAGGCGCAGCCAGTCATGCTTTTGGTCAGGAGTACGGACAAGTACGCTTCTTGAAATGGCAAATGGGCTATAGCGTCACCACTCTGCGCAAGAACGAGCAACAGATCGTCATTCGCTACATAGAAGATCAACAACGCCGCCACGCCGCTGGCAAAATCTGGCCTTCCCTGGAATCCATCAATGATGATACAGCGCCGCCGCCCTAACAAAAAACAGGCCAGCCGTCAATCTCCATGTCCGACCCCACCTTCTTTAACAACCAACACAGCCCCCTTCAGGGGGCTTACCGCATCAGGCCGCTCGTTTACGGGCGGCTTTAGTTCGCCCCCAACGCATCACTGACTACCGCCTCTCTTGTTCGCCCTCAACGCATCACTGACTACCGCCTCTCTTGTTCGCCCCCAACGCATCACTGACTACCGCCTCTATTGTTCGCCCCCAACGGATCGCTGTCCTCTTGGCGGAAGTGTGCAGGAATGCCCTCCCCAAACGGATCGCTGACTGCCGTAACCTTATTTCGCCTGAACTGCGCAGGAATGCCCTCCCCAAACGGAGAAGAGAAACGCAAGGTGAAAAAATTATGGCCGGATGCTTGTGGCGTCCGGCGGAAGGAGCGAAAGAAGATGTTGACGTTACCGGAAGAGATCGCTACGGCCTGTGCGCCGCTGTTCGAGGCGGTGCCGTTGGAGAGTGCGATGGGGCGTCTGGTGGGCAGTGCGCCGCAACAGACCGAGATCGTGACGCAGATTTTGCAGCATCCGGCGCTGACAAAGCGTCCGGAGCTTGCAGCGGGCCTCTGGCTCTATGTGGACGACCTGGACCGCAGCCACACTGTAAGCCAGTCGCTGGACGATGCTACGGGCGCGTACTGGCACGGCATCATGCATCGTCGCGAAGGCGATTTCAGCAACAGCCACTACTGGATGCGCCGCGCTGTCGCCCATCCTCTGCGTCGCTCTCGGCCGGAACTCGATCCGGATGCGCTGGTAGATGCCGTTGGAGCTGCCAAGGGCAGCGATAAGCCCGATCTCGTGGCCCGACAGCGCGAAGAGTGGAAAGCCCTCTTCGAATGGTGCGCGGCGCAGGCGTAGAAATTCTCTAAAATCAAACGGAACAGGAGCATTTTCAATGGCGGAAAAAAGTGCGGTCTCGGCGAAGGAGACCATCAATATGGGGTTTATCGGCGTGGGGGGACGGGGACAGTATCTGCTGCGCCTCATGCTCACCGTGCCCGGCGTGAGGATTACGGCGCTCAGCGACGCCGACCCGAACAACCTGGAGAAGGCGGCTGCGATGGTGGTCAAGGCGGGACAGCCGGTTCCGGCCCTGATCGGCGACTGGAAGACGCTGCTGGAGCGCGCGGATGTCGCGGCGGTCGTGAGCGCCCTGCCCTGCGATCTGCACGCCGCCTGCTATCTCGACGCCATAGCAGCCGGGAAAGACCTTTACGGCGAGAAACCGATGTGCCTGACCGTGGCGGACTGCGACAGAGTCGTCGCAGCAGCGAACAAGGCCGACAAACAGATCGTGCAGATCGGGTTTCAGCGCCGCGCCGACCCGCGCTTCATCGAGCCGATGCAGCAGATCCATGCCGGAGAGCTCGGCACACTCGTCGAAGGCCGCGTCGCGTGGCTCAACTCCTGGGGGCCGCTCTACGGCTGGTTCGGCAAGCGGGACCGCTCCGGCGACTGGATGGTCGAGCAGGCCGTCCACAACTGGGACGTGATGAACTGGGCCAACGACTGCCTGCCGGTCCGCGCCATGGGCATGGGCCGCGCCGGCCTCTACGCCGACAAACAGCCCGACCGCGATGTCCACGACTACTACACGGCTCTCGTGGAGTACGAGAACGGGGTCATCGTCAATATCATCCATAGCTGGATCTCGCCCGGCCAGGAGGGCCATTTCAACCGGAATTTCAACGACGAGTACACCCGCCTGCTCGGCACCGACGCCGGGATCGATTTCAACTCCGGCACCTTCTCCTACCGCAAAGAGCTCGACAAACCCGACCGCATCGGGCACAATCATCCCGGCGACATCAACGGCAGCCTGCTCTCGCTGGAGGCGTTCGTCAACTCCGTCCGCACCCGTTCGGCCCCCGTCGCCACCGTGGAGCATGGGCGCGCCTCCGTCCTCACCTGCCTGCTGGTGCGCGAGGCCGTCTATCGCAGCGGCGAAGTGACCATGAAGGAGCTGACCGCGTGAAACTCCGCTCTCTCACCCTCTGCGCGGCGCTGGCTCTCTTCAGCGCCGTAAGCCTCGGGCAACCCGCCCGCGCCGCCGACGACTACAAGCTCGGCCCCGACTCGATGCAGCAGCCCGATGTGCCGAAGGGCGAAGTCACCTACTTCAAGGCCAAAAACAGCAAGGTGTTCGCCGGAGCCGAGCACGATGTCTGGGTCTATGTCCCGAAGCAGTACGACGCGGCCAAACCCGCCTGCGTGATGATCTTTCAGGACGGCGGCGGCTTCCAGGATCGTAATGGCGGCTTTCGTGTGCCCGTCGTCTTCGACAACCTGATTGCGAAGAAGCAGATGCCTGTCACCGTCGCGATCATGATCAATCCCGGCGTCGTGCCCGCAGCAGGCCCTAACGCGCTGCCGCGCTACAATCGCAGCTTCGAGTACGACGATCCCACCGACCGCTACGCCCGTTTCCTGCTGGAAGAGATCCTGCCGGAGGTCGGTAAGAAGGTCAGCCTCTCCCAGAACCCCGACGACCGTGCGCTCTGCGGCGCGAGCTCCGGCGGCATCTGCTCCTTCGTCGCCGCCTGGACACGCCCCGATCAGTTCCACCGCGTCGTCAGCTTCATCGGCAGCTTCACCGACCTGCGCGGCGGCAACACCTTCGCCTCCGATATCCGCAAGTACGAGCCGCGCCCCCTGCGCGTCTTTCTGCAGGACGGGACCGCCGATCAGGACATCTACTCCGGCAACTGGTATATCGGCAATCAGGATGTCGCGGCGGCGCTGCGCTTCGCGCGTAACGACGTGCAGTTCGTCGTCGGAACGCAGGGGCACAGCGGCCAGCAGGGCGCGTCGATCCTGCCCGACGCCCTGCGCTGGCTCTGGCGGGACTACCCCGCGCCCATTCGCGCCGCGACCGCCACGCCGCAGCCGATCATGAACATTCTGCTGCCCAACGAAGGCTGGCAGGCCGTCGAGGCTCCGTTTGCCGCAGGCGCTCTCGCCGCCGATCCCTTCGGCAATGTCTACGTCGCCTCAAGCTCCTCCGGACGCATCGACAGGATGGCACTCGACGGCACGATGTCGCGCTTCGCGGACGGCGCCGCCAGCGCGTCCGCGCTGGCTTTCAGCCCGGACGGCCTCCTCTACGCGGCCCAAAACGGAGCGAAACGCCTGGTCTCCTGCGATGCGAATGGGAAAGAGACGGTGATTGCACGGGGCGTGACGGCGAACGGCCTCACGATCAATCATCAGGGCGAAATATACCTGACGGACGCGAAGAACGGAAAGATCTACTTCCTCGGCAAGAACGGACGCAAGGTTCTGGCCGACGCCGGGCAGCCTAACGCCAGCGGTCTTGCATTGACGCCGGACCAGACCCTGCTCCAGGTCGCCAACACCAGCCCCGGTAAACTGCTGACCAGCTATCAGATCCAGCCCGGCGGCGTTCTGGCAGGCAAACAGGAGTTCTTCGACATCCACATTCCGTACAGCGTCCCGAGCAGCGGCGCGAACGGCATGACCAGCGATACGCTGGGCTGGCTCTATATCGCCACGAACTCCGGCATCCAGGTCTGCGATCAGGCAGGGCGCGTCAACGGCATCATCGCCAATCCGGATCGGCGCGCGGCGTCTGCTGTCGTCTTCGGTGGCCCGAACCGTGACATTCTCACCATCATCGCCGACGGCAAGATCTTCCGCCGGAAGACGAAGGCCCGAGGCGTCCTCTCCTATGAGGCGCCTGTCAAGCCGCCGGGGCCGCGCCTTTAAGAGTATGACCACCTGCTGCACTTGAGACACTGCGGCGCAAAGAAAAACATGAGGAAGGAGAACGGAGGCTGTCACGACCGGTGACAGCCTCCGTTCTATTGTGGTGGAACAGAGACACAGGCAGGTACGTCCTATCGACATCGCCCCATAGTACCGGTAGAAAGAAGAGGTTCGCTTCTTTTTTCTAAACCTCTGTCAAGGAGATATGAAAACATGCTTCGCAATTCACGTGTGATCGCGGCGGCTCTATTGACCGCCTTTATAGGAACCACAACTCTTGCCGTCCCCATGGCCGCAAGAGCCAGCGAAGAGGGCAAACGGAATACGACCCTTGGCCTCGGAGCGGCGGCGGCGGCTCTGCTGCTGACCCAGAAAAACAAGCTTCCGGGCGCTCTTGTCGGCGTGGGCGCGGTCTACTCGTATTCCCAGTATCAGAAGGACATCAACCGCCGCCATAAGCGCGAGCGCCTTTCGGCTTATCATACCGGTTTCCACCGCGGCAGCGCCTATGCTCGCTCTCACCGCCGCAGAAGCAATAACGGCTGATCGCGCGGATAGATGCAGACAGCATTCGGCCCACAGGTTTTTGCCTGTGGGCCGAATGCTGTTTGAGAAGATTGGGAGAGAGCCACCGGTCAGCGTACAGGGCTGATCTTCGTAGCGTTTGCCACTACCGACAGAGGCGACACACCGGGCGTGAAATTCGCGGCGAAGGTTGCTTGGGTCGTGACACCAGGCGCGGTCATGACCGGACCTGTGCCCTGCTTCGGAGCGCTCTTGGTGGCGCTATGGAACAGGGGCAGGCTGATACCCGTCAGGACCATCATCATCAGTCCAACGGTCAGCATGTCGGTGCAAGAGAAACCTTTGCGGTTCGGAGAAGCAGAAAGCGGTCGAATCGAAAACATACGTGCCTCCTTCTAGAGACGCAATGCGAAGATCGTGTCCCCCTGGAAAAGCCTGGGCGACCTTCACACTCTTATTCTATTCGACCGACCGGGAAAGCGCCTCTGCTAAATGGCATATTTTGTGCCGACGATCCCTCACAAACAAGGTTTTTGCCCGAAATCGACGTAGATGTGGGCGGGCAATAGTGCTAAAGGCGTTACTGTCTAGCCTGGAGCGACAGGCTCGGGCGATCCCCGAAAGACGCCTTCCAGAGCGGTCAGGATATTCTTGCCCTGTTTGCGTAATGTCGAGAGATAACTGCGCAGACGACAGAAACCCTCGGCACCCGGCAAGGT
>JBBQPO010000120.1:0-17550 GCA_038217285.1 Chthonomonadales bacterium
CGACTTCACCCAGGATTGATGTCGTACCGCGGGCAGGGCGGGTGGCTTTACGGGTACGAACGACCAGTGGAGTGGGCTGCGACTGGCGTGCGTCGAGGTGACCGCCGATGTGGTTGCGGCCAGAGTCGGCGCCGGACCCCAATACGCTCCGCTCTGTACCCACCTCGCCAGGACGCCGATCTCTGCCTGCGAGAGTGGCCCGGACGGAGGCATCTTCAGCGCATTCCGATACCGAACGGCGTTAATGAGCAGGCTCGCATCTGGGCTGCCGGGAACCATCGCCGGTCCACGGTGCCCACCGGCGACCATTGCAGCGCGCGAATCGAGCCGAAGTCCGCCATTCGAAAGCTTGGGACCATGGCAGTTGGCGCAACGATCGAGCACCAGGGGGCGGACGCTGTTCTCGAAGAACGCAGCCGCGTCCTGATCTGGTGGCGTTTCGCTGAGTGAGGCGCCCACTGCGAGCGCGAACAGTGCCGACGAAAGGATGGTTGCTACCGCGGGGGTTCCGTACCGCAGGCAAATGCGCATTAACTGGGCTCCCGGCCATCATTCTCAATGCGATGGATTCGCAATTTTCGCCAGATTGATGTAGTCGTACGTTCCGCCATTATCTTCGGCGATTCCCTTTAACAGTCGCATACCGGGGAATCTCTCACCAAGCCCGAGCGCGAGCGTAGTGATTTTGATGCCGTGAGTATTCTTCTCCCGAATGTAATTACGGAGCGTCATGAAGTCACCGACCATACCATTCAGGTTGTTGTCGACTACCGGATCGCGGTTTGGCTCACCATCCGACATCAGGAAGATGTGCGTGATGCCGTTCATGTCGAAAGCAAGGTCCAGGGCGCCGGAGATATTGGTTCCATCCGCTACGTTGCGGTCTTCGACCCAGGCGCGAGCATTCGCGACATTGGCGAGCGTCGCCGGAACGGAGTCGTCGCTAAAACACCTTGCGTGGCGCCAGAACACGACGATGTTGAATGTGTCGGACCGGCGCAGCTCACCGAGCGCCTTTTTCAGCGCCTCCTTCGCCTTGCCGAGCTTGTTTCCGTCACGCATGCTGCCGGAGACGTCCAGAGCATACACGATATGGATAGGCCCGTCTTCGCCGCCGGCACGGTGCGTACCGAATACCGCACCGCGGCCGAGCGCTCCATCGCGGGTCCCTGCGTTATCGCCGCCACCCAATAAGCCGGCGATGTTGCCGAACGGGACTCCGCGCATTCTTCCCGGCGGCGCGGCGTCATCGGCGCCTTCTCCGATGGCATTGCCGTGCCCGCGGCCGTAACCGTTGCCGTTACCACCGATTCCCGGCAGTTCGGCGCCGCGGCCTCGTCCGCCTCCGGGCGCCCTGGTACCGATCTCCGTGCCTTCGTCCGCGGCGCCGATTCCGCCCCCGCGCGCTCTCCTGAGGCTGCCGATCGCGACCGTTCCATCCGCTTGAGCCCCGATTCCCTTGCCTGTGCCCGAGCCGATACCTCCCTTTGACCCTGTTCCAAGTCCGCCACGCGTTCCGGGGCCGATGCCTGGCTTGTCGTCCGGTATGCCGTCGCCCAGTGGGTTGTCCCCGTTGACCGAGAGGATCGACCTTCCTCCTCCGCCGCCGATACGCGGAGCGACAATGGGAAGGTTCTCGCCGCCTCGCCCGCCTCCCGTGTAGAGCACGTCCTCCTTCGGCGATTCTGGCGCGGCCAGACCATCGTGCCCGCCGGGACTAGGCGCGGGCGAGGGGGCGCCGCCGCCTTCTACGAGCGGGTGATTGTTTCGGGCGATACGCATCCTCAACGGCGCTGCAAGCGTCCTCTCGGGCAATGGGCTGGCAGCAGGCGCCTCCGCGGCTACCCTTTCGGGGAGCTCTACGGACGTCCGCTTCGGTCTGACCGTGGTCGGCAGAGGGTTGGTGCCGGCGACTGTGCGCTGAATACTTTGAGGTTCAAATGCGACACGTCGGATAGTCGCAACTTGAAAGGCTGCCACGGCAATCGGCCGCCGGCCAACTGCGACGCTGTGCCTCGATGGAGGCTTAGTCGCCGCCCGCTTTGGTTCGGGCTTTGGTAGCGCCGGCTGAGCTGAAGGCTCAAACGCAACCTCGATGCTGGATGATTCCGGCTCGGTAGGCCGGTTGGTCGCTCCTCGCGTGACGACGGCAATGGTCAAATGCATCAGGATGGATACGACGCAGAATACCGGCAGCCAGAACCAGCGTTCGATGCGCATGGCAGTTTCCTTACTCGTACTTTGACTCTGCACACAAAGCCGGTCCAATTGCTTTCTTACACGGCAGTCACAACGGCTTCATGAATCAGCGTGTCGCCGGCCCCGGTTCGGACTGTCCGGCAATACCGGTTTTCGCCCTATGTCCCCCGAACCGCATTTTGATCCAGTCGGGGGTTAGTCGGCAGGTTGATATGCTTGATGTTTGCCAGACTGATGATGTCCATCGCGTGACTTACTCTTCCGTAGGGGACGCCCTCGTCGCCCTTAACCAGGACGCGAACGTCATGGTTCCTTCGATATGCCGATTGTAGTGTCTGCAGGAGCGCCGCGTCGGTAGGATTTGAACCATCCAGCCAGAACTTTCCATGACGGTCGATGCTGACGACAATGTCCTTCGGCGTTTCCGGCTTACCCTGGCGGGACGTCGACTCAGGGAGCTTCAGCGCAAATCCCGGCTGTTTCACAAAGGTGGTGGTGATCATCATGATGATCAGCAGTGTCAGGGAGATGTCGATCAACGGGATCATGTTCATCTCGGCTACCGGATCGTCCTCGTTTCTTCCGCCGGCGTGCATGTCAGGCCTCCTGTGGCTGTCGCGAGCGTGCGGAGCCGCTGCGGATCAGCGGAATTAATCGAGAAACGTGGCTTTGGACGTGCAGAAGCGATGCTTGGACATGTCCGAGGAGAAAGTTGTAGGCGATCACGCTCGGAATCGCGACCAGGAGCCCAAGTGCAGTGGCCGCGAGCGCCTCGGCTATATCGCCGGTAATTCTCTCGCTGCTCAGGCCCCCGACCTTCATCGTATCGAACGAGTGCATCACGCCAAGCACCGTTCCGAAGAGGCCGATAAACGGCGCGATGCTTCCGATAGTCGCGAGCGCATTCATGAAGCGTCGGAGTCGCATTCGCTGCAATGACAGAGCAATCTCGCTTGCCTGCCAGAGCGCGTTCTCCGTCGCGCCGCGCAGAGACGCCAGGGTTGCAACGATCTGGGCTACCGGAGCGACAGCCAGCGACGGGTCGCTCGGCGTATATTCCGCGCCGTTTTCAAGCGAATCCTTGATGATCTTAAATGCCGCGTCTTCGCGCTCTCGGATCCACCGCAGCACAAAGAGTCGCTCGAGCACGATCGCGAGTGCAAGCACCGAACAGACGCCGAGCGGCCAGGCGACAATCCGCGCCTTGACGAACAGGTCGATGAGATTGAAGGTCATACTTCTTTCCTGATACTACCGATAGATTTCCGTTTTGATCCCAATGGCCAGATTGAGTAACCGCTAACTCCCTTTGACGGCCTTGAGCGCGGCGAGCCGAGTCTTGGCGTTAGCGATCCGCATGTGCTTGGGATATCTGTCGACGAGAGCGGTGAGGCGAGCAATGGCTTCGTCCTTCTTGTTTGACTTCGAGTAGGCGACGCCTGCCCAATACAGCGCCTCGGGAATGAACTCACCCGCGCTCTTGCTATCCGCCACGATATTGTACTCCGAGGCCGCTTCCACGAACTTATCCTGGCGATAGTATGCGGCTCCCAGATTGAATCGGCCCTCCAGCGTAAACGGGCTATTTGGAAAGTCGGTCACGAGTTGCAGGTATTTCGCCTGGGCCTCGGGCCACTTCTCCGCCTTGCTCAGGGCGTCGCCCGATCGTAGGAGGGCTTGCGCGGCATATTCGCTCTTGGGAAAGTCGGTCGTGATCTTTTGCCAGACGGCCAGCGCGTCGTCACTCTTCTTCTGACGTTCGTAAGTCGTGGCCTGAACGTAAAGAACGGTTGCGATAGTCTCAGGAGAAGGTGTCTGTTCGAGAAGGGTTTTGCACCCTTCGAGCGCGGCGTCCCACTTCTGCTCCTCGAGGAGAGCCTGGACCAGAGCAAGTCGAGACTGTTCGACCTGCTCTTTAGGTCGATTAAATGTGAGCGCCGCGCTTGCCGCCTGTTCGGCTTTTGCCGGCCTTTTCAGGTCGAGATAGAGCCAGGCCAGGCTTGCCTGGACATCGCCTGCCCAGGGAGCGTCGGCCTTGAGACGCAGAGCTTCGCTATATGCCGCGACGGCAGAAGCCGCTTTCTTCTCAGCCTCGAATGTAACGCCGAGAAGATATTGAGCCTCCGCCGCGACGTCCTTCTCCGGAGTTGATTCCAATAGCGCGCCAAGTCGTGTCTCCGCCTCCAGGTAACGGCTTGCGTGAATATCTTTACGCGCGGCTAGAATCGCTCCTCGTGTCTTCTCGCCCTTCATCTCCAGGAGAGCCTGCTTCGCCTCCGCTGCCTCAGGCGACTGCGGATAGCTCGTCACGACAGCCTGATATCCGAGTCTTGCGGCATCAGGCAGCTTTGCGTTTTGATAGGAATCCGCGGCGCGCAACTGTGCCTTGGATGCAAGAGACTGCGCGGGAAAGCGCGAAACGTACCGGCTGAACTGTGCCGCTGCATCGGCGTGCTTGTTCATCGCCAGTGCGGCATTTCCGGCCCAGTAGAGTCCTTCCCCGGAAACGGCGGGCTCCAGCGACTTTGACGCGTCGACATAGGAGGTGTAAGCGAGGTCGTAATCCTTGAGGTGATAGCGGCAGTGTCCAAGACTCAACTGCGCTCGGAACCGCTGCGAGTCGCCGGGCGTAAGTCGACTGACGGCCGACTCGAGACGACCGATCGCGGCATCGTAATCATGCATCGCCAGGAGACACTGGATCAGGCCGTCCTCTGCAGCGGCCTGCAGCTTCTGTCCCTTTTGCGTGGTTTTGAAGTCCTTCAGCAGGGATTCGAAGCCCGCTCGTGCCTCTGGAAGTCGATTGGCTTCAAGATCGAGCTGCGCGAGCATGAGTGCAGCCTGCGGCCTGTCCTCGCTCGCGGGATACCGCGCAATCAGGATACTGAAATCCGCCCGGGCCTCGTCTTTTTTCTTGAGCTTCAGTGCCGCGAGCCCCGCCCCGTAGCACGCTCCATCGGCGACGTCGCTCTTGCCGTAGCTGCGAACTATCGTATTGTACGCCTGCTGCGCTAAGTCATACTTCTGCTGTTGGTAGTCTGCCTGCGCGAGCCAATACCAGGCGGCCGCCGCCTGCTCCGGTTTGAGCGTCCCCTTGACCGCAACCTCCAGCGCCGCCTCAGCTTTGTCGTATACGTGCGCGAACGTTGCGGCCTCGCCCAGGCCCAGATAGGCGAGTTGCGAAACGGAGGCTTCTTTCGAAGCGATCGCCTTTTCATAGGCCGCAATCGCCTGGGGATACTGTTTCAGTTCCGAGCGACATCGGCCCAGTGTAAACGCGACGGGCCCTGCCTTTGCATGACGAGGCGTCGCCGCGAGGAACGCATCCAGCTTCAGTGCGGCCTCGGAGTACTTCTCCGCGTTGAAGAGCGCCGATGCGGCCGCGATCTGTTCGTCCGGCGTTTCAGCTCGGACGGTGGTAGTGGCAAGGCTCACGAGGAGACAGCAGACCAGAGGGCTGAACTTACTCATACTCCCGGTACTCCGTAATTCTAAGGTAGACCATTAGACCCGATTTCGACGGGATAGTTGCTGAATAAGCCCTCGCAGTCGAGCGCTCCACAATAGTATAGACGTCTGCTTCCGGCCGATTATCGCAGAACGAATCCAACAAACAGACAAGCAGGAGACAACTGTCTCCTGCTTGAGTCTACACTGATTCTTCGATCATTCGAGGTTCTTGCAAATGTCTGCGATTTGGCAAGGACCCTTGATACCATCGTGTCCTGTATTGCGTTAAAATACAATACAGTCGTCAGTTTGTGTTGATCGACTACCGGTTTTGGCCAATTTGCCAATTGGGTGGCGTACAGAGCTATTGGAGAACCCCTGAGCGAGTCCACCAACCTATGAGTACCGTCGTTTTGACGCTCGATCCCGGGCTCAGCCGCTGAATATCTGCCGCAACGCGTCGGCAAACAATGCCATGACTCCGAACATGATATGCATGTGTGCCTTGGCATGTCCGCGTACACGCAGGTGGCGCAAGCCGAACTCATCCTTGAGGCGACTGTTACCGCGTTCCGCCGTTGATCGCTCGTTATAGCGGCGCAGACGGTCCGGATCCCAGGGCTTCGGATTGGAACGCCTTGGATTGGGATCGATCAGAGCGACGTGACCTAACTCTTGGCTTACCTTGTGAATCTGCTCGGCATCGTAGGCGCTGTCCATCAGGTCATAGAGTGAGGTTACTCGTAACGCCGTCGTTCGTGCCATTGGAATGGCAACCTGATTGTCGTGCAAGGACGCCGAGGTCGTCAGGACATTCAGCGGTACGCCGCCGTCAGCCCAATCGATGTGGGCTTTCCAACCGGTCCACGAGTGGGAATTGCCTTTCGAGTCCTTCTTGGTTCCGACGTTGCAGACACGCGGCAACTCGGCAATTGCCTCTTCTGCGGTCTGATCGAGCTGCCTGACCAACCGGGTTGGCTCCTTTGGAGGCCCTTCCTCGCCCTTCTTCGGGCGACCGCGCTTTCGCTTGGGCTTAGGCGCCGCCTTCACTTTCTTGGCGGGTTTTTCACGGGCGTTGACTTCTGTGGAATCGCGGCTGACATGCATGACGACCTTCTCGCCGACATGCTCCCTGACCAACGCTTCGTGCACACGATCCCCCAATCCCTCCTTGGCAAATTGGGCGAAGGCGCGTGAGAAGGTGGAAGCGCTGGGAATATTGCGCTGATACTCGAAGCCACAGAGCCGCCGCAACGTCGGCTGTAGACGCATCATCTCGATCAACAATTCGGTCGTCGGCAAATCGTAGACAGCCTTGGCAAGGAACGCGCGAGCGATCGACCGGCGATCGCTCTGTTTGCGACCCATCCATTGGGCGAAGGGACTGGCAACAAACTGTTCGATCGACACCACGTCGAAGATACGAACAAGCTGTTTGAGTTTCTCAGTGAGCGGCTCTTCAACAACGATCTCTAGATGAGGGAAAAGCGAGACTTGAAATCTGTGCCAGTATTCTGATAGAATGGACATGTAGGCTCCTTGTATCTTTTGGTTTCGTCACTTAAAGATTCAACAAGGAGCCGAAATCCCCTACCTCCAGACTTTTGCAATTTCCTCTCTAGTATACGATAGTCGTTGGCTTCCTCACGAAATAATAGACAGTTCTTAGAGAGTCGCCTTGTAGAATGGTCTGAACGCCCATCTACAGGGCATTTTCATGCCGTTGTCCGTCTTGAATTTGCGCCTTCCATGGCTGTTATGAGTGTTAGGCCGCCGGCTCCTTCAACGACCGTTCAAATACGGCATCACGTGTACGTGGCAACCACCGGCCCGACGAAGGCAAGGTCAGGACAAGCGAGCGAAGCAGCCCAGCGGCGAAATGATCGTTGGGTTGAAGTGGAAGCATGTCTGCTTGTCCGGAACTGGAGAGACCAACTGTAATCCTTTTCAGAGATCTTAGGACCAGTTCGATACGGTGAGAGCAGGATTGCCGACCTGGCTCGGGACCGCTGGGAATGAGCGCAGCGGGCCCCTGCCGGGCAGCTGAGCGACGAGCGCATTCATGAACGTCGTTGTCGGCATTGCAATGCCCTGGCTTCTCATCGTCTTTGGCTGTTGGCTTAACTTCCAGTTAGTCCGTCAGAACGGGCGGATTCTGCTGCGCATGGAGAGGCTGGAAGAGCAGGTGTGACGCCGTCGACGGCCCAGACACCTTCCAGGACCGACCCCTTCACATTCACTTCCCCATACGGTTTAAGCTCTGCCGGCGGTCTCGTCCAGGCGTCAGACGGTAACTTGTACGGCACGGCCATCTCAGGCGGTGAAAATGGATACGGTGCTATCTTCCAGGTCACGTCTTCGGGTGTGCTCAGGACCCTTTATTCGTTCATCGGATCCGATGGCGCTTCTCCTTTCGGCAATCTGATTCAGGCGCGCGACGGCAACCTCTACGGCACTACAAGCGGCGGCGGTGCAAACAACGACGGAACGATTTTCAAGATGACGACTGGCGGAGCGCTCACGACTCTCTACAGTTTCGGCGCCGTCGATGTGAGCGGCAATTATGCCGACGGCGCCGTTCCGGACGCCGGCCTAATGCAGGCAACCGACGGCAACCTGTACGGTACAACGTTTCAGGGAGGCGCCGGTGGATCAGGAACGATTTACAAGATTACGCCTTCCGGCACGTTCACTTCCCTGCACACTTTTCTTCCCTACGTACGGACAGTTCATGGGACAGGACGTAACCGTTGGTGGACCGTTCACCAGGTAGACGGGGCCAATCCCTACGGCGGCGTGGTTCAGGCAAGGGACGGCAACATCTACGGCACGACGGAGGCCGGCGACCTGCCCGAATCCAGAGTATCTGGCGGGTTGAACGGCTCAGGGTCTGTCTATAGAGTGACACTCGCCGGCGCTTTCACCAAACTCAATAGCTTTGGAGCAGGTTCAACCGGGGCCAATCCCGCTGCCAATCTGGTCCAGGCCTCGGACGGCAAGCTCTACGGCACGACGTCTACCGGCAGTGTTCTCGTCGCGATGTTGTCGTGTTACCGCTAACGACCGCTCTTGCCGCCGTGAGTCCGTCAGCCGCCGAAGAATTAACTGTCCTGGAGTCGAATGTCGAAGTCAAAACGCCGCACGGCGCCTGCGATGCTGCCTTCATCCATCCGGAGAAGGGCTCCTACCCTGGCGTCTTGATCTGGCCGGACGCATTCGGACTCCGACCCGCCATGCGCGACATGGGCAAGCGCCTTGCTGCCGAGAGGTACTCGGTGCTTGTTCCGAATCCATTCTATCGCGCCGGAGCCGCAACGACTTTCGATCTCAACACAAAGACGTTCAGTTTCCAGAACCCGGACGACATGGCGAGACTGCGCAAGCTAATGGGTGGAATCAACGCGCCCGGCGCAGCGGAAAAGGACGCTTCGGCATACGTCACCTTCCTCGACGCGCAGCGATCCGTAGATAAGTCAACGAAGATCGGGACACAGGGTTACTGCATGGGCGGCCCGCTGGTCCTTAAGACTGCAGCGGCCCTGCCGGACCGCGTCGGGGCCGGTGCTTCCTTTCACGGCGGAGGTCTTGTAACGGACCGGCCGGACAGTCCGCACACGCTTGCGCCCAGGATCAAGGCGCGAATCTACATCGGCATCGCATCGAACGACGACATGCGCCAGCCGGACGCGAAAGACAAGCTTCGCGACGCCTTCGCCGCCGCCAAGGTGGCGGCCGAGATTGAAGTCTATAGAGGTCTGCACGGTTGGTGCGTACCGGATATGCCGGTCCAACCGGATGGCAAGCCACTCTACAACAAGCCTGACGCGGAGAAAGCGTGGGCCAGGCTGCTCGCGCTGTACAAAGCGGCGCTTGTCTGAGGGAATGAAAGACCCTGACCCATCGCCTTCATTGAAGGAACTGCGGCCGGTATCGCCGAAAAGCCTTTTGCTACCCTCCCCGCGTTTGAACGGTTTGCGCAGGCATACATGGCTCCGCCGATTGTTGCGACTCTCGGTCGACCCCGTTGACGTCTGTCGAATACGATTGATGGGCCATGAGCGAGTCAAAGTGGAAGTCGATGCCGGCGGAAATACGGACATGGACACGACGCTGCAAAAATGCCGGATCGAACTATTCGGCGGGCTGTGCCTCGATGTGGGTGGTCTACGGGTCACCCGCTTTCGCACGAGGAAGACGGCGGAGCTGCTGGCATACCTTGCGTACTACAGTCGGCGAACGCACCCGCGAGAAGTGCTGATCGAGCTTCACTGGCCCGAGTGCGATTCGGACTCCGGTCGTCACAATCTCAGTATGGCCCTCTCCTCACTTCGTGCGGTTCTGGACCCTCCGGAACGATCGAATGAAGTCCGGCTGGTGGCAGACCGTTATACGGTGGGGCTGAATCCGGTCGGTCTTGCAACAGATGTCGCCGAATTCGAGGAAGCTATCCGTTCGACGTCGCAAGCGCGAACGGACGGGGATCGAATTCACTTGTTGGAGAGGGCGGTCAGTCTCTATTCCGGCGAGCTCTTGCCGGGATACTACCAGGATTGGATTTTTCCCGAACAGCAGCGTCTCGAGGAGACGTATTCTCAGGGCTTGCGGCAGTTGATTCTCCATCTGAACCGTGCAGGAGACTTCGTTCGTGCGCTCAAGTATGCCCTGATCTGTCTGACTATCGACCCCTTCGGAGAAGAGGCTCATAGGGACGTGATGTCCCTCTATGTCGCGACGGGTCAACCGGAGGGCGCGCTTCGGCAATACCGGAAACTGGAACAAAAGCTCAGGCAGGAGCTGCAGACGGAACCCGAAGAGGAGACTCAAGCGCTCTTTAATGCCATCGAATCCAGCGCGCTCAAGGTCGATCGAGCTATCGCCGGCTCGCGGACCGACCGGGGTGATTTGCAGCTGTCCCAGCCGGCTGTGCCATCAATTGCTCACGATGATTGGCTGGAGCCAGTAGGGGGAGCTGTTCCGCTCGACTCGAGGTTTTATCTAACGCGCCCTACGGACGCGGAATTCCACGCCGCAATAGCGCGTCATGACAGTATCGTACTCGTGAAGGGATCTCGCCAGGTGGGCAAAACGTCTCTCCTGGCGCGCGGTCTCGATCGCGCAAGGCGGGCAGGCTTCGGTGTCGTACTGAGCCATTTTCAGCTCTTGAATTCATCGCACTTCGAGTGTGCGGACGCCCTTCTCCTGGCGCTCGCGCAATCGATCGCGGAACAGCTCAATCTCGAAGCGGATCCCGCCGACCATTGGGACCCGCGCCGGGGCGCCACTCCCAGCTTTCGACGATATCTGCGTCGTGAGGTGCTCAGCAATCTCTCGGCGCCGATGGTCTGGGGGCTGGATGGCGTAGATCTTCTCTTTTCCTGCTCCTTCGGCAGCGAGATATTCGGCCTGTTCCGATCCTGGTACGATGCGCGAGCGCTCGATCCGCAAGGGCCGTGGGCCGGGCTGACACTCGCTATGGCTTACTCGACGGAAGCTCATTTGTTTATCTCGGACGTCAACCAATCGCCGTTCAACGTCGGGACTCGACTCTCTCTGGACGACTTCACCCTAGCGCAAGTGTTAGACTTGAACTGGCGATACGGCTCGCCTCTCAGAGATCAGGATGCCGTGGCGCGCTTTTACGGCCTGGTCAGCGGGCATCCTTACCTGGTAAGAAGAGGGCTTCATGAAATGGCCGTTCATGGTGTCGGGATAGCATCGTTTGCGGCGCGCGCGAGCAGCGACGACTGGATTCTTAGCGACCACCTCCATAGGATCGCGGGCCTCGTCGCCAAAGACGCAGAGCTCCGGGCCAGTGTTCAAGCGGTTTTGAACGGAGCTCCGTGTCCGACTCGCGAGAGCTTCTATCGGCTCCGAAGCGCTGGGGTTCTCGTTGGAGATTCAATCCACGACGCCCGATTTCGCTGCCCCCTCTATGCCGATCATCTTCGGGCATATCTCGCGTGAGTCGCCGACCCGCTTGCAGTCTTACGCGCTCCAAAAGTCGCCGCGCAGCACGTCGCTGAACGACGGTTTCCTCCCTGCACGCAGATATAGCCGCTTCCGCTCGGCGAGACCTTCGCAGCGAGTGGGAGGCGCCCCATGCGTTCGCTTGTGAGAGTTGCCGTGAGATTCTGGAGAGGCCGCTCGTGTAGAATGAACCTGACTATGTGATCGGAAACAGCGGGGAGAACGCAGCCATGGGCGGAGTGCGATCCGGCTTTTACGTAACAGGAGGAAGCTTGCGGGCCGACACCCGATCCTACGTCCAGCGGGATGCCGACGAAATCCTGTTTTCCTCCCTCATGAACGGCGAGTTTTGCTACATCCTCACGGCCAGACAGATGGGCAAATCGTCGCTGATGGTGCGGACCTCCGTCCGACTGCGCGAGGTGGACGTTCATGTGGCCGTCCTGGACCTTACCGCGCTAGGACAGAACCTCAATGCAGAACAGTGGTACTACGGCTTGGTCTGCATGTTGGGGGAGCGGTTTGGTCTGGAAGACAAACTTGACGCCTACTTTCTGAAGCACGAGGGCCATGGACCGCTTCGTCGTTTCATGGCCGCGCTGCGCTATGTGCTCCTTCCTAGCTGCGCGGGCCGAGTGGTCATCTTTGTCGATGAAATCGATATAGTCCGCAGTCTGCCCTTCTCCACCGACGAGTTCTTCGCGGCGATACGCGAGTGCTACAATCGGCGCACCGAAGACGCGGAGATGGATCGCCTGACTTTTTGCCTTCTTGGCGTCGCAGCCCCGATCGACCTGATTGAAGATACGCGTATGACTCCGTTCAACATCGGTCGCCGGATCGAGTTGGATGACTTTACGTCCGACGAGGCAGCGCCGCTGTCGCGCGGATTGTCACCGGAGCACGAAGTAACCGCGCGTGGGACGGAGCAGCGGCGACGGTCACTTCTGGAACGCATTCTCCACTGGACGGGAGGACATCCTTATCTGACCCAGCGGCTATGCCTGGCGGTCGCCGACTGGGGGGAAGTGAGCGATCACGCCTCGCCCACACCTAACGCCCGCCATCCCACGCGCTCGGACGTGGATCGTCTCTGCACGGAGCTATTCATCTCGCATCGGGCGCAGGAGCGCGATGATAACCTGACCTTCGTGCGCGATCGGCTGCTCTACGGCGAAAGCGACGCCGCGACGCTACTGGAACTATACCGTCAAGTTTGGAGCGGTAAGCGTATCCCGGACGACGATACCGACCGGCTCGCAGGCGTGCTGCGACTCGCCGGCATCGCACGCTCGGATCACGGACGGCTCCGCGTTCGGAACCGCATCTATGAGCGCGTCTTCAACTCGCGCTGGGTCCGTAGACACCTGCCGGGCGCGGAGCTGCAGCGGCAGAAGGCGGCTTATCGTCTTGGCTGGGCGCGCGCACTGACCGCTTCGACCATGGTAGTAGCGGCTACCGGAGTTCTTGCAGTCGCTGCCTTTCGTTACGCCGCTTTGGCGCGGAGCGAGTCGCGGATTGCGCGCGACGAATCGCGCGCGGAGCGCCGGAGCCTCTATGTCGCCGATATGAATCTGGCCGGACGCGCGGTGGAGCTGCACAATCTGGCGCGGGCAAGGGAGCTGCTTGAGCGGCATCGACCCACCAAAGACGACGAGGAGGATCTGCGTGGATTTGAGTGGCGGCTGCTCTGGGCAGAATGCAGGCCCGGCTGGCTGTATACTCTCGGCGGAGGCGGCGGTCCCGTCATAACAGTTGCGTACTCTCCGGACGGCCGGACCATCGCTTCCGGCTGCGCCGATGGTACTATTCAACTGTGGGATGTAGTGTCAAGAATGCCAACTGCTCACTGGAAGGCGCACTCCAAACTCGTCGATTTCACCGGAACGTTGCACTACTCACCGGACGGATCGCTTCTCGTTTCCGCCGGATGGGACCACGCGGTCAAGCTCTGGAATACCCGCACCTATGGGCTGGAGGCGAGTCTTCTTGCCGATTCCGGAGTCGCTACGGATGCCGAATTCTCGCCCAATGCCCGTCGTCTGGCGACCTGCGGAGACAGCGGCATCGTCCGGATATGGGATACCTATTCACATAAGCGACTCGAGCCGTTTCGATCTCAATCGAAATTCCTGAACTGCGTGCGACATTCTCCGGATGGGAGATTGATCGCTGCGGGCAGCGACGATGGGATCGTCAGGCTCTGGAATGTCCGCTCTCACAGGATCGTTCGTAGCCTGCCCGGAGTGAAGTCCATCGAATCCATGGCGTTTTCGCACGATGGAAAAACCCTCGCCGTCGGACAATTCGCCAATTCGATTGATCTTTGGGACGTGGCCACCGGAAGGCAAACGCGCACGCTTAGCGGACATGCCGCCGATGTGGCATTTCTGGAATATTCATCCGATGGCAAGCTTCTAGCCACCGCCAGCAAGGACGGGACTGCGAGGATATGGGACGCGGCGTCCGGTAAAGCGGTTCGCGAGCTCTACGGTCACAGGGGCAGCGTCGATTCGGTCGGGTTTTCGCCGGATCACTCCCGAGTCGCAACCGCGAGCGAAGATGGCTCGATCGCGATCTGGGACACCGGACCACAGCCCGATCGAAGCTCTCTGAGGCTACAACAGCGCCCGATCTTAGGGCTGGTCTTCTCTCCGAACGGCAAACTCCTGGCCGCCGGAGGCGCGGGCAGCGTGAGGTACCTGATCGATGTTGATGCCAGACACGTGATCGCGCGATTGCAGGGCAATTCGGATACGACACAGTCGGTAGCCTTTTCCAGGGATGGTCGCACCCTTGCCGCGGCGACCGGACACGTGAACGGGGGCAACGCATCTTGTCCTATTGAACTCTGGGATGTGCTCAGGCATCGACTTGTACGCGAACTGGTCGGCCATGAGGGAGCCATATCATGCGTCAAGTATTCCCCGGACGGCTCGATGCTTGCCGCGTGCTGCAGCGACGGCGCGGTGAGTATTTGGGAACCGGAAGCAAGCAGACCGAAATATACAATCCATCTGGATAAGCGCGAGACCATTGAGGCGGCGTTTTCGCCCGACGGAGCAGTTCTTGCCCTGGCGGGCGGCGGTTTCGACCATGTAGAGCTATGGGATGTCGCCGGCCGCCGCAAAATTCGAGACATACAGGCGTCCGATTCCTCAACCATCTCTCCGGTCTTCTCGCCGAACGGCAAACTGCTGGCATTCTCGGACTTTACCGGTGTTCGAATAGTGGACCTGGACGGTATGGTTGAGAGGGCCGTTCTCAGTGGCCATGTTCGAAGCGCCCGGGCGATCGCGTTCTCTCCCGACAGCAAGACGCTAGCGAGCTGCGGAATCGACGGAACCACAAGGCTTTGGAACCTGGCAACTATGTCGGAGGTGTGGGTCTTCCGCGGCGATGGGAGCGAATTCTCGTCCATTGCATTCTCTCCCGATGGGAATCACCTTGCCGCCGGGTGCGCGGATGGAACCATTCGGTTTTGGGATGCAGAGCCATCTGGAATAACGGACTCCGGCCGCCAGTGACGGCGCGCGATGCGCCCTTTCAGCATCAGATTGACGGATCGAATTGATCGCTGCATAGTATAATTGTTGCTCACTCGCCTTAGCGGTTCGTAGCTGTTCGTATCTTTTCGTACCTGGAGGTTTGCCGTGGAGCGCGCCTATCGTGCATTCACCCTGATAGAGCTCCTTGTGGTCATCGCAGTGATTGCCATCGTTGCGGCGCTGCTCTTTCCCGTCTTCGCGCGCTCGCGATCCGTGGCGCGCAAGACCGTGTGCATATCCAATTTCAAGCAGATGGGCACGGCGGTCCTGATGTACACCCAGGACTACGATGAGACCTATCCCATCGCCAGTTGGCAGTTCATTGATGCTAAATGTAACAATCCTCCGCCGATTCTCCAGAATCTACTCTCCGTTTATGGTATAAGCGACAAGATTTGGAACTGCCCCGAGGATCCCGCGACCGAACGGCGCCGAGAGGTGAGCCTGTGCGACGACGTCTCTCCGCCTACGAATTCGACGCAGGCCATGCGCGATGCCGCCTGGCGCGCCGATTTCGCCTATAACTGGCAGTACTTTGCGCCCGTCGGAAAGGACTGCGACGGATTTAAGGGCACAGACCCCGTCTCCGTGCCGGTATCGATGGTTTCTCGTCCTGCAGAGAGCATCTACGCGACTGACAGCGTCTGGTGGCGTCTTCCGGACGGAACCCCCGACGGCGGCGGCGAGGCCGCCGTCGATCCGCCATGCCGTTATGACGCAAACGGCACAGACACATTCACTTACCCGATAATCCCGGGCTGCCGCGGCCGAGCAGTGTGGGGTGGATGGCTGCCGAGCAAGCCGCTGGATTGGCAGGTATACGGCGGCGTCTACCCTTGGCACCTCAACATGGTGAACGTGGCCTGGGCCGACGGCCACGTGAAGACCCGGACCCTCGGCGCCATCTCCGCCGGCTGCGAAGTAAGGGACAGCTTCGGGGGCAGGATAACCGACCCCGAAAAATACCTCTGGGATCTCAACTGACGCTTCGCAACGCGTCTGCCGATCCAGCGCCTACACTAAACGGCATCTCAATACCTCAAGCTCGCATCGTCTTCGCTCTCCGCAAGTGTTGCGATACGCCCGTTGCAGCACCCCATAATCTGATCTTCCCGACCGGGGCGATCCTTTCGCATCCGCACGGGGCAGAATCCATATTCCAGCTCGAAAAACCAGACTCACCGACCCTGGCCACCTATGGCCAAACGAATCAAGCAAAGCCCGCCTCTGAGAGAGTTTGTAGAGACTTCCGCCAACTCGGTTGTGAGAAATCTGAGAGGGACGGGTCTCATACTCACTGTAAACCACGGGAGCGGGCCATTGGCGCGCTTCCGCTCAAATGACAGGCATCAGACTTGAACGCAGCGCCGTGAGTATGAAGACTTCGATATGACCGTGACCTGGATTGTAATTCTCGCGCCCTGGAGTTTTCTGGCGATCTGCTGCCGACTCGGCTTCCTGTTAGTCCGCCAGAATGGCGCATTCTGATGCGGCTGGACGGCATTGAAGACTACCTGGATATGCTCACTCCCGTGGTCGAGGAAGAGGAGCATGACCAGGAGGACGCCGGAAACCCACAGAATGGCCATCCGCCGCTAAAGGGTGGTCGCACACTTGCCGACAGCCGCATCGCGCGCAATGGGCTGCCCGCCGGGACGCCCGCTCCCGTTTTCAAACTTCCCCGCCCGGACGGCGGAGAACTCTCGCTTTCCGAATATCGCGGCAAGAGAGTCCTGCTCGTCTTCTCCGATCCGCATTGCGGTCCGTGTGACGCCCTCGCGCCCGATCTGGAGAGAGCGCATCGCGCGAATAGCGGCGTACAGGTGCTGTTGGTGAGCCGGGGCGAGATCGGAGATAATCGGCGAAAGATCAAGCAGTTCGACCTGACGTTTCCAATAGTCCTGCAGAGGAAGTGGGAAATCTCAAAGCGCTACGCGATGTTCGCGACGCCGATCGGCTACCTAATCGACGAACAGGGAATCACCGCTTCCGAAGTCGCCCTCGGCGCCGATGCGATCCTGGCGCTGCTATCCGGTTCGACACGAATACAGGAAGGAGGCGGTAGGGAAGTAACGCAGTGGTTTTCCGACGCGACGGATCGCGTCTCGACGTGAAAAGGAGAAAACCGGTGGACAAACAATTCGACGAACGAACGACGACGGATGTGGGAAGACGCGATCTTCTGGTTAGGGCCCTGACCGGGGCGGCGTTCGGCGCGGGAGCGCTGATCGTCCCGAAACTGGCGAGTGCTGGCGGAGGCGGATCGGAGGGCGCGAAAGACGCTGAGATCCACGAGCTGCAGGCCAATTTCCACCTTGCCAAGTCTACACAGGATATCGACCTGATGATGTCACTCTGGGCGGATGACGCCGTGGTGGCTTTCAAC
>JBBQPO010000121.1:0-17424 GCA_038217285.1 Chthonomonadales bacterium
ACCGACGTAGAACAGAAGAGAGGCTACCCTATCTCCACCGAACATAAAGTACACGGAAGAAACGGTCTGTTCCCTCTCAGGCTTACCATTCACCATAAATCCCTAAAATCCTTTGAGGAGTCAATGTGAACGCAAAAGAGACGCAGAAGGCGGATCCATCGAAACGATCCCGCCGGGGCAAACGGATTTTCAGTGGGCTCGTCATCGCCATGGTTTGTGTTTGGGGAGTTGCGTTGACAGTATTGAGACATGATACCATGGTCGATCATGCTACCCTGGTGACACCATGGCGATCACATCCGAACGCGCCCGCGAAATCTCTCCCGGAGTGGGACGACTATGTCCTCGACCATCACTGGACGGCGGACGGCGCCCTGCTGCGGGTTCCCTTCACCATTCCCGACCCGTTTCGAGGCAGTCAGGCGACCACCACAACGCTCGAAAAGCTCGATCCGACGTCAGGCAGCATTCTTTCGACAAAGGCGGTCTCTCTCCACAGCGTCCAGCGAAGCACACTCAACGAGCCCTCGCTCTCTCCGGACAGCAAGTGGCTGTTGATGGAGGACGCCGGAGACATCGCGGTCGTCAACACAGACACGGGAGCCGTTCGGTCGCTGCCACGAGGTGGCTTCGGCAAAGACTGCCCTGTGATCCTGGCTATGCTAAAACAGGGTCAGATCATGACGACGGAAACATCGCTGCCGGGAGTCAAGGGAAAGTTTAGAATGATGCATCCGCCGTATCTGTCGCTGGCGGATCGGGTCGCCTGGGCACGAGACAGTCGGAGCTTTTTTGAGATGAAGCAGAGCAAAACCGCGCCCTATTTTCTACAGCAACGCACACTGGACGACAGAATCGTTCTGGACTTCCCCCTGAAAGGGGTTGCAGGCAACACCGGAACGCCTCAAATGCTGGGTCAAACTCGCACCGGAGAGATACTACTGATCGACCGAGCCTCGAACTATGTCAGCACTCTCCTCTTTGTCGATCCAAAGACCGGGCAGATACGCATGGTTCCAATCAAAGAGCTGCCTCAGGGGCTGCTGATCAAGCAGGTCGAATTGAGCCCGGACGGCGCCCGACTGCTCTGGAAGACGGTGAATGTGAATCCTTCTCCTGTAGAAGCCCTCTCGCTGGCAGCCAGCCAGTTGGCGAAGAATCCTCTCCGATTCCAGGTTTCGATCAAGGTTTCCGACATTGAGGGAGCGCACATCCACGATATCGCCGGCGAGAGGATGAGCGCGACCGAGGAGGACCGTTTCCAGACCGTCCACTGGCTTCCGGACAGCAAGCGTGTCAGCTTCTGGTACAAAGCCTCTCTCTACACGCTTCCTGCTCCTTGATCGGTGTGCAGGAGACAGAGTACAATTGCCAATGCACAATGAAGTCGAGCCGAGAAATAGTTTCTCGGCTCGACTGGGGGCGGCGCGCGATTTTAGCGTTTGGTCTGACGGAGGAGCTCCTGGACAGCGGTTTCGAGTTGTCGGTCGCGGTTGCGGGCGATGTCTTCGGGACTGTTCTCCACGTAGAAGTCGGGCGGGCAGCCGTTGTGCTCCTGGTCGATGCCGGAGAGGGTGAACGCGCCGACGCTGGGCAGGCGCAGGGTCGTGCCGTCGAGAAGGGTCGTCGCGCCCGTGCCGATGACGCCGCCGTTGGTGGGAACCCCGACGATCTTGCCGAGGTGCAGCTCTTTGATGCCCCAGGGAAAGATCTCGGCGTTGCTGAAGGAGAGCTCGTTGATCAGCACGATGGTCGGCTTGTTCCATACATGCATGGGAGAGGTCGTGCGGGCGGTATCGTTGCGCAGTGTGCGATAGCCGAACACTTTGGTCTCCAGCACCTCCAGGATCTCGCCCGCCGTTCTGCCGCCGCCGTTGAAGCGCACGTCGAGCACGAGCCCATCTTTCGCCTGCATATCGCCGTAGACCAGCCGCTTGAACTTCTCCAGGTTCTCGTCGTTCATCGCGCTCAGGTGGATATAGCCGAGTTTGTTGCCCGAGAACTGGTCGGTCATCTTCTCGCGCTCACTCACCCAGCGGTCGTAGTCGAGCAGCTTGTAGGCTGCACTAGTGATAGGGCGAATCCGCACCGCGCGCCCCCCCTCCTCCTTCGGCGCGGCGTTGACCGTCAGCACGACGCTCCTGCCCACCTTGTCTGCCAGCAGATGATAAAACTGCTCTGTCGTCTTGACCGTCTCGCCATCGACCTTGAGCAGCAGGTCGCCCGGTTTGAGGCGGCTGCGCTCCTTATCGGCGGGGCCTTTGGGCACGACGGTGGCGACTTTGACGCCGGGGCCAGCGTAGCTGTCATCGAGCGCGATGCCGAGCGACGGGGTCACCGGGCCGTTCTTTTCCGGTACGCCGAATATGCCGACATGGGACGAGTTCAGCTCGCCCAGCGCCAGGTTGAACAGCGCCAGGAAATCCTCTTTGTAGGTGATGTCATCAAGGATCGGGCGATAGGTTTCGCGCACCCGGTTCCAGTTGGAGCCGTGCAGTTTGTCGTCGTAGTAGGCGTCGCGCATCTTGCGCCACGCCTCGTCGAACATCTCCGTCAGCTCGGCATGGGTATCGATGTCCATTTTGGCGATAAAGCTGACCGGCGTCGGGGCGGGCGCAGGGGCGTTGATCGGCAGAGTATGGATGAGGCCGCCCGTGACATAGACCACGCGCTGCCCGTCGGGCGTGAAGGTAATGTTGTCGCCGGTCTCGCCGGTCTGGGTCAGACGTGTCGGCTGGCCGCCCGCCGTGTCGATGCGCCACAGGTCGGTGCGCCCGAGCTGGCTCATGGCGAAGACCAGCGTCTTGGCGTCCGGCGAGAGTGCGAAGTTGGTGACAGAGCTCTCGACATGAGTGATCTGACGTGCGCGTTTCTGGATGTCCTCGAAATCTATTTTGACCGTGACGGGCTTCTTCGCGCCGGGTTTAGGCTCGGTAGGCTTCGGCTCCGCTGCGGCATCATCGCCCTCATCGGGGGTCGTCGGGGCAGGATCGGCGAGGAGGCTGACGCTCCAGAGGTTCTCGTTCCGAGTGCGATTGGAGCGGAAGAACAGCTTCTTGCCATCTGCCGACCAGACCGGGCCGGTATTCTCCATTGGGTAGCGGGTCACATTGATCGGCTTGCTGCTCGCCGCGCCGACAATGAAGATATCCGCCATGCTGCCGGCGGAGTGCGCCTTCAAGCGGCTGTAGGCGAGCCACTGGGAGTCCGGCGACCAGGTCACATCGTTGATGTCGGGGTCGTGCGCCAGGACGCGCTCCGCGCCGCCCTGCACCGGCATGACGCAGAGCTCACCGCCATCGTAGCCGCGCCGGAACGCGATACTCTTGCCGTCCGGCGAGAAGAGAGGCGAGTTCTCGTCGCCGGGCGCCTTCGTCAATTGCGTCGTCTGCTTCGTCTTCACATCCAGCAGGTAGATATTATTGTTGCCGTCACGGTCGGAGGTGAAGACGAGGTTCTTCCCGTCCGGTGACCAGACGACGTTCGCCTCGCGCTGCGGGGTCTCGGTCAACCTTCGCGCCTCGGAGGGCAGGCGCGGCTGCGGCTCATCGGGAGCCTGATCGCTGCCGGAAGCCGGGGCGGTTCCGGCAGTGCGGGCCACTCCCCCGCCTATCGGCTGCACGAAGACCTCGCCATGCACTACGAATGCAAGCGACTTCCCGTCCGGCGAGAGCGCGATCTCTTGAGCGCCTCCGGTAAGCGTCTCATGCCGCACGGGATTGGTGCGATCGTCGGTAGGGGCGTAGATCTTCAGCTCGCGCGGCGTACCTCCGACCCTGTCCAGCTCCCAGAGCCCGAAATCGTGCTCGAAGACGACGCGGCCTGTCTTCGTCGCCAGCGTCGGATAGAACAGATTGCCCTCCGTGAAATGTGTGACGGGCGTCGCTTTACTCTCGATGGCCAGCCCGCGCCGCCACAGGTTCGCCACGCCGTCGCGATCCGAGACGAACAGGAAGCTTTTGCCATCCGGCGCGAACAGGCTCCAGCGCTGATTCGTCTCTTTCTCGCGCG
Organism: Chthonomonadales bacterium; assembly: GCA_038217285.1. Taxonomy (GTDB): domain Bacteria; phylum Armatimonadota; class Chthonomonadetes; order Chthonomonadales; family Chthonomonadaceae; genus JANXLO01. The sequence continues at coordinate 4,012 of JBBQPO010000121.1, forward strand.
TGAGCCACTGCCCCGCACTACCACCGCCCGCGAAGGGAAACAACATCAGATTGGCGTTGCCGCTGCCCCGATAGCCCTTTCGCGGCCACTGCCCGCCCCGTGTGCAGGCGATAAACTTGCCGTCGGGTGTGGCGGCGGCGTTGCCGAGCAGCGAGTCGTCTTTGGCGATCAGCCGGGTCGCGCCGGTTTCAACACTCACCGCGTAGACGGCCGGATAGCGGGTCGTCTCGCGGGCAGAGGTGAAGAGCACATATTTACCGTCTGGCGTCCAGCCTGTCACCAAGTCATCCGCGCTGTGCATGGTCAGTTGGCGGGCCTTGCCACCCAGGGCGGGCATGACCCAGACATCATAGTTGCCTTCCCGCTTCGAGGAGAACGCGATCCATCGGCCATCCGGCGACCAGGCGGGCGCATAGTCGTGCGCCTCGTGAATGGTGAGCCGGGTCGCGGTGCCCCCGCTTGCGTCCACGGTCCAGATGTCGCCGAGGTAGGAGAAGGCGAGCCGCGAGCCGTCGGGCGCAAGCGCGGGCTGCCGCGCGAAGTGGATCGGGCGCAAATCTTCCTGCTGGGCTCCGCTCGGAAGCGCGCAGGCCAGGAGAGCAAAGATCGGAAGGATAAGGAAGAGAGGGAAGGCAAAAGCCAGGACGCTATATTTCCGCATGGTGCTCCTTCTGGGTTTCGTTCTCTATACGGGTCTGCGGCAGACCGATGCCGGTAAACCAACGCAGCGCGTCCGTCTCTATTCGGTGGGAGAGGCAGACGTGTCCGGTTCATCATCGCTCAGACCGAGGCTTCTGAGAAGAGCCCGCCGCGGCCCTAACTGGTGCGCGGTTCGAAGGCACCGGCAGTTCGCGCATCGCACCTCGCACTTTTCTAATTCCGGTCGCAGCGCCGTCCAGGTAGCGCCCTCTGTAAGGCGCTCTCTCAGAGAGAATCCCGTCTCGCCCTGCCTGTCCTCAATAGAGAGTACCAGAGGATTGGCCGCACCGCAATCGACACAGGGATGCGCCTTCAGATAGGCCGTCAGGCGACGGACGATCTCATCGGAAAGGACTTTTCGGCGTTTCTGCACATTGCCGTAGTGTCGTTCTTTGTTTCGCTCGTACCAGTCGCGGTGAATCAACTTGATGCAGGCGCGGCACTGCACCTGTAGCCCGTCGGGCCGCGTCCGATTCTTACCGAACTCTACTTCATCTTTGTCCTGGCTGCAGCGTGGGCAGTGTTTCATGGCAAACCCTGACCGGAATTATACCTCTTCCAGGTAACTGTTCAGACTTGCGAGAGTGATTTCACGCAGCCTGTGGCTCGGAGGTTCGCTGGCTGCCGATGAGCATCTGCCGACAGGCCACCAGAGCATCCTCGCCTCGCGCCTGCCATGTCCCGATATAGCCTTCGCCCAGCACCTCTTTCGGAACCGTGTGCGCTCGGCTCTTGGCGTAGACAAAGTAGCGCAACAGGGGCGTAGAGAAACTCCAGACATACCCGTTCAGGCCGTTCTCGCGCCAACCCGTCTCGTCAGCATGCACGAAATCACTCGCCCGCAGCTTCCTTTTGAGATCAGAATAGGTTGCCTGGCCCGCCTTGGCTACTGTGTGCAACAGAGAGACGATCTGCCCATCGCTTATGGACAGCTTCAGAAGACACGAGAACAAACGGGAGATGATGCGCACCGGCAGGCGTCCGACGGTGTCCAGATAGGCCACCAGGCTGCTCACCCCATGACCGAAAGTCTGCCCTCCGACGACGACCTCTGTGAGATCGGGAGTGGGAGTGAATCCTTGGGCGCGCGGTTTACGAGGAGTAGGCGAGCCGACGACCTGGGGCTTATTGAGTTTGAGCCAGTCGGGCTTGAGGTCGGGGTCGCCTTTGCCGCCGGATCCTCCGTTTTTGAGGCGAAGGATTTCGGCTTCGAGTTGGGTAATGCGGACGTCGGCCAACTCGAGGGCGGTGGCTTGCTCTGCCAGAACGCCCTGCTGTTGGACCACGAGGGTGGCCAGTTCGTCATAAGTTGGAGTGGCAGACTTGCTCATAAGCAGGATTACGAACCAACGGACATAAAATACTCACCGATCTGAACAATATCAACATCAAGACCAAACCAGACGGGGGACGGACGCTACCGGTTGCTTGTCCCCGTGGCGCTACCAGGCTTCATCAACACCTTTTGAATGTCCAGTACTTTATTGAGGGTCGCCTTAGAAAGCGAGCCACACTGTCGATAACGACAATACGGCTCGCTTTTGTGATACAGATTTTGAGTGTCCTCTTCGGAACGTCATAGGTTGGCCTTCTTTTTGCCGGCTCTCGGCGCATGGAACTTGCTGACGGTCTCTTTCTGGTAGGCGGTCAGGATGGTGTCGACCTGCGTTTTGAAGTCGGCCAGGATCTCCGGATTTTTGGTCTTTCGATCTTCCTTCGCAACGGCCTTCATCTTCTCCTGAGTGGCCATCGCGGCTGTCTTGATCTTGACCATCTGGTCTGCCGTCAGCTTCACATCCCCGAGCGCTCCGGCGGGTACCGCCTTGCTCTGGTTGAGCAGCATCACCACAGGAAGCTTTTCGGCCAGGGTCTTCTGTTGATCGGGCGTCAGAACCGCTTTGATGTCCTCATTGGCGGCGGTCGTCAACTCACGCGTTTTCGCTCTGTCTCCGGCCGAGGCTGCTACATCGGTCTTCAGTTTGCCCTGGACGGCTGTGATCTTCGTCTTCTGATCCTCTGTCAGCTTCACCAGGGTGTCGATAGCGCTGACAGGAAGGCCCGCCATACCGCCGCGCCGTCCCTGACCGCCCTTCGGGGCTGCGGCGGCTCCGGGGGTCGCCACGGGCGTCGTCTGCGCCAGGATCGGCGCGCTCATTACCAGCAGGGCGCTCACCGCGAGCGCCGCACGATTCCAACAGTTCATCCTTGTCTCCTTCAGATACGAAATGGGCCACAGCATGTAAGGCCCTCGTGGTTGTTATTGCCATTTTCGTAGACGGAGATCGCTGCGGTTTGTTCAGTCACCGGGTCCATTCGTTGTCGACGAGCCGCCAGAGATTCAGCGGGTTGGCGTCCTGAAGCGCGGCGGGAAGCAGATCCTGCGGGCAGTCTTGGTAGCAAAGCGGGCGGACGAACCGGTGAATGGCCGCAGTGCCGACGGAGGTCGTGCGGCTGTCGGAGGTCGCCGGATAGGGGCCACCATGCTGCATGGCAGCGCAGACTTCGACTCCGGTCGGGAAACCGTTGAAGAGCAGTCGCCCGACCTTCGTCTCCAGGATCGAGATAAGACCGCGATACTGCTTCAGGTCGTCCGCGTTGGCATGGATCGTAGCGGTCAACTGACCTTCCAGACGTTCCGCGACACTTTCGAGCTCTTCCGGTGTCCCGCAGGCCACGACGAGCGAGGCGGGTCCGAAGACCTCTTCGCGCAGATCATGCTGACCAAGAAAGTGGGTCGCATCCGTCGCGAACAACATAGCGTTGACCTGCGTGAGGGTCGGATCAGCCACCGTCTGAGGATGGCTTTTGGTCCAGACTCCGGGGGTGCGCTGCAGGCGGTTTGTGCCCTGCCCGAACGCCTTCTGAATGTTGGGATAGAGCATCGTGCCGGGTGCTACGGCGCTTATTCGCTCGGCTGCCGTAAGGAGAAACGCGGTTAAGTTCTCGCTCTGCAGGCCGACGACCACCCCCGGGTTGGTACAGAACTGTCCGACGCCGAGCGTTACCGACTGCGCCAACCCTTCGGCGATCTTCTCTCCCCGCTCCTGTAGCGCGCCCGGCAGAACGAACACCGGGTTCACGCTGCCCATCTCGGCATAGACCGGGATCGGCTTCGGGCGGGCGGCGGCGGCATCGAACAGCGCCCGGCCTGCGCTCAGAGAGCCGGTAAATCCGACGGCTTCCAGTTTCGGATGACGTACCAGGGCCAGCCCCGTCTCTTTCATGCCGTGTATCATCGAGAAGACGCCGTCCGGCATGCCAGTGACTAGGGCAGCGCGTCCTATGGCACGCGCCACCAGTTCCGATGTGCCGGGATGCGCCGGATGGGCCTTCACGACGACCGGACAGCCCGCTGCCAGTGCCGACGCGGTATCGCCGCCTGCGACGGAGAAGGCGAAGGGAAAGTTGCTGGCACCGAAGACCGCAACCGGACCAATCGGCAGCAGCATACGACGCAGATCGGCACGTGGCAGAGGCTGGCGGTCCGGCAGGGCGTGATCGATACGCGCCTCGACCCAGGAGCCTTCCCGCAGCAGAGTGGCGAACATTTTAAGCTGACCGACCGTGCGGCCGCGCTCGCCGGTCAGACGGGCCAGCGGCAGCGCCGTTTCGCGGTTCGCGAGCTCCAGTAGGCCGTCCCCGAGCTCGACGATCTCGTCCGCGATGCGCTCCAGGAAGTCTGCTCGCGCCGCCGTCGGCAGGTCGCGATAGAGAGGAAACGCCTGCGCCGCAAGCTCCACGGCGCGGCTGACTTCGGCCTCCGTCGCGATATGAAAGGCGGTGGCGATCACAGCCCCCGTGGCGGGATTGACGGCGGTGAACCTCTTCGTTCCCTGTGCCGAGGCGCTATTGCCGATGATATTCAGACCGTGCAGTTCCAACATAGTGTTCCTTACTCGACATAGTTCGTGAGGGTGCCGATGGGTGCGATGGTGATGTGCACCTTGTCGCCAGCTTGCAGAGTGAAGTCGTTGCCGGGAATGATACCGGTCCCCGTCATGAGGTAGCAGCCCTGCAGGTAGCTGGTTTCGCGGTAGAGATAGTCTACCAGTTCCTGGGGCTCCCGCTTGAGCTGCGAGAGATCGGTTTCGCCGGAGAACGCCGTCTGCCCTGCCCGTTCGATCCGAAGCTCGATCTTCGTCTCTTTCGGAAGGAGGGAATCGCTCACCAGGACGACCGGCCCCAGAGCACAGGACCTGTCGTAGACCTTCGCCTGGGGCAGGTAGAGCGGATTCTCGCCTTCGATGTCCCGTGAACTCATGTCGTTGCCGATGGTGAAGCCTACGATCCGCCCGACCGGGTTGATCACCAGGGTCAGTTCCGGCTCGGGCACGTTCCACTTCGAGTCCTTCCGAATGCGCACACCCGTACCTGGTCCGACGACGCGATGTCCCAAGGCCTTGAAGAAAAGCTCTGGCCGCTCGGCCTCGTACACTTTCGCATAGAAGTCGTCCCCACCCGCCTGCTTCGACTCCTCCATGCGCGCATTGCGACTGCGATAGTAGGTCACGCCCGCCGCCCAGACCTCCTGGCTGCCGATAGGCGCCAACCGTTCGGACGGGGAGATCGTCTGCGTATGGGCAGGCGTCCCAGCGATTTTCTGCTGCAGAGTCTGGGCCAGATCCGCGCTCGACAGGAGTTCGTCCCAGGGCGTGCCGGCCAGCACATAGGTCGCGCCGTCTACCTCGACGACCGGTCCCTGCTCTATTCGATAAAGTTTCACGCCTGCTCCTTAAAATGGTTCGCGTTATGCGTAGCGGTCTGGACTGAGCGCCTGCAAAACGAGAGAAGGTTTCTCATCGGAGAGAAGCTCACTCATTAGTTTACCCGTTATCGGCCCGAGACTAAGTCCCATCATGGCATGCCCCGTGGCAGCCGAGAGATTGGCGTAGCGACCGAAGCGCCCAATATACGGCAGCCCATCCGGGGAGCAGGGACGCAGCCCGCGCCAGACGGGAAGATCCCGAAACTCCTCCGCCGAGAACGCCGGAAAGTAATTGGGAATAGACTTGAGGATCCCGTTGACACGGGCGGGATTGATGCTCTCGTCCAGGCCGGTGATCTCCATCGTGCCGCCGAAGCGCAGGGTGTTGCCCATCGGCGTGACGGCGACACGCGCCTCGGTAAAGATCGAGCAGAGTTCCGGCTGTTGACGCGGTTCAGGAAGGGTAATGCTGTAGCCTTTGCCGGCCTGCATCGGCAGGTTCAGGTGCAGCCCGCGCACCAACGGTGGCGACCACGCGCCGCCCGCCAGCACATACTCGTCGGCGGTCAGTTCGCCCTTCGTAGTCTGCACGGCCTCGATCCTGCCCGCCCCGACACGCCATCCGGTGACTTCCGTGGACCAGTGAAAGGTCGCCCCGCCCTCTTCCAGCGCCCGCGTCAACTCCGCGACGAACTTCTGGGGGGTCAGATGGCAGTCCTGCGCGAAGTAGACCGATCCGGCCACATCCATCGTAACACCAGGATCCCGTTCTGCCGTCTGCCGGGCGTTCAGCACCTCCGCTCTCAGCCCGAGTTGACTCGCCTTCTCGACCAGTTCCGCCTCTTCGTGCAGGGTTCGTTCCGTTTTGCAGAGCATCAGCAGCCCTTTCTGCACCAGACCGAACGCGTTGTCCGAGCGGAGGGCAAGCTCCTCATAGCAGCGTCGGCTCTCCAGATTCAGGTCGCGGAGCAGAGGCGCGGAGCGGGCGACGTGCGCGGCATTGGCGGCGCGCCAGAACTGCCAGCCCCACCGCATCAGGTCGAGGCTCAGACGCGGTCGGACGTAGAACGGACTCTCCGGGTTCCACATCACGCGCAGGCCATAGGCGACCATTCCCGGCGCAGCTAGCGGGGTAAAGTGGCTGGGAACGATCATCCCGGCATTGCCAAGAGAGCAACCATCGTGATCCGGCGCCCCGCGCTCCACCAGCGTGATGCGATGGCCTCTCTGCATGGCGTAGTAGGCCGTGCAGAGTCCGATAACACCGCCTCCGACGATCAACACGGATTTCGATTTCGACATAGAACAGAGAACCTTATCGGATGCCCATACAGAAGGGATCGGCAGGGTCGAGCAACAGGGTGGATTCGGCATTGACGTAGGCGATACCGCGAATGGTGGGAATGATCTCCCCGTCGAGGATCTCGACCGATCCTTCGAAGAGACTGCCGATAATGCTCTCCTGTCGCCAGACGACGCCGGGGGCGAGTTTGCCGTCGGCATAGAGGCAGGCGAGTTTGGCGCTCGTGCCAGTGCCGCAGGGCGACCGGTCGTAGGCTTTGCCGGGGCAGAGAACAAAGTTGCGACTGTCGGCGGCAGGATTCGGAGAAGGCGCGAAGAGTTCTATATGGTCGATCTCACCGCCATCGCGCCCGAAAATCCCCGCACGTTGCAGCGCCTCCCGAATTTTCCAGGTAAAACCGGTCAGCGCCTCGATATTCGTGAGCGTGAGTTCCTGCCCATGATCGCTGACGAGAAAGAACCAGTTTCCTCCCCACGCGATGTCGCCGCGAACCGGACCAACTCCGTCCACTTCCACCGTGACGCCTCGCGCATGACGATAGGAGGGAACGTTTTGGACGGCGACCGTACCGTCGGCATCCAGCACCGCGGTCACAATACCGACGGGTGTCTCAATCCTATGAGCGCCGGGTGTGATACGGCCCAGATGGGCCAGGCTCGCCATCAAGCCAATGGTCCCGTGGCCGCACATGCCGAGCACGCCCACATTGTTGAAGAAGATTACGCCCGCTGCACAGGAGGGGTCGAAGGGCGGTAACAGCAGCGCGCCGACCAGCACATCGGAGCCGCGCGGTTCGTTGACGACCGCCGAGCGAAACGAATCGAAGTCGTCTCGAAAACGCTGCGTACGCTCAGCAATTGGCCCCTCACCCAGGTCGGGCCCGCCGCTGATAACGGTGCGTGTCGGCTCCCCGCCCGTATGAGAGTCGATGACATGAACGTGCTGTACGACGCTGTCGCTCATTTCCCTACGCCTTCGCTCTGGCGGGAACAGAGGGGCGCGTCGCGATGCCCTTGTGGATGATCGCCAGCACCTCTTCGCGCTCCTTGCCTTCAATCGTCAGACGGGGCGCGCGCACCCACTCCGCGCCGAGGCCGCACTCCTGTACGCAGAGCTTGATATACTGCACGAACTTCAGCGGAATGTCGAGATGGAGCAGCGGCATATACCAGCGGTAGATCTCCCGAGCCTTCTCCCACTGCCCGCTCGCAGCCAGATCCCAGAGGTACTGATTCTCGGCAGGAAACGCAAGCCCGACTCCGGCAATCCAGCCCTCTGCTCCCAGGAAAATGCTCTCCAGCGCAAGGTCGTCCACACCCGTAAAGATCGTGTAGCGATTGCCGATCAGGTTGAGAATGTCGGTGATACGGCGTATATTGCCCGACGACTCTTTGATCGCGACGAGTGTCTTTTCATCGGCCATTTCGGCGAACATCTCAGGGGTAATGTCCACACCGTAGGCGAGCGGATTGTTGTAGACGATGATCGGCAGGCCGCTGGAGCGGGCCACGGTACGAAAGTGGGTCATGGTCTCACGCGGGTCCGATTTGTAGACCATCGCCGGAAGCACCATTAGCCCATCCGCGCCAAGGTTCTCCATGTCGCGCGCATACCGGCTCGCCGCAGCGGTGCTGCATTCAGAGATGCTGCTCAACACCGGCACCCGCCCCTGGCTCACCTTGATCGCCGTCTTCACGACCAGCCGCTTCTCTTCCGGCTCCAGCGCAACATTCTCGCCCAGCGAGCCCAGCATGATAATGCCTGAGACACCCGACGCGATGAGCGTTTCAATATGCCGCGCAGTCGCGTCCAGGTCCAGGCTCTGGTCCTTCTTCAACTGCGTGGTAACGGCGGGAAAAACTCCTGTCCAACGTGCTGTCATATCACTTCCTTCTAAATGTCTCGCGAAGCGTGAGCGGGCGACCTAACCCCCCGTCCCCCTTCCCGACACGGGAAGGGGGTGCCCGTCTCAACATTTTTCTCGTTGTGTCTCACCGTATCCAGCGTTCTATTGCGTTCCTTTTGTCTTGTTTAAACAGACTGCAAGGCGGTGGAGTCTCGACCTCTTCCACTCAAATAAGGTGGAATGCGATGAGGAAAAGGAAGAGACGGGCACCCCCCTTCCCGGTGAGCGAAGCGAACGCAGTCGGGAAGGAGGGGACGGGGGGGTTAGGTCACCCGGTGAAGTGCGAAGCCAACACGAGCGTGCCAACTTACCGAAGCACCTTGCCTTTGACGTCGAGGATCTGGACGGCGACGACGTCGTTGCCGAGAATATCCCAGTTTTTGAGCGTCCAGACGACCTTCTTGTCCCGGCTGACTTCGACGATCTGCGGGTTGTTGGGACCGGCATGGGAGTTGCCGAAAACGACGTTGCCGTTGGGCAGCACTTCCAGATTGGTGATCCAACAGAGGTGGATTCCGGGCAGCTCATCGCGCTCGACGCTCCAGACTGTCTTGCCTTCCGGCGTGACCTCGAAGACGCGGTTGTTGTTACCGCCGGCGATCATGGTGTTGCCGTTCTTGAGGCGCACCACGCCAAAGACGTTGATACCGTGTCCGTCGTGTCCGCCGGTTTCGGGCTGGCCGACCAGATCCAGGGCATAAGTCCAGACGACCGCACCCTTATCGTCGTACTCACGGATCTTGCCGTCGCCTTCGTGCGCGACCAGATAGTGCCCGTTATCCAGTTTGCGCACCAGGCGGGTGTCGCGGTGTGGGCTTTCGTGATCGACCGTCAGTGGGATCTCTTTGACGATCGCATTGTCCTTATCGACTTCGATGATGCGCAGGTTGCCTGTCTCGCCGATCATCGTGTTGCCGTTTTTCAGACGCTGAAAGCCGTGAACCTCCACGGCCCCGTTGTAGGGCGCTTTCGGCTTTGCTTCCCATTTCCAGACGATCTCCTTCTTCGGGGTCATCTCGACGATGGTACGGGGGCCGGTGTTGAGCAGAATATTGCCGTTCGGGAGCACGGAGATGTCGTGGGAGGTGTAGTTGCAGGGCGTCTCCCATTCGATCTGCCCGGTTGGGCTGAGAATGAGAACGCGGCCCTTGTCCTGCACGACCAGGCGGTGCGTAACCGTCGAGTCATGGGCGGCAGCGGCGGCAGGCTTGTCGGCGCGGGCCACCACGAGGCTGGAGAGGCCGACGAGTGCGGTGAGAGAGGCGATCATGATACGCTTCATTGAGTAGAATTCCTTTATGCGATGATTTCTTTGATCGGATCGGCGCCTTCGACGCCGACGAGTTTCTGGTTCAGACCGCCGTAGAAGTAGGTCAGCCTATTGGGATCGAGGCCCATCTGATGAAGCATCGTCGCGTGCAGATGCTTGACCTTGAACGGGTCTTCCACCGCCTTGCTGCCAAGTTCGTCGGTCTGGCCTACCGTGACACCGCCCTTGATGCCGCCGCCTGCCATCCACATCGTAAAGCCGTAGGCGTTGTGGTCGCGCCCCGTGCCGACCGCATATTCGGCGGTAGGCTGGCGTCCGAACTCGCCGCCCCACACAATCAGCGTGCTGTCGAGCAGACCGCGCTGCTTCAGGTCTTTGAGAAGCCCGGCGATCGGCTTGTCGGTCTCCCCGGCGTGAAGCGTGTGGTTGGTCATGAGGTCGTTGTGCGCGTCCCAGGTGGAGTCGACATGCGCGCCGCCGCTGTAGAGCTGAATGAAACGGACCCCGCGCTCGACCAACCGCCGCGCCATGAGACACTGCCGTCCGAAGACCTCCGTCTTCTTGTCGTGGAGACCGTACATCTCCTTGACGTGCTCGGGTTCGCTGCTCAGGTCGGTGGCTTCGGGCGCGTTGGACTGCATCCGGTAGGCCAGTTCGTAACTGGCGATTCGTGCGGAGAGATTGGAGTTGTCGCTGCGCATCGCCTCGTGCTCGGAGTTGTACTCCTTCAGAGTGTCGAGCATTTGACGCTGCAGGCTGTCGCTTTCATCGACTGGACGCTTCAGATCGAGGATTGGCGTCTCACCCGCGTTAATGACGGTCGCCTGGTAGGTGGCGGGCATGTAGCCGCTGCTCCAGTTTTTGGGGCCGCTGATGGGGCCGCCACGCGGGTCGAGCATGACGACGAAACCCGGCAGGTTCTGATTGACCGTGCCGAGGCCATAGTTGGTCCAGGAGCCTATACAGGGGCTACCGCTCAGGATTTTGCCGCTGTTCATCTGCAGCATCGCGGAGCCGTGAATCGGCGAATCGGCGGTCATGGAGTGTATAAACGCAATATCATCGACGCAGCCACTCAGATGCGGAAAGAGGTCGGAAACCCACTTGCCGCTCTGCCCGTACTGCTTGAACTTCCAGCGCGGCTCGACGATGCGACCCTGGTTTTTATGGCCGCCGCGCCCGAAGGTGGTCACGTTGATCGTCTTGCCGTCCATGCCGTACATCGTGGGCTTGTAGTCGAAGGTGTCGATCTGGCTCGGGCCGCCATACATATAGAGAAAGATGACCGATTTCGCCTTCTGCGGAATCATCGGCTTCTTGGGAGCGAGCGGGTTTTTGAAGGGCGTTACACCATCGGCGCGCACCGACTGTGCATCGAGAAAGCCCTCGCCCGCCAGCATCGAGGCCAGCGCCACGGAGGTAAACCCTCCGCCCGCCTCCCACAGAAACTCGCGCCGGGTACGCCCACAGAAGCCGCCACTGGCGGCAGAACTGGATTTTCGATAGGGGTTTTGCATAGCTTACACACTCTCCTCGCGAACAGGACAGGTTTCAGTCCAGATAGAGAAACTCGTTCAAATTCAAGGCGATGACGCAGAAGTACCGCAGCGCCTCCGGTGGGCTCAAGTGCTGCTCTGATTCCGCCTTCGCCATAAACTTCGTGCCGCGCGCGATCTCTTTGGCGGTCGGTTCCCGTTGCAGCACGCGCCATAGCGCGAACTTCACTTCGGCAGCCGGATCGGAACCGGCGCTTTTCTGCACCAACTCCGCGAAAAGCCGCGCCTGCGCGTTGGAGAAGGTGCTGTTGATCATCCCCAGCGCCTGCGTCGGCTGCGTGGTCGCAAAGCGCACCGGACAGGTCGTGTCGGTATCGGCAGCGTCGAAACTGGCCAGAATCGGCAGGGCGAGCGAGCGCTTGATATGGATGTAGACGCTCCGCCTGGCCTGCTCTTCCGGCGTGGAGGTGAGCCACCCTGCTCCGGGCACGGACTGGCCGGCAAGCACCTCACGCGGCATCGTCGGATAGATACTAGGCCCGAACATTTTCGGGTTGAGCGATCCATCGACCGCCAGGATCGAGTCCCGTACCTCTTCGGCTTCGAGACGGCGCATGTCGAACCGCCAGAAAAGGTTGTTTTCCGGATCCTGCGCCAGCGCCTTCGGATTGGCCTGCGACGACATCTTCCAGGTGTTGGACATCAGCAGCATCTTGTGCATCTTCTTCAAAGACCAGCCCTGATTCACGAACTCAGAAGCCATCCAGTCGAGAAGCTCCGGATGCGTCGGACGGTCGCCGAGCTTGCCGAAGTTGCTGCTGGAGCGAACGATGCCACGTCCGAAATTATACTGCCAGATACGGTTGACCATGACGCGCGCGGTCAACTTATTGTCTTTGCCTGCGATCCAGTTCGCGAGGGCGAGACGCCGGCCACTGGAGCTTCCGTTGGCAGGCGGCACGATGACCGGCTGCGGGGGAGCGAGAACCTGCGGGAAGGCAGGCTGCACTTCGTCACCGGGCACATGAGGATTGCCGCGCAGCAGTATATGGGTCGGCGGCGCTTCCCGCCCCGTCTCGGTAACCACAAGCGCCTGTTCCAGCGCAGGAGGCGGCGACTTGACAAGCTCTTCGCGCTGTTTCGTGAGCGCCACATAGTCGTCGAATCTCGCCTGGCTCATCTTCGCCGGAACGCGCTTTTTCATTAGGGCCGGCCGCCGGACATCGGTCTTGAACTCTTCCTTTTCGACCGGTGTGAAATCGGTCTCGACCGTCTTCACAATCGTGTCGATCTTCGTTTCGATGCCGGTCAGTTTGAGACGATAAACGCGATCCTCAGCGGCATACTTGATACGATCTGCTTCGGGAGCGATCGGGCGCAGGGAGTTTTGGGGAACAGGCTGGCCGTAGCGCGTGGTGCCCTGGAAGAATGAGACCAGGCTGTAGTAGTCCTTTTGCGGAATAGGATCCAGCTTGTGATCATGGCAGCGGGCGCAGTTCACGGTCAGGCCAAGGAAAGTCTGCCCCGTCGTCGCGACGATGTCGTCTATCTCGTCGTAGCGCGCCTGTTCCGGATCGGCAGGCTCATCGTCCCATTGGCCCAGTCGGTAGTAACCGGTCGCGATCATCGTCTCCGGGGTGGCGTTGGGCAGCTCATCGCCCGCCAACTGCTCACGGATGAACTGGTCGTACGGCTTGTCGGCGTTGAAGGCGCGAATCACATAGTCGCGGTACCGCCAGACGAAGGGCTTGGCGCCGTCGCGCTCGAAGGAGTTCGTCTCCGCGTACCGTACCAGATCGAGCCAGTGCCGCCCCCAGCGTTCGCCATAGTGCGGGGAGGCCAGCAGCCGGTCGACCACCTTTTCCCAGGCGTTGGCAGACGTGTCGGCGAGGAACGCCTGCACTTCCACGGGCGTCGGCGGCAGGCCGGTCAGATCGTAGTAGGCTCGGCGAAGGAGGACCGCGCGGGTGGCGGACGGGGCGGGCTTCAGTCCCTTACTTTCAAGTTTGGCGAGGATAAAGGCGTCGATGGGGC
>JBBQPO010000122.1:0-17292 GCA_038217285.1 Chthonomonadales bacterium
CAAAGCAGGCATAGGTCTTGCGCCGGAAGTCGGCAAGTGTGCTAAAATCCATGTGGGCACCTTCCTTTCTTGTTAACTGAAAGGTACCCAATGGGGCAGCCAAAGTTTATCTTCGGCTGCTCTGTAGTCTAAACGTCAAACGAAAGAGGCACTGGAGACCTTGCCTCTCCTGCGCGCTGACCAGGACAAACTCGGCCGTACATTGGTGAACCTGCTGGGAAATGCGATCAAGTTCACGCGGCAAGGCGGCGTCATTACCCTGACTGCGCGCCATGACGCCCCGCAGAGGGAGGTCATTTTCTCCGTGTCCGATACCGGTGAAGGCATCCCGAAGGAGGCGTTCGAACGCATCTTCGAAAAATTTGGCCAGGTGGAAACACGCCAAGGAGGCCGCAAGATGAGCACCGGATTGGGCCTCACGTTCTGCAAGATGACTGTGGAAGCGCACGGCGGCCGGATCTGGGTGGAGGGCGAATTGGGAAAGGGGAGCACCTTCTCTTTTACCCTCCCGATTACGTCGTAATCTCAGGGGCGAATAGCAGGATTTAGCCCGTCGGCTGGCGTAAAGTGGGATCAGCAACCGTTCACACTCCGATGCCTGAAGGGACTCCCATGCGAATCCAGAATCTGCGTATTCCTCTCTATGCCTGCCTGGCGTTGGCTTTACTACAGGTTTCCAGCGTTTCTGTGGGATCCTCACCTCGACAGGAGACTCAGGCGAACTCCCTGGATCTCCGTTTCGCGGCGGCAACGCTGGGCAGAGTGATTCCGCTTGCGCCCGCTGGCCCGAAGCCTCCAAGCGTAGATGGCGACCTTTCCGACTGGGGTACGCTCGATCCACGGTCGGGCTGTATCGTACAGGGGATCGACGACGTGTCCGGCTTTGCCAGCGACAAGAGCAAAGACGCGGCGGTTTTCAATCTGCGCTATGACAACCAGGCGCTCTACATCACCGTCCGTGTACTCGATGCCTCCGTAAAGACTCAGGACCCGCCGTATCTCGGAGACTGTGTCCAGCTCTTCTTAGATGTGCGTCCTACCTCCGGCAGCGGGCCGAAACTCGGGAATCGTGACTATTCCGACGGCGTCTACCAGCTCATGATCACCGCCCCGAAGCCGGGCGACAGGACCGTACGCTGGATCGCCGGTAATCAAAAAGTGGCTCCGCTGGGCCCCTTCGATATCGCCGGGCGCGCCCTGACGAACGGGTATGCGCTCGAGTTGAGAATTCCTTTTTCCAGCCTGGGCGGAATGACGCCGGAACGCCTGCAAAATCCTATCGGCTTCGACCTCTACGTAGACGACACCGTCGCGGTCCCGGCAGCGGCGCACCGGGCCGCGAAGGACTATCACATCGATCCCTCCATCCTGACTCTGTTGGACCAGGCGGCAGGCGCAAAGCAACCGAAGTAAGGCAACGCGCAAGAATTAACGCTCCTCATTTTCGCTTCGAATGAGATGAAAACTGCCTTGATTGTGAAGCAGTTATTCTTGCGCCTGTCCTAATGTTGTGTGAACCGGCTCGCCCGCACGACAAAAAAGAGCCCTCCCGAATTTGGGAGGGCTCCTCTATTTCAGGACGCGGGATTACCAGCGGCTGTTGTTGTTGCCGCCGCCGTAGCCGCCGCCGTCGCGATTGCCGCCGCCACCGCCGCCATAACCACCGCCGCCGCCGCTGTTGCGCGGGCGCTCCTCACGGGGTTTGGCTTCGTTGACGGTCAGGGTGCGTCCGCCCATAAGCGTACCGTTCAGAGTATTGATCGCGGACTGAGCCTCGGCGTCGGTGCCCATCTCCACGAAGCCGAAGCCCTTGGCCTGGCCGGTATACTTGTCGGTGATCACGCTGGCCGAAGAGACCGTGCCGTGCGAAGAGAACAGGTTCTGCAGTTCCTGCTCGGTTGCAGAGTAGGGCAGTCCGCCCACATAGATACGAGTTGCCATTGGGATGGCTCCTTTCTTGTTTCCTGATCCGTTCCGGAACAAGGAAATGGTCCTGATGTCGCGTCACCGGTGGACCGGGACGACATCATAAAGTGGATGAAGTCTGTAAATATCTTCATCATCTGAGACGAGTATCAGGAAATCAAGAAGAAGCCTAACCAGAAATGCACAGGAGAAGAGCGGAACTAGGGCCGATTCAGGAGTTACATCAAGTGCGGTTCAGTCTAAGAAATTCGTGTCCATGTATCAGATACTCTATTGTACCACATATTTTATCCTTTGTGCGGCCTAAACAGGTAAAATGTGGCCGTAGTACTCGTCGGGAACCAAAAAAATAAAAGAGGACGACATTATGAACGTCGGAAGACCAGGGCTGGTGGCTATTATATTGGCGATGCTATGCCTGCCCGGTATGGCCGTGTTCGCGGGCTTTGCACAAGGTTCGCGAGAAGCGGTGACGCCGCCCGTGCGGTTTCGCGAACATCTGATCGACCACTTGCCGGGCGCATATCAGTGTTCGGTCGCGGATATGAACGGTGACGGCAAGCCCGACATCCTCGCGCTCTCCAGCGACAAGAGCGAGATCGCCTGGTACGAGAACCCGACCTGGAAAAAGCATCTTGTCACGACTTCGACGCACGGCAACATCGACATCGCTGCTTACGACCTGGATGGCGACGGAAAGATGGAGTTGGCCGTCGCCAGCGAGTTCGATCTCGGCAACACGCAGACAGGCGGACGCCTCCAGTGGTTCAAGCCGGGAGCGGATGTGACGGCTGAGTGGACAGGGCATGACTTCGCGATGCTGCCGACGACCCATCGCCTGCGGTGGGCCGACTGGGACGGCGACGGCAAGAAGGAGCTGGTCGTCGTTCCTATTCTCGGTCCCGGCGCGATCGCTCCCACCTACATTGCGCCGCTCTCCATCGTCAGCTACGCCTTTGCAAAAGGGGAGGCGCACGCCAGAGTGGTAGATCGCTCCCTTACCGTGGCGCATGGCATGCGGATCCTGGATTTCGACGGCGGTGGGCGCGACGATCTGCTCGTGGCGAGTTTTGAAGGTGTGACGCTCTTCAAGCCGATGGGAAAGGGCAGTGCGCGCACATGGCAGAAGACTCCCCTGGCGGCGGGAGAACAGTCCATGCCTCCCAAACGGGGCAGCAGTGAGGTGGATCGCGGCTGGCTCAAACCGACTGTGGGAAGCAAGAAGAGACGGCCATTCCTCGCCACCATCGAGCCGTGGCATGGCAACGAGGTCGTGGTCTATACGCCCCCTGCCGACGGTAAAGGGCTGTGGAAGCGGCAGGTCATCGACGCTACTCTGGAAGACGGACATGCGCTTGTCTGCGCGGATCTGGACGGCGACGGACAGAGCGAAATTCTGGCGAGCTATCGCGGTCGCGGGCACAACCTGTACTGCTATCGCTGCCTCAACGCGGACGGCACGCAGTGGGAACGCTCGGTTATCGATGCAGGCGGCATGGCCGGGGCCGGAATGGTCGCCGCCGATCTGAACGGGGATGGACGCATCGACCTTATCTGCACCGGCGCCGCCACCGCAAACGTCAAGTGGTACGAAAACCTCGGCTCTACGCAGTCACCGCGCGACAAAGTGAACCCTATCGCCTTTATGCAGCCTCCGATGGGCGCGAAAGCTTTCTCGGTAGATCGCATCGAAGGGCAGGCAGTGCTTGCGCGGCCTGCCCGAAAATGGTTCAACCCGACGCCGGGACTGCGCATCGCTCTTTTCGATGAGAAACACGCGCCGGTCTCCACCGTCGTTTCCGGAGAGAGCGGGCAGTTTCAGTTCGGAGATGTCGCCCCCGGCGCCTACACGTTGGTCGTCGAGTCGGAGACGTTGCACCTTCTGAGTATCCCGCTTCGGGTCGGAACGAGAACATCGCAAGGCGCGCCCGCAGAGCCTGCGCTGCTGTTGGTTCTGCGCTCGAAGACCGATAGGAGAAAGAGTGTCGCAACTCCGATCGCCAAAAAGGCGCTGCGCGCCGAGTTGCTGGAGAGGGTTGAAAAGGATCAGGCTATTCGCCACGAACTGATCCAGCAGGGAATGGACCATCCTGACAAAGAGATCCAGACGCGCATGGCCGCCATCGACGCGCAGAACCTGGCGCGGATCAAAGAGATCGTCCGTCAACACGGATGGCCGGGGCCTGCACTCGTCGGGATAGATGGCACAGAAGCCGCCTTCCTGCTGGTTCAGCACAGTCCCCACGAGTTCCAGAAGGAGATGCTGCCACCTATTCGGGGCGCGTATCGATCCGGCAAGTTAGATGGGCAGAGTTACGCCCTGTTGCTGGATCGTGTGTTGGTAGGGGACGGCCAGCCTCAAGTCTATGGAACGCAGACGCTGCCATTTGCTAAGTGGAAGGACAAGGAACCTGCTCTCTTTCCCATCGGGGAGGCGACGCATGTGGATCAGCGTCGCGCGCAGCTCGGGTTGCCCCCACTGGCGGAGTATGTGAAAATGTTGAAAAAAGCCTATTTCCCACCGGGAAAGGACAGGCCCTAGGAATCCAAGGTGGGCAGGCAAATTGGAATATGAATCCCTGAAGTGCGCCCTGTCGCCCTTTTTCCGGCAGGAACGGCGTTTTATGCCTTCCTCTCCTGCCCAGTGCGGCGGCGACCTCCCTCTTTCCAGAACGTAGGATTGCCCCATCGCTCCGTGATGGGGCCCGGCGCGTGGCCAGCGCGGATCCGCTCGAACTCGGAAGGGCTTTCGATGACTTGGTGCCGCCGTTTTGCGCTTCGAATCAACACATCGGCCTCCGGTGGATAGCAGGCGATCGGTGCCGACGGCTCGTGGGGAAGCTCCTCCGGCAGCCGCGTTATGGGCGCGTTCGTCGGCAGGCCGGCCGACTGATAACGCAGATCCATCGACCAGCGGATCTCCTCGCTGACGTTCGGTGTGCTGCAGTGGGGCGTGAGGTTCGTCAAGAGCAGGACCCCGCCGCGGCGTACAGGCACGGTGACGACCTCACCGGGAGGAAGATCGCTCTGGGCGATCTCGAGGTAGTGGTGTGGCCCGAAGCCGTGCGGCGCGACAGCGCCCCGGTGGCCGAAGCGAAGTGCCTGAAGGCATCCGTTCCGTTCATCGGCATCCACGAGCGGTACCCAGCAGGTGAGTATCAGAGCCTGGTCGCAGTACGGCTCGAAATACCCCGAATCCTGGTGCCACGGCACCACGCCAGGGCCATAATTCGGAAGCTTGGGGCGCAGTCGGTAGACGCTGGAGGCGATCATCTCTGGGCCGCAGAGAGACTCGGCCACGTCCAGAAGAGGCTCGCATCGAATCATCTCGAAGATGGCAGGGATCGCCAGCGCGCCGTCCGTAATCTCCTTGATGACTCGGGGTGTCTTCGCCGTGATCTTCGTAAGCCGGGTCGTGAAGGGCTCGTCGGCATACGTTGACGACAGCTCGCCGGTGCGCACCAGATCGTTCGCAATTCGGTCGATCTGATCGGTGATGCCCTGCTCCATACCGGCGAGTATCGACTCCGGTATCAGATCCTCGACCACCAGAAATCCCTCGGCGTGAAACTGCGCGATCTGTTCGGACGAAAGTCCGCGTTGACGTGTGGTTGGCATGGTCTCTTCCTCCCGCGCTGTCGCGGCCGCCAGGCGAGCATTCTTTGCGCAGAAGGCACTGGCGCTTCGCCGCTATTCCAGAATGAAGTCTTCGAGTTGCATAGAGGGAAGTCCTGCCAGATTGATGACCTCAAATCCAAGTTTATAGGCTCCCTTGCCGATCAGGCCCCATCCCATTCTGAGATCGGTCGGGGCATCGAGGTGGAGCGAGGCCTTCCCGGTCCAATCGGCCACATCACCGTCGGCTTTGAGGCGTGTGTAGGTGGGCCGAATAGAATCGCCGGCGAGGATCGGCATCTGCAGCGGTCCCTGCTTCGTCTGGGCGAAGGCATAGAGCAGTTGGCCGCTGGGCGCAGCTCCGGCCGCCGTCACCAGGAAGGTGAACTGAACCGCGGTCCATTGGTCGGAACCGGCGCGTTTGATCTGGCCGGGAACATAGGCCAGATAGCTCTCCCCCTTCGGGTCGAGGGCTTCGAAAGAGGTGATCGGGCAGGTGACCCCCTCCTTCTGATTGGTGAGCATGAACCAGGTGCCCTTGAACCGATGGGCGAGGGTGCCGTCCGGCAATATGAACGTGGGAAAGCGCCCCAGAATCAGAAGATCGGGGCCATCGTGCGCCAGCATCAGAAAATGGACTTTGTCGATGTCGCCATCCGTGCATTTCGAGAAGATCTCGATGGGTTTTTCCAGGGATGCCGTCCTTCCTGTCGCCTTCAGCGGAAACAGTTTGGGCTTGTCGGCGTAGTCGTTGACGGCGACGGAGTAGAGGCTCAGAAAGTTGATCCAGCGGCAGTCTTTGGAGAAGGTACGGGAGAGATAGTCACGCCCCTTCTCCTCGTCCAGCCGAATGCCCTCGATGGGGAAGAAGATAGAGATTCCACCGGCGTGGGGAGTGCTGCCTCCAAGCATAAAGTAGGTGACGGCATGGCGAATCGCGTCATCGACCTGCAGAGCGGCCTCACGCAACGCAGGATCGTCCGATTTTTCGAGCGTCTGCGCGAGATGCATCAGATCGTGCATCTCCTCTTCACCGCCCTCTCCGCGCACTCCGACTTCGCCGAACTCCTCGGAGACCGCGCGCGGACGCGCCACCTTGATCCAGCCTGCGCGCCCCTTATGCAGCGAGGCGGCGCATCGGTCTCCCAGCGTGGAGACGGCCGCCTGCAGTGGCGCAAACTGGTCGAGGTTCAGCATCGAGAGCGTGGTGCCTACGGCTTCGGATCGGGCCATCGGATCTTTCGACTCACGAAAGTGAATCGTATAGGCGTCTATAATGGCGCGGCCCAGGTCGTACCCGTTCATCGTGGGCTTCTGCACCAGCGCCTTCGACAGCTCATCGTAGTTCCAGCCGCGTCCCGGCGCCAGCTCTTCCGACGCGACCATGATATGCGTCACAGGCGCGAGCGCTTGCGCTGTCTCGAAGCTTGCCATCAGGCAGGCATCCAGGCCGATCAGGTCCAGTTTGCCATGCGTCGTCACGAACGGCTCCAGGCCCGCCCGCAGATCGCGCAGACTCATCGTCTTGTCTCCGCTCGACTCATCCACGCAGAGCGCCGCCCACCCGGAGCCGTGATCCGCGATGATGAGGCCATAGTGGTGGGCCGGAAAAGCCTGGGCCGACGCCGCCAGGAACTTCCGCAGCGTACTGGGATCGGACATATCGGTCGCGCCCCAGTCCGCCAGGGATTTCAGTTTGCCTTTCTCGACATGCAGCAGTTTGGCGCCGGACCAGTTCGGCAGCCCGCCGATGGCAACATCGGTGTAGCGGTCCTTCGGCTCACTTTTCGCGCTGCGATCGCACAGCATCACGATCTGGACATTCTCGCTGCTTCCCACGTGCAGCATCTCCACGACATTGGCCATCTCCGGGGTTTCCAGGGAGTTGTCCGCATCCATATAGACCATCAACGTCCAGTCGGATATGATGGTGGTCTGCCGTGACGCGCCTCTACCGGCCGCCGGAACAACCGCCGCTGTGATCAGAAGCAGTATCGCCAACGGCAGGCCTGAGAAAGCAGCCAGGCAATGCCGAAGCAGAGCGCTGGTGTGCAGGCGAACATTACACCCGTGACTGGAGAGGAGAGGCATGGGAAGCTCCTTTCGACACCCGATCAAAAAGCGTACGATTCTACGCTCGTTTGCATCAGTGTACCCAATTCCGCTGTGAGCGCGTCTTCAACAGAGGCGACAAGGGCAGCTTTCGAGATGACACCGGAGGCTTAGAAGCCAGGAGGCACCGGCCCCTGACCGGCAGAAAATAGAAAAAGAAGCTCCCTTTCGGTTATGTCGAAAGGGAGCTTCTTCGCGGCGTATCTTCTTGTCTGGTAGGCGCGACCGGTGATTAGCCGACGCCAAAGCTAGAACGTGCCATAGAAAGCGGTGTTCTGGTCGTTTTTGGTCCAGGTGACGCCGAGGGTCTTGTCCTGGATACCGCTCTCTTTCGTGTAACCGACGCGGCGGTCTTTGATTTCGATCAGTGGCTTGTACCAGACCATATTGGGCTGTTTGCAGCATTCGTGGTTCGGCATAGCTTCGACAGAAAGCAAGGTAATGCCTTTGGCTTCCACACGATAGTTCTCGCCGGTGTGCGCGAAGGAGATGGGAGTGCGCTTGATCGCGACGATCATTCCGAACGCCCTACCGTAACGGGCTTTGAGCGCCGCCGAGAGCGCCTCGAACTGCGCAGGCGTGGCCTTCGCATCGATGTAAAGCGTGGAGCGGCGGGCCGCAGTCTCATCCTGGAGATTGGCGTCGCTCACGATAGAGGCCAGGGCGGAGAGGCCGGAGAGCGAGGTACCCTTCCAGGCGCCGTCACGGATATGCCAGGCCATCTCGGCCTCGCGGCCGGTCGTCGTCAGTTCGCCATTATAGTGACAGGCGCCAGCGAAGACGCTCGCGGTGCGGGCTTCCAGATAGTCGCCAGTCAGAGTTTGCTTCTCAGGCTTGGCGACCGTTTGAGCGTTCGCTGCCGTAACGGAAAGCGTCAGGGCCAGCGTGAGCAGTAGATTTTGCATTTAAGAGGCTCCTTCGTCGAAGAGTGACCGGTAGCACCCGCGACTCGCGTTGCAGTCTTCCGGGCGGACCAGCTCGCCGTCCGGTCCAAACGCCTGGACGGTGCGCTGGCACCAGCAGTGATTGCTGGCATCGCGCAGGTGATGGATTTCCGTCGGCATCTCCTGCAGGAAATAGTATTTCTTGCTGCGGATTTCGCGGCAAAACGGGCTGTTTACCGGCGGCGCGACGGTCGCTTCCGCCGCCGTCCCGAGGATCGTTGCTTTCTCCACTATCATATTATCCCTCCGGAATCGGGTATTTGCAAGTTCGATTTACGTGGAATCAGGCGTTCGCCTGATGAATCGCACGGCGAACGAGCGTTTTGGTAAGCGGGACTTTGTAGGCGTTTTGCCCCAGCGGCATTGCTCCGGCCAGAGCGATTTCGGCGACGGCATGAAGCGTCTCCGGGCTGAGCGTCTTGCCTTTGAGGGCGGCTTCCGCTTTGGGAACGCGCCAGGGAATGGGCGCGACCCCGCCCAGAACGATTCTCGCCTCCACGACTTTACCGCCCAAGGTGTGCAGCGCGACCGCCGCCGCCGCCATCGCCCAGTCCATCGAGGTTTTCTCCCGGAATTTGAGATAGACGCTGTGGGCTGCCATCGGGGAAGCGGGTACCGTAATGCCGGTGACGATCTCGTCCGGCTTGAGAATGTTCTCATGGCGCACATTGACGCGCGGCAGAATGAAGAACTTCTCGATGGGCACCATGCGCGAACCTTTCGGCCCGAAGATGGTAACGGTCGCGCCGAGCGCCGTCAAGGCCGTCGCGGTGTCGGAGGGATGCACGATATAAGAGGGTCCGCCTCCCAGAATGGCGTTGTATTTGTTCTCGCCGGACACCGCATAGCAGCGATCCCCTCCCTTTTTGAGGCACTGGATATGCTCGTTGCGATAGTACCAGCAGCGCGGGCGCTGACAGAGGTTGCCCCCCATCGTGCCGACATGCCGAATCTGGGGCGAGGCCACACTGCCAGCCGCCTGCGCCAGGGCGGGGAAGTGCTGTTGCACCTCCGCACTCTCCGCTACCTCCGCCACCGTTACCAGCGCGCCGATCTGCAGGCCAGTGCGGGGATCGTAGCTCAATCGGTTCAGGCCAGGAATATACTTGAGGTTGACGACAGCGTCCGGCTCGACCAGACGATCCTTCATCTCTGTGAGAAGGTCTTGCCCGCCCGCCATCAGGCGCAGACGCCGGTTGTCGATGTCTCTGGCATCCAGCAGCGCGATCGCCTGCGGCAGAGTCTTGGGGTTATGGAGATCGAACGATTTCATGCTCATAAGAGGACTCCTTTCAGGCTTTCTTCTGTTTCGACAGACCGTCGAGGATCTTGTCCGGGGTGATGGGCAGCGAGGTGACCCGAACCCCGCAGGCGTTATAGACCGCATTGGCGATGGCGCTCGCGCCGGGAATCGCCGCAGGCTCCGCCATGCCGATCACCACGTTGCGTGTGTCGCCATCGTCGATGATCGACACCATCTCCGGAATCTCCAGGCAGCCGGGAATTTTATACTCATCCATCGCGGTGTTGAGCATGTTTCCTGTGTGCGAATCGACCCAGTGCTGTTCGAGAAGCGCGTAGCCCAGGCCCTGGATCATGCCGCCATTGAGCTGACTCTGAACGCCGCGTCGGTTCATAGGCAGGCCGCAGTCCTGCACGCCGACCATCTTGAGGACGCGTACCTGACCGGTCTCGATATCGACCTCGACTTCGGCAAACTGAGCGCCGTGGACGCCGCCTCCCGACAGTCCCTGTTTCCACTCGCCCCGCGCCGCAATTCCGGCCATGCCGAGGGTCGCACAGGCCTGTTTCCAGGTGAGCGTCTTTTCGGGCGCGGTGGAGGCGTAGATCTTGCCGTCGCGTGCGATCAGGTCTTCGGGTTTGCCGCCCAGCATGGGAGCGACTTTCTCGAAGAACTGGATCCGGGCGTTGTAAGCGGCGTCTTTCACTGCCGGTGCGAGAGAGGCGGTCGTGGTGCTTCCTCCCGAGGCGTTCGCCTGGCCGTAGTTGCTGCGGCCGATGCGCGTCTCGACGGCGCTGAGCGGCAGCCCGAACTCCTCGGCGACGATAGCGCCCGTGTAGGTGCGGGAGCCGGTGCCCAGATCCTGCGTTCCGACCTGCACGGCGATAGCGCCATCCGGTTGGATGAAGACATCGACCTGGCACGACGGCCCGCCTCCTCCGCCCCAAGTCGCGCAGCCGCAGCCCATGCCGCGCTTGAGCGACTTGTACGGACCATACGCCACGCCCGCTCCTGGAACGGCCGGACGCTGCTCCCACTTGATCTCCTGCGCCCCCCGGTCCAACTGGCGATGATAGGCGACATC
Organism: Chthonomonadales bacterium; assembly: GCA_038217285.1. GTDB lineage: Bacteria > Armatimonadota > Chthonomonadetes > Chthonomonadales > Chthonomonadaceae > JANXLO01. The sequence continues at coordinate 10,925 of JBBQPO010000122.1, forward strand.
CGTCGTATTCTTCTTCCGGAATTCGATGGGGTCCATGCCGATCTTGGCGGCCAGATCGTCCATCAGGGCCTCCATGGCGAAGGAGGGCTGTGGGTGGCCCGGCCCGCGCATGGCGCGGGAGGCGTCCTGATGCGTATGCACGGCATCGACTTCCCGGTAGATCACCTCGACATTATAGATATAGGGCAGGCCCGCAAGGCCGCCTTCTCCGAGCCCGCCTAACTGGTGCTGTTCGGCGATCAACGCGACCAGCTTACCATCCTTCGTAGCGCCGGCTTTCACTTTTTGCCAGGAGCCGTTGCGGTTGCCGGAGGCGAGAAACTCCTGCGGTCGGGTCAGCATCAGCTTGACCGGGGCCTTCGCCTTCTTGCTCAGTTCGCAGGCGATGCTCCCCGGCAGATCGAGGCCGAATTTGCTTCCGAAGCCACCGCCCATATACTCGACCACGGCCGTTACACTCTTTTGTGGCAGGCCCAGCGCGGCGGCGGCCTCGCCGGGAATGCTGAACGTGCCCTGCGTCGAGGCGTAGACTGTCGCGGAGTCTCCGCCGTTGTAGTCTACGGTGACGCCGTGGGTTTCCAGGCAGGTATGGTGCTGCATGGTGGTAACGAACACGTGCTCGACGACCGCATCGCACTTAAGAAGCGCCGCCTCTGCCGCCGCTCGGTCTCCACGCTTTTCACCGGGGCGGATGTTGCCGTTCTCCTTTTGATAGACCTTGGGTGCGCCCGGTTTGATCGCCTGCTCATAGGTCACCACATGATCGAGCTTGCTGTATTTGACTTTGATCGCCCGCAGTGCGTCTTCGGCGATCTCCGGGGAGGTCGCGGCGACCGCAGCGACCGGATCGCCCTCATAACGGAGCTTTTTGGTTCCGTAACTGATGACGGTCTTAACGCCCTCCATCTTCTCCGCCGCGCCGGTATCGATGCTGATAACCTCGGCGCTGGCATAAGGAGAGGTGAGGATACGGCCGTACAACATGCCAACCGGGCGAACATCGTAGGTATATTTGGCAGCACCGGTCACCTTCGCAGCGCCGTCCACGCGCCGAAGGTCATGGTTGAGCAGGGTGTGCCCGTCGCGCGGCCCCCACATCGGGCCAGCGGTATCGTCCACCTCAATCTCGACAAGGGTATCGACGCCGTTGACGACTTTGGGAACTTTGATTTTCTTCTTTTTCGGGGGATTCTGATTCTGCGGCTCGGCCATGATCTATGCTCCTCCGCGCATTTTTTGCGCTGCTTCGGCGACCGCTTCAAAGATATGGGGATAGGTGCCGCAGCGACAGAGATTGCCGGCACAGCCCTTCTGAATCTCCTCGTGAGTCGGGTTGGGGTTGGACTTGAGGAGCGCGGTCGCCGACAGGACGAAGCCGGGCGTACAGAACCCGCACATCATCGCGTCCCGATGGACGAACGCCTCCTGAACCGGGCTGAGCTCGCCGTTTGCTCCCGACAACCCTTCGATCGTCTGGATCTGTTTGCCGACCGTATCGACGGCCAACTGCATACAGCCATAGACGGTTTTGCCGTCCAAAAACACGGTGCATCCGCCGCACGCGCCCTGATCGCAGATGAGTTTCGGGCCGGTGACAGGCGGATCGGCATGGTTGCGCAGGGCGTTGAGCAGGGTGGTGCGCGGCTCGATCTGCATGGTCATGGCCGTTCCGTTTACCTGGAGGGTAACCGCCTGCAAGCCTTTGTGCAGCGTGGTTCCGGCAGGCGGCTCCGCCAGAGGCAGCGGTTCGGCTGCACTAACGTCCGGTGCCAGCAGATCTGTGACCAGCGCCGAGCCTGCGCCGACAGCGCCGACGCCGCGCAAAAATTGTCGCCGACTCAATCCGCTCGCCCGGCTGCTCTCGTCGTCTGTCTCATGTCTTTTCGGCATGGAGCAACTCCCTTCCTAAACCCGGTGATCTGATCAAACTTGCTGCTTGCTCAAAAGAGCCGGTAGCGCCGTCCTAAAATATTATACTCGTCTCTTCCTCTCATACGCTACTTGTACGCAAGTTGCTGCATTTCGGCGCATGCAAGTTGCTGCATTTCGGCGCATGGTGGATCAGAGAGGGGCCCCACCCGGTCAACCCCGATTGTGATCCACTATTGAATCTGTCGTACTATTGACTTATTCCATATTGAGCGTCTATAATCATTGTCATGACGCCTGACGAATCCACACTTCACGAATCCCTTCGCAGGGCCGGTCTGCGGGTGACCGCGCCCCGTCTCGCCGTACTCCGGTCGGTCCTGGGCGAGGGGCAGCATTGGGATGCGGAAGCCATTGCAAGTGCGGCCCGCAAGCGGCTCGGCACACTCTCCACGCAGGCCGTGTACAACAATCTGCACATCCTGGAGGAGGCCGGCCTCCTCCGGCGCATCCAGCCTTCCGGCCATCCGGCGCGCTATGAGGCGCGGGTGGGGGACAACCACCATCACATTGTCTGCCGCCAGTGCGGTTTGACGGCCGATGTGGACTGCACGGTCGGCGCGGCTCCCTGTCTGGAGCCATCCGCCACGCATGGATTTATCGTCCAGGAGGCAGAAGTGGTTTTTTGGGGCCTGTGTCCCCAATGTCAGCAAGAGACTCATTCCGAAAAACCAAGGGAGTAACATTCATGAGCGACACAAACGTGGAATCCGGCACACCCGACATCATATCCGCCCTCAACAGTGAGAGCGCAACCGGCACGGGCGCTGCAGAAGCGCGGCACGGCAACACACCGGACATCATTTCCGCCCTCAATCATGAAGGTAAATGTCCGTTTATGGGGGGCGTGGTAAAACAAGCGGCTGGGGGCGGAACGAGAAATCGTGACTGGTGGCCCAATCAGTTGAACCTTAGCATTCTGCGCCAACACTCCTGCCTCTCGGATCCAATGGACAGTTCGTTCAACTACGCCGAAGAGTTCAATAAACTCGATTTGGCGGCCGTAAAACAAGACATCTTTGCGCTGATGACCACCTCCCAGGAGTGGTGGCCAGCCGACTTCGGTCACTATGGGCCGTTCTTCATTCGGATGGCATGGCACAGCGCAGGCACCTACCGCATTGCAGACGGGCGCGGCGGCGCTGGCGCGGGCATGCAGCGATTTGCGCCTCTGAACAGTTGGCCCGATAATGCGAACCTCGACAAGGCCCGTCTGCTGCTCTGGCCCATCAAAAAGAGATACGGCAAAAAGATCTCCTGGGCGGACCTCATGGTTCTGGCCGGCAACTGCGCCCTCGAATCGATGGGCTTCAAAACGTTCGGGTTTGGCGGCGGACGCGAGGATGTTTGGGAACCGCAGGAAGATATCTATTGGGGCCCGGAAACCGTGTGGCTGGCAGACAATCGCTACACGGGCAATCGCGATCTGGAGAACCCTCTCGGGGCTGTACAGATGGGGCTGATCTATGTCAACCCGGAAGGCCCCAACGGAGTGCCCGATCCGGTGGCAGCGGCCCACGACATCCGCGAAACCTTTGGCCGTATGGCCATGAACGATGAGGAGACCGTTGCGTTGATCGCCGGCGGCCACAGCTTCGGCAAAACCCACGGCGCTGCCGACCCGAGCAAATATATCGGCCCGGAACCCGCAGCGGCGAGCATCGAAGAGCAGAGTTTCGGCTGGAAAAACACCTACGGCAGCGGAAATGGAAGCCATACCATCACCAGCGGCCTCGAGGTCACCTGGACCACGACGCCTACGCAGTGGAGCAACAACTATTTCGAAAACCTGTTCGGTTTCGAATGGGAACTGACGAAGAGCCCGGCCGGCGCGTACCAGTGGAAGCCGAGAGACGGCGCAGGCGCGGGGACCGTGCCGGATGCCCATGATCCGACAAAGCGTCACGCACCTACCATGCTTACCACGGACCTCTCCCTGAGACTGGACCCCGCCTATGAGCAGATCTCACGACGCTTCCTCGAGAATCCGGATCAGTTCGCGGATGCTTTCGCCCGTGCATGGTACAAACTGACGCACCGCGACATGGGTCCGCGCGCACGCTATCTCGGCCCGGAAGTCCCGACCGAAGAGCTGATCTGGCAGGACCCCCTCCCGGCCGTTACCCAGGAACCGATGAACGCTCAAGACATCGAAGCGCTCAAGAACAGGATTCATGCATCCGGACTGTCGGTGTCTCAACTGGTATCGACCGCCTGGGCCTCCGCCTCCACGTTCCGTGGTTCCGATAAACGCGGCGGCGCGAATGGCGCGCGCATTCGTCTGGCTCCACAGAAGGACTGGGAAGCCAACAATCCGGCGCAACTGGCGACCGTATTAAGCACTCTGGAAAGTATGCAGCAAGAGTTCAACAGTGCGCAGTCGGGTGGGACGCAGGTCTCCTTGGCCGACATGATCGTTCTCGGCGGATGCGTCGGCATCGAGAAGGCGGCCAAGAATGCCGGTCATGATGTGAAAGTACCCTTCACCCCCGGCCGTGCCGATGCTTCGCAGGAGCAGACCGATGTGGAATCTTTCGCCGTGCTTGAACCGATTGCGGATGGGTTCCGCAACTATGGGACGACCAGACACGCGATCACCCCGGAAGTTATGCTGATCGACAAGGCGCAACTGCTGACGCTTACCGTTCCTGAAATGACGGTGCTTATCGGCGGCATGCGTGTACTGAACACCAACTTCGATCAGTCGCAACACGGTGTCTTCACCAAACGGCCCGAGGCTCTCACCAACGACTACTTCGTGAACCTTCTCGATCTCGGAACGAAGTGGAGCGCGACTTCGGATGCCCAGGACATGTTTGAAGGTCGGGATCGTGCCACAGGCGCGGTCCAATGGACGGGCACCCGTGTCGATCTCATCTTCGGTTCGAACTCGGAGCTAAGAGCCATCGCGGAAGTTTACGGATGTGAGGATGCTCAGGAAAAGTTCGTGCAGGACTTCGTCGCCGCCTGGACCAGGATAATGAACCTCGATCGCTTCGACCTGATCTGATCTGGTCGCTCTGCTACTCTGAACCTGTACCGGGGCTGCTTGTAGGGAGAGGGTAAAGGGCTGAAGCATTACGCTTCAGCCCTTTTGAGCATACCTGACCGCGAACATATCCCCTTACCGGTTCGAGTCCTATTCGTTCTCCATTGTCCTTTGCTCTCCCTGGAGCGCGTTTCGCACACTCTCGCTTCGGGCAGTGTCGATAGGAGTGCGCCCATTCTTATCTGTTGATCGAGGATTCGCTCCTCTGCTTAGGAGCAGGCGAACCATGGGCTCCTGCCCGCAGTTCACGGCGCGGCGCAGCGGCGTCTCCCCGTCCTTGTCCTTCGCCTCGATGTCTGCACCGGCATCGAGAAGCGCCTCCGCGATTCTGGTCGTTCCTCGTCTTGCGGTCATATGGAGCGGGGTCATGCCGCCGACGCCAGTGACCTGATTCACGTTCGCTCCATGCTTCAAAAGCAGTTCGATGGCAGCGCGCCCCTCCTCATCCTCGCAGCCTTCACTATTCGCGGCCCGGTAGAGGGGGTTGTGCCCGCCAGCATCTTTTGCATCGACATCCGCTCCAAACTCAAGCAGCAGACGCATACGAGGAACGTCCCATCGCATCGCTGCGGCGCAGATCAGGTTCCTGCCGTGATCATTGGCGACAGCGAGCGCGGGATCTGCCTCCAGCTCACGGCGCAGGTCCGCAAGCGGCAGACCATACAACGCAACGAAAGGATCGGAGAGGGTTGCGGCGAGATCGGTCAGATTCGTCAGCAGTCGTTTCCTGGTCTCCTCGCCTACTCCCTCTGCTTCCATCGAGGCGGAGATATGCTCAAGCCAGTGTTCCGCCTCGGTCGTTCCGATGGCGAGATGCGCATGCCTGCAGAACAGACTGGTTTTGCCTCGCGCGGCGGAGTAGTCGGGAGGCCCTCCGGTCCGCTCCGCGAGATAGAGCGCAAGCCGCTCTTCCAGGGCCGTCATGTTCTTCGGGAAGAAGCCTCTCAGCGCCGGGTCTTCTTCAACTTTGAGATGGAAGTGTTGGGAGATTCGTCTGAAAGCCTCGATTTCGCCGACGGCCTCATACATGCCTGTAAGCGCCTTGTCGTAAAACTTGTTCGACGTTTTGGGGTTCGCTAAGTCCCGTGCCGTATGGCTCACTTCTTTTCTGCTTGGGCCTGCCATAAGGTCTATCTCCTGCTGCGTCCGACGGTTTCCTGGGGTTAGTCTGAGGATGGCAAATGTTCGCCATCTTTCTTAAACTCTCTGACGGACGCGAAAGCCGGAAAGTACCGCGGAAACACAGTTTCCCCTGTGATTTTCGTTTATGAAATTCCCTCGCGGAACGGTTCACGGGGCTCAAGCCCCGCGCTGAAACGGGAAGGCAGGAAGCCCTCCGGGCACCCCAAATTCTCCGCTGCCGCGCAGAGAATTTCCTTCGCGGACTCAA
>JBBQPO010000123.1:0-17135 GCA_038217285.1 Chthonomonadales bacterium
CTGCTGCCCGTGAAAGTCCTCGATAGCGATGGATCGGGAGGCCTGGGGGCTACGACCGAGGGAATTCGCTACGCCATATCCCGGGGCGCCAAAGTAATCAATATGTCTTTTGGCTCTCCGCAAGACTCGCCGGTTCTGCGGGAAGCCATTTCGGATGCCTGGAATGCGGGGATCGTGATCGTGACCGCCGCAGGAAACAACAACTCCTCCACCCAGCAGTATCCCGCTGGGAACGGTATCACCCTCTCGGTCGGCTCGCTTGATGCCAATGACATCAAGGCTTCATTCTCGAACTACGGTACCTGGATGGATGTGGTCGCGCCCGGTGTCGGACTGCCCAGTACCTTCTGGAACGGCAACTACGCCGCCTGGTCGGGAACCTCCTTCTCCGCTCCGCTGGTCTCCGCCGAGGCAGCGCTGATCTTCTCGGCGCAGCCGACCTGGCTGGCCGGACGGGTTCGCCAGCGAATCCGGGCCAAAGTCGACTCGGTTGACAGTCTGAATGTGCCCTATACCGGCCTGCTCGGCAAGGGAATCATCGACATGGACGCCGCCCTCTACGGCCTCTAAACTCTACGCGGCACTGTCCGCGCTCTGCCAGGAGCCCCGCAGCCTCTTCTCAAAGAACAAGGCTGCGGGGCTTCTTACATGCCGCCCTCCTGTCGTGCAGGCTTTGTGATGGCACGACGCGCCGACAAGAGAAAATAGGGAAACAAACGCGGGTTCATGCTATCATACTAAAGAAGAGATACGGCGCCGATAGCGAGGCATGGCAGCGAGCAGGAGAACGAAACCTTTATGAAACGGATGGGAAATATTGCCACCGGCTGGATATTGAGCGCAGGCGCGGGAGCGCTGTTTGCCGGGATGGTTCTGGCTGCCGGCGGTCAACAGACCAAAGGCGTTCCGCCGAAGCCGCCCGTGAACGCTCCGCAGGATACGGAGTTTTTCGAAACCAAAATACGTCCCGTCCTGTTTGAGAAATGTTTTAGTTGCCATGGGAAGAAAGCCCAGCAGGGAGGGCTGCGCCTCGACTCGCTGGCCGCCATGCAGCGCGGTGGGGGCAGCGGCATGGCGGCGGTGATACCGGGTGATCCCGGCAAGAGTAACCTCATTAAAGCGGTGCACTACGATACGGCCCTGAAAATGCCGCCGGCCGGGAAGCTGAAACCCGACGAGATCGCGGCCCTGGCGGAGTGGGTGCAGCGCGGAGCGCACTGGCCTGGAGAGCAGGCGCCCGTCGCCCCTCCCGCCAACGGCGACTATGTGCTGACCGACGCGCAGAAGAGTTTCTGGTCGTTCAAACCGTTCAAACGTTCGCCTCTGCCCACCGTAAAGAATGCAGCTTGGTGCAAGACGCCTGTGGATCGCTTCATTCTTGCGAAGCTGGAAGCCAAAGGCCTGAAACCCGCGCCCTATGCGGACCGCAGAACCCTGATCCGACGCGCCAACTTCGATCTTATAGGCCTGCCGCCTACCCCTGCCGAGGTGGATGCCTTCGTCAACGATACCGCGCCCGATGCCTTCGCAAAAGTCGTCGACAGACTGCTGGCCGACCCGCGCTACGGCGAACGCTGGGGGCGGCACTGGCTGGATGTCGCGCGATATGCCGACAACAAAGGCTATGTCTTTACGGAGGATAAGGAGTATCACTACGCCTACACCTACCGCGACTACGTGATTCGCGCCTTCAACACCGACCTGCCGTATGATCGCTTCGTGACCCAGCAGTTGGCCGCAGACCGCCTGCCGCAGGGAGATGACAGAAGCAGTCTCGCCGCGCTCGGATTTCTCACCGTCGGCCGCCGCTTTTTGAACGACCAGGCGGCGATAATCGACGACCGCATCGACGTCACCTGCCGGGGGCTGATGGGGCTGACGGTCGCCTGCGCCCGCTGCCACAACCACAAATTCGATCCGATTCCCAACAAAGACTACTACTCGCTCTACGGCGTTTTCGCCAGCTCCTACGAGCCGAATCCGCCCGTGGTCATCTCGCCGAAGTCGGTGGCGGAGCCCTTCGAGAAGCAGAACAACCAGAGGGTCGCCCTGCAGAAGCAGGTCGACGATCTGATACTGGCGCAGACCGTGCTGCTGCGCAAAAAGCTGGAACAGACCCTGACCGCCGTTCCTGCGGAGAACGCGAAGGTGCTGCAGGCGCTGCGGATAGGCGCTCTGCCGGACGGCAATCAGGTCAAGAAGCTCGTGGTGAGCTTCGAACCGGCGGCCGTGGAGACGATGCGTGGGCTGAACGACAAGATTGCGGAACTGAAGAAGACCATGCCGCCCGCGCCCGAGATGGGCATGGCGATGCTGGATTCGGACAAGCCGTTCGATCCTTATGTCTTTATCCGCGGCAACGCCGGCAATCGTGGGGACAGTGTGCCGCGCCGCTTCCTACAGATTCTTACCGGGCCAGATCGCAAGCCGTTTACACAGGGTAGCGGTCGCCTGGAACTCGCTGAATCCATCGCCAGTCCGACCAACCCGCTGACCGCGCGTGTGCTGGTCAACCGCGTCTGGCTGGGCCATTTCGGCTTCGGGATCGTGCGCACTCCCAGCGACTTCGGCTTCCGGGGCGAGCCGCCCACACATCCGGAACTGCTCGACTGGCTGGCTTCCGAATTCGTCGCGCCGGAGGGGCTGGGCGACAAGTACGCCTGCGGCTGGTCGATCAAACGCCTGCATCGGCTGATGCTGCTCTCCAGCGCCTGGCAGCAGAGCAGCGAGGGCGACCCGCACAAGGCGCTCGTCGATCCGGAGAACCGTCTGCTGGCGCATCAGAATCGACAGCGCCTCGATCTCGAAGCGATGCGGGACTCGCTGCTGGCCGTCTCCGGGGATATGGATGCGAAGATCGGCGGCCCTGCGGTGGAGTTGACGACGGCTCCGTATACCAAACGCCGCACGGTCTACGGCTACATCGACCGCGCCAACCTGCAGAACTTCTATCGGTCGTTCGACTTTGCCAGTCCGGACGCGAGCAGCGCCCAGCGTTACCATACCACCGTGCCGCAGCAAGCGCTCTATATGATGAACAGTCCGTTCGTCGTGGAAGAGGCGAAGGCTCTGCTGCATCGTCCGGAGGTTGTGGCCGCCAAAGACGATGCCCAGCGTATCCGCACACTCTACCGTCTGCTCTATCAGCGGGTGCCTGCCCCGGACGAGACGGCCGCAGGTCTCAACTTCCTCAAAGCCGTCGGGGAGATAAGGCCTTCGCAGATAGCGCTCGCCTCGGCTTCCTCAGCTCCGGTCGCTGCGGGCCTCTCCCCCTGGGAGGAGTATGCGCAGACCCTGCTGATGACCAACGAGTTCAACTTCGTGGACTGATCATCGGCAGCCTCATGCTGCGCGCGAGGGAGATGCCACGGGCTCCCCTTCGTGGCAGGAACGAGCCAGACAAAATGAGAGGACGTCTCGCCTGTGGGTCTGCACAGGGAGCGTCCTCTTCGTCTGCCGTGTCGTCGTGATTTTACGCTGAAGCGTGCAATCGAGTGATTGCCGGCGGGTTAGTTTGCCGGGAGAGAGACATTGGCGGCCTGACGTCCTTTGTCCGTGTTAATGGACTCGTAGACGACCGCCTGGCCCTCACGCAGCGACTTGAAACCGGTCATGGTGATGACCGAGTAGTGAACGAATACGTCCACTCCATCTTCAGCTTCAATGAAGCCATACCCCTTGGCGTCATTGAACCACTTCACTTTCCCCGTTGTCGTTTCCATTACTGCTTCTCCTTCATACATCACCCGCCAGAAAGCGGGCTACAACGTGCCGGGATCGTTGTCCCGACCTTAGACGACACCGAACATAATCAGCCTCGATAGCGGTAGCACCCACCCCCTGGGCTGGTTCGGAACAATCCCACAAAATCTGAGCCTTGCATGAACCGTGCCAACATGGGCAAAAAGGCGAATAATCACAAGAATTCCGCATAATATTTGGGATTGGCCTGGTTTTGCTGGCTTTGGCCGTGCTTTGAGCGCAAAATGCCCCGTGAGAAAATTTCTCACGGGGCATCGCGATCCAGGAATATGGCCTTCCAAACCGGGACTGTATCAGGCGGCGGCTTCAGCGGCGGGAGCTTCAACGGGAGCGACAACGGGCACCGGATAGACGCTGACGCGCCGTCGTTTCTTGGCGCCCTCGAAGGTGACGACGCCATCGATCAGCGAGAACAGTGTGTAGTCACGGCCCATGCCGACGTTGACGCCGGGGTGCAGAGGCGTCCCGCACTGGCGTACCAGAATGTAGCCTGCCTTCACGACCTGACCGCCGTACTGCTTGACGCCCCGTCGCTGGGGATTACTGTCGCGACCGTTGCGCGAACTTCCCACGCCCTTTTTATGTGCCATCGTCTGTATCTCCTCGAAAAAAGTGTGCGCGAATGCGGCCTAACCCTCGATGCTGGTGATCTGGAGTTTGGTCTGCGACTGGCGGTGTCCGTAGCGGTGATGCTGGCCCTTCTTCGGGCGATACGTAAAGCCGTTGATCTTCTTACCCCGGCTCTGTTCCAGAATGGTCGCGATGACTTTGACACCGGTAAGGGTGGGCGCGCCAACGCGCATTCCGGCGTCATTACTGAGCATCAGCACTTCGGTCAATTCGACCGTCGTCGCAAGATCTCCGATCAGCTTCTCTACCGTGATCGTTTTGCCTTCGGCGACCTTGTACTGTTTGCCGCCTGTTTTGATGATAGCGTACATGAAAACTCTCTCCCTGACGCTGCTTTCCAGCGAAAAAATGCTTTTTGCGTGATGGCGACGACCGGCCGCAGCCTATCGCCGCGTCAGGCACAAAAAAACCTGACCCTGTGTCAGCCAGCGTTGAAATATACCACATCCAGCGCCCCAGTGTCAAGGCATAATCTGCAAACGCAGGCAGGAGAAGTGTAACCCGGTGTGGAATCCATCGTCCATACAAATGTCAGGCATCGACATCTCCCGGTATCGACGGGCGAAGGAGTTACGAACATGGCGGAACGAGACGACCACACCAGCACCGACACCCCCGGCGCGCTCTCGCGGCGGGACCTCCTACGAACCGGAACGGCGCTCGGCGCGGCGGGCGTCCTGAGCGCTGGAATGGCCGGGTACGCCGACCCGCCCCTGGCGGAGAAAAAGCCCGCCATGCCGATGGCGATGCTGGGAAAGACCGGCATGAAAGTCTCGCGGCTGTCGCATGGCGGCTCCTGGGACATCGATCCCGAGGTGTTGAGCGTTGGCTTCGAGGCGGGCATCAACTATATCGACACTGCGGAAGGGTATAGGGGCGGTCAGAGCGAGCGGGCTATCGGCGAGTTCCTCAAGAGCCGTGGCGCAACCGGGCACAGTGAGGCCCGCAAGAGACTCTGGCTGGTCAGCAAGACCCACCGTCACCGCGATCTGGAGAAGCATCTGCAGCCCTCGCTCGACCGCCTGCAACAGGACTATGTGGACGCCTTCTATATGCATCAGGTGCAGGACGCAAAACTGCTGACCGACCCGGAGATCAAAGCGACGGCAGCCCGACTGAAAAAATCCGGCAAGACCCGCTTCTTCGGCTTCTCCACGCACGACGATACCGTCGTGGAGTGTCTGAACGCGGCGGCGGAGAGCGACTTCATCGATGTCATTATGTTCCGCTACGACTGCCACTACTACAAGCGCGATGATCTGGAGAAGGCGATGGATCGCTGCTTCAAAAAAGGCATCGGACTCGTCGCCATGAAGACGCAAGTCGGAGGCATGACCCTGCCGGACAAGTTCGACCCGTTCCGCAAGCGCGGCCTCAATCAGCATCAAGCGGCGATCAAGGCCGTGGCCGTGGACGACCGCATCGCGTCGATCTGCTCGGAGATGACCAATATCGACCATGTCAAACAGAACGCCGAAGCTGTGGCCAGTAAACTGACCCTCGCGGAGGCGCAGGCCATTCAGGAGCACTCCCGCCTCGTCAGTCATCTCTGGTGTCGGGGCTGCGATCATCTCTGCAAGGCGGCCAGCGGCGCAGGCGCGAATCTCGCTGTCGCCGACAGCCTGCGTTTCCTGATGTATCACGACCATTACGGCAAGCCCGAGCATGCCCGCGACCTCTTCGCACAACTGCCCGCCGCCCAGCGCGATCTCGCGGCTCTGGAGGAGGCGGACTGGCACGGGGCAGAAGCTGCCTGCCCGTACAAAGTTCCTCTCACAAAACTCATGCCGCGTGTGCGTGAGCGCCTGGCCTGAACGGAGGAGCGTCAGGCCGGACGCAGAGTTCGGCTTGACGCCGCGACTACAAACAACGGAAGAGGGACACAAAGTAGTGAAGATACTTATCATTGGAGGAACGGGGCTGATCAGCACCGCGATCACCACTCAACTCCTGGCGCGTGGTGACGAGGTCACGCTCTACAACCGGGGCAAAAGCGAAGCGCGCATTCCGGACGGCGCGACGTTTCTGCATGGCGACCGCAAAGAGTATGCGGCGTTCGAGGCGCAGATGGCGGTGGCCGGACATTTCGACGCCGTCATGGATATGGTCGGGTTCGGCCCGGACGATGCCGAAAGCGTCGTGCGGGCGTTCAAGGGACGCATAGGACATTTCCTCTTCTGCAGCACCGTCTGTGTCTATGGCGGACCTGCCTCCCGCTATCCCATCCATGAAGACGAGCCGCGCCGCCCCATCGGAGGCTACGGCGCGAACAAGGGCAAGTGCGAGGACATTCTGCTGGCGGCGGGCGAGCGAGGCGACTTTCCGGTAACGGTGCTGCGACCTTCGCAGACCTATGGAGAGGGCGGCACGATCGTACATTCGTTTGGCGGACGCACCTCCTACCTGGACCGCATCCGCAAAGGCAAGCCGATCGTGGTGCATGGGGATGGCTCATGCCTCTGGGCGGCCTGCCATATCGAAGATGTAGGGCGTGGCTTCGTCGGGGCCGCAGGCAACCCGAAGGCGTTCGGCAAATGCTACAACCTGACGGGCGAAGAGTGGATGACCTGGAACCGCTATCATGAGGGGGTCGCCGAGGCCCTGGAGGCGCCCAAACCCACGCTCGTCCACATCCCGACCGACCTGCTGGCCCGCGTCGCGCCGCGCCGCGCCGGAATCAGCATCGATATCTTCCAGTACCCCAGTATCTTCGACAACTCTGCCGCCATCGCGGATCTCGGCTTCCGCTATACGATTCCCTGGGTCGAAGGGGTGCGTCGTACCGTCGCATGGCTCGATTCACGCGGTAAAATCGAAAACAGCGACGACGATCCGTTCGATGACCGTCTGATCGCCGCCTGGCACAAGCATACCGCGAGTATGGCCGAGGACCTGACCGGCCTCGACAGTTGATCGATTCTCCGCTCCCTGTCTACTTCAGAGATCGCCCTTCCGGGACGACGAGGCCGCGCTCCGTGGCGACACGGGCGGCCTCGGTGCGGTTCGAGACGCCGAGTTTGTGGAACAGATGCGCCAGGTGATACTCGACGGTCTTGGTGGAGAGGAAGAGCTGTGCGGCGATCTCCTTGTTGCGCCCGCCTCGTGCCAGCAGTTGCAGGATCTCCAGCTCACGTTCGTTGAGGGTATCCGGACTGGAAGGGCCAGCGGGCTGGAGGTTGGCGAGAGCAGCCAGTCTGTCGGCCACGGCGGGAGCCAGCAGCGCTTCGCCCCGGCGTGCCGCGCGAACGGCAGCGATCAGATCCGAGGCATCTGCGTCCTTGAGCAAGTAGCCTTTCGCACCGGCTCCCAACGCCTCTGCAACCGATTCCGCCGTTTGAAAGGTCGTGAGAATCACCACGGGCAGTTCGGGCATCTCAGCGTGGAGCACACGCGTCGCCTCCAGCCCGTCCATCAGCGGCATCTGAATGTCCATCAAGACGACATCCGGGTGCAGCGTACGCGCCTGGGCCACGGCCTGCGCGCCGTCCATGGCCTCTCCCACTACCACGATCTCACCTCCGGCCTCCAGCATCGAGCGCACACCCTGCCGCGTGATGTCGTGATCGTCCGCAAGCAGCACACGTACGGCGTCGGGCGCAGGGACGGGGCCGACCGCAGCGCCGCCAGGAAGGCGGATGGGGGCAGGAGCGGCCTGAAGCGGAGCGGAACGTGTTGTCCCGAGAGGCGAGGCGGGCCGATAGGGCAGGACGGCTCGCAGACGGGTTCCCCATCCGGAAGGACTCTCGATCTCTAGCTCCCCGTCCAGCAGGCGGGCACGTTCGCGCATCCCGAATAGGCCGTAACCTCCCTGTGGCCCGGGAACGATCACCGCGTCCACATCGAAGCCGATGCCGTCGTCCTCGACAAGGAGCGAGACGCTCTCCGGTCCGAACTGCAGGCCCACCCGCACTCGCTGCGCCTGGGCATGTTTGCGGGCGTTGGTCAACGCCTCCTGCGCGATGCGGAGCAGGGCGGTCTGTTGTTCTGGCGGGAGCGGCTGTTCGTCCCCTGTCTGAATGAAGAGGGCAGGGATACCGGTTTCGGCTTCGAAGCGGCGCGCCTCCTCCGCAATCGCCTTCGCGGCCGTGAGTCGCTCCAGGGAGGCGGGCGCAAGCCCATGAACGGCACGCCGGGTGTCCTCCAGCGCATGTTTGGCCTGAACGCGGGCCATCACCAGCAGCTCTGCGGCGGCGCTCAAATCGCCTGTCTCAACGCTTGTCTTCGCCGTCTCGATCTGGAGAATGAGGCCGGTCAGAGACTGCGCCACGGTGTCGTGCATCTCCCGCGCTAGACGGTTGCGCTCTTCGCTCATCGCCACTTCTCGCTGCTGTTCCATCTGTCGGGTCATGGCCACGGCGAGCGCGGCCTGATCGGTAAAACTCTGAAAGAGGGCGATCTCGGCCGGGGTGAACTGGCGTTCCGCGCATGGATAGACCACGAGCGTTCCCGTAGAGGCGGCTCCCTGCTGCATGACGGCGAGCAGCAGCGTAGTGATCTCTTCGCGCTCGAAAAGCGCCCGCAGCTCCGGTGGGACCTGCGGGTCGTCCTGGATATTGCGGGCATAGTAGGGCAGGCCGGTCGCGACGGAACGCTTGAACGCAGGCGAAGGGCGGGAGAGACGGGCGATTCCGTTGCCGTAGGCCGCCGAAACGTTCCGCAAGACGATGGGTTGGAGGCTGCCGTCCACATCGCGTAAAAACAGGCCGACGCGCTCGACGCGCAGCCGCAGCGCAACCGCTTCCGTGATGAGTGTCGCGACTTCCTGTAGCGGATGGCCTTCCAGAATAGCCGCCGCGATCACCCGACTCGACTGGCGGAGGTTCTGTTCGTCCTGATAGGCCACACTGAGGCGCAGAAGCTCGACCATCAGGGCAGTGCGAACGGCGGTCTCGGCGGCCTGCGCCTGCCAGACTCCGGAGCGCGGTGCGGCGCCGGGAAGCAACTGCCCCACGAGCACGGCCAAAGGCCGTCCCGCCAGCGTCAGCGGCACGACAACGATTTCCCCTGTAAAATACGGCCCAAGCTCCTGCGGAAACCCTGCGTTGTCGGACTGCACCACGCTCTGCCCGGTTCGAATCGCGCGTTCGGCTCCGGGGAAGTCGCCAACCGACCATCGCCAGTTGCGCATCTGCTCCGCCTCGATCCCGAACACGGCTCCGCCCCGTAACTGATTCTCCTCCGGTATATAGCTTATCGCAGCCAGCCGGGTGCATCCCAACTCTCGCGCGGCGACTTCCATGGTCTGGTGAATGACACGAGCGCGATCTTCGGGCCCCATCGTCAAGCCGACCGCATCCGGCAATGCCAGAAGCGGGCTCCTTACCGGGGCGCTGTTGTTAGAGGTTTCCGGGCGCATCAGATCCCAGTCTTTCTCGCTAGGTTGCGAAGCCTGTCGTCAGCAGGGCATGCCAGTCGGGAACAGGGGGCAGGGCAGAGCATCCGGCTGTTCGCAAAGCCGCGTTGCCGTCGCGCCCTTCGGCGACGATGTAGACCGCGCGACCCTGGTTGTGGGCACGCAGGCATTCGTGCATCATGCCGCCGCCAGCGCGCACATCGAGCGCGATCACGACGTCTGCCAGGGCGAAAACGAGCTCGTCCCTCCGCCGGTTGTTCGCGCCCAGGCCGTGATCGTCCAGCCGAAAAGGGGAGAGGGCCAGATCACGCTCGACCTCGAAGACAGCGTCGCGGATACGGGCGGCGGAGAAAGGCGGTCGGTCGAAATCAGGGCCGAGCGCCTCGCGGAGGCCACGGTCGAAGATGTAGAGTGTCGAGCGGTTGCGCCGCTGGGCGGCGAGCGCCAGACGTTTGTAGGCGGACCTGTCATGCCCGGTGACGGGCACTCCGCCCGCTTCTACGAGCCCTGCCGCGATCTCGTCCTGTCGGTCCAGCACCGCAGGCGCGGCCCCGTTGGAGACGGCGATGGTGAACGTAAAGCGTGTCGGTGTCGGCGGTTCGATCAGGGCGGCCTTGCCCAGGACATAGAGGAGGGGCGGCGGGTCCGGGTCGAACCGCTCCAGTCGGGCCGGATACCCGGCGCTCCCGGTGGTGAGGAGTTGCAGCGGATGCAGCCGAACGGCCCGCAGCAGCTCCGCGCTTTTCGCCAGGAGAGCGGCGCGGTGATCGTGCAGATGCTCCGCGACCCGTGCAGGCAGCTCATACTCCCGAATCATGTCGTCCGGCGTAAGATCCAGAAAGGCGTTGGGAGCGGGGCGGCGCTGCGCGAGACGCCGCAGCAAAACGGCCAGCGACTTCTCCCCCAGGTGCGGGGCGCTGTGCAGCAGCAGCAGAAACTGCGTGGGGCTGAGAGGCTCGGCGTTCTCGCGGTTCACCCTGTCTCCTCCTCGCTTTCGTCTATGCCATGCCATCCAGCCACTGCACCACCTGTTCCATGTGGTAGCCGTCGTGCGCCAGAATCAGCACAGCCTGGCGCTCCAGCGTCACCGGGCCATGAACCTCCTTGATGCCGACGCGACTCCACTCTGCATCCATCAGGCCGCCCAGAAAAATGACCAGCGCGGCGCGACCTGTGCGAAATCGGGCCAGACTGGCATGCGGGTCCAGATGGGCATAGTCGTGATCCAGCGCTATCTGAGCCTCGTCGATATCGCCGAGGAGGGGAAGTTCCTCTTTTACCGTGCGCTCCATGCGCTCCATGAAGATCGGGTCCCATTCGGCGAGGTGCGCCACGATTTCACGCAGCGTAAAGCGTTCCGGGTCGGGCCGGACATCCCAGCGCGGGTCTTCGGAAGGCAGGGCTTTCAGGAACGCTTCCAGCACTTCGGGGGTGGCGTTCAGCGCGGTAAGAAAATATTTCTTGACGTAGGCAGGCTGCATGACCTTCTCCCTATTTTCTGATCAGTATCCGATGGCGCGGAGGACCGCATCGCGGGTCGCTGGAATGGACGTCGGCTGGTGGGCGGCCTGCAATACGGCGGTGTCCGGGTCTTTCAGGCCGTGCCCGGTCAGGGTAATAACCGTGGTGCAAGGCTCGGTAAAGAAGCCCTGGGCGGCGAGCTTGCGCAGTCCGGCGATAGGAGCGGCGCAGGCCGGTTCCGCGAAAATCCCTTCGAGCGTTGGCAGCATGCGGTAGGCTTCCAGGATCTCGGTATCGGTGACGGCGTGAATCAGGCCCTTCGACTCGTCCCGGGCCGCGATGGCTCCCTGCCAGCTCGCCGGGTTACCGACGCGGATGGCGGTCGCCACGGTATCGGGAGAGGGCACACGTACGCCTGTCACAAGGGGGGCCGCGCCAGCGGCCTGGAACCCGAGCATCCGTGGGCGCTTCGTCGTCTTGCCAAGCGCATGGTACTCCTGATAGCCTTTCCAGTAGGCCGTGATGTTGCCGGCGTTGCCGATCGGAAGCGCATGGAAGTCCGGCGCATCCCCCAGCGCATCGACGACTTCGAACGCAGCGGTCTTCTGGCCTTCGATCCGCACCGGATTCACGGAGTTGACCAGCGCGATGGGATAGATGGAGCAGATCTCGCGCACCAGACACAAGGCCTCGTCGAAATTGCCGGCGATGGCAAGCACCTGCGCGCCGTGAATCAGCGCCTGCGACAGTTTACCGAGCGCGATTTTGCCCTCGGGAATCAACACGTAACAGCCCATTCCGGCGCGGGCGGCATAGGCGGCGGCCGCCGCCGAGGTGTTGCCCGTCGAGGCGCACATGACCGTCTCTTGTCCGGCCTCGTGCGCTTTCGTCACCGCCATCGTCATACCCCGATCCTTGAAGGAACCGGTAGGATTCAGCCCTTCGTACTTGGCGTAGAGCGTCAGAAACGGGCTGATCGCCTCCGCCAGACGGGGCAGGGGAATCAGCGGGGTATCGCCCTCGTAGAGCGTCACGATGGGGGTGGTTGCCGAGACGGGCAGCAGCGCCCGGTAGCGATCAATGACTCCACGATACAAAACGGTCTCTCGCTTTCTTACGATAATGACGTTGGGTCTCCCCCTGAAATCGCAGCCTGCTGATCTTCCATTGTAGCACGGACAGGCGGACGGCGCAACCCCTTTCGTCGTTTTCAGCGGCAATTGTGCTACAGTTGCGGGGAAAGTGAGGAACGGATGTCTATATTTCCCGTTGTGGAGGTGGAGCAAAAATCCCGGATCGTGGAAGAGTTGGTCACCTGGTATCGGACCCATAAGCGCGACCTGCCATGGCGCGGAGCGACACCCTATGCGGTCTGGGTTTCGGAGATCATGCTGCAGCAGACGCAGGTGGCGACGGTGATCCCCTTCTTTGTCCGGTTTACGGAGCGTTTCCCGACGGTCGAAGCCCTGGCGGAAGCGCCTCTGGAGGAGATGCTGAAGTACTGGGCGGGGCTGGGGTACTACGCCCGCGCCCGCAATCTGCATCGTGCTGCACAGGCGGTGACGGAGCGATTCGGAGGCAATCTGCCGCGAACCGCCGAAGAAATCGAGTCGCTGCCCGGCATCGGCCGCTACACCTCCGGCGCGATTCTCTCGATCGCCTTCGATGTGCCGCGTCCGCTCGTGGACGCCAATGTGACTCGGGTCTTGAGCCGGGTGTTCGGGCTGCGCGGCGATCCGAAATCGACGGCCAATCAGGCCGCGCTCTGGTCGCTGGCGGAGCAGTTGGTGCCGCTGGAGCGACCGGGTGAGTTCAATCAGGGGTTGATGGAGTTGGGGGCGCTGGTCTGTTCCCCGGCGGATCCGAAATGCGATCGCTGCCCGCTCCTGCCCGACTGTGTGGCAGGCAACAGCGCCGACCCGAGCGCCCTGCCGGAGTTCCCGCCGGGGCGCGCCACCATCGCTGTGACCCACAGCGCCGCCCTGATCCGGGATAGCAACGGTCGAATCCTGATCGCGCAGCGCCCGCCGCACGGCCTCTGGGGCGGCCTGTGGGAGTTTCCCAGGGTGGTCTGCGCGACCGGTGAATCTCCTGCAGAAGGCGCTGCCCGCGCCGCGTGGGAGGTGGTCGGCCTGGAGGTGGAGATCGGGGCGAAGGTAGGCCGCATCAAACACGGCGTCACGCATCACCGCATCACTCTTTATGGCTTCGACGCCCGCCCCCACGATCCGCATCCCATTCCGCAGGCCCTCGACTGCGCCGCGTTCCGCTGGGAGATGCCGGACGCTCTCACAAACCACGCCTTCTCTTCCCCGCAGGCGCTCCTCCGGGAAGCCCTTCACACCTACCTTCACCGCGAAGCTTGCGGCGACCTACAGCCGACTCTCGGCCTCGAGGAGTAGTAGGACGCGGGCGCTCGATCATGGCTCCCTTGCGCACCTCTCCGCCTCTTCCTGCGTAGGTTAAAGAGGGATGCACCCACTCGAGCGCCCAGGAGGCTTCTTTCCATGCCCTATCATTTCGATCATATCGCGCAGCAGGTTCCCGACATTGCCGAGGCCGTGGCCTGGTATGTGCGTACTCTGCCCGGCGTCAAGGTTCTCCACCAGGACGCCAGTTGGGCCTTCATCGAGGCAAACGGCACGAAACTGGCCTTTGTGAAATCGGATCAGCACCCCAACCATCTCGCGTGGCGCGTAGACAGCGCCGAACTGGAACGTCTCGCCGCCGAACTCGGCAAAGAGATCAAATCCCACCGCGACCAAAGCCGTAGTTTCTACCTCGAAGCCCCCGGCGGTCAAGCCATCGAAATCATATCCATGCACGGCAGCCCCTGGGAAGTGCCTGGAGAAGAAGAGGCAGACGATCGCCATTCTAACGAGTAGCCATCACCCTCGAGCCAGATAGAGAGGCTCTCCCTTATAGGCCGGGTTTTGGAGCATGTACCAGATGGGGAAGACATACCACTCCTTACCGCCGCTCTGAGTCTCCACGCCGATCTGTTGGAGCCAGACCACGACCTGCCGAACAGACGCGCCAGCAGCTTAGCGGGTGAACATCTCCCGCACAATCCGCGCTTGCTCAGAGATGATATGATAACGCCCGCGCAGGAAGGCGTCGTAGTCACCACGGCTGTAGACGATCAAGAAGATTGGCCTTGCCTGCCTCCATGTCCGCCAGCGCCTTCTGAATGCCGGGCCGGGACGCATAGAGGGAGCCAGAACCGCCTTCATCGCAACGAGTATCGACGATCTGCGCGGCAAATTCGCCGGCCTTCCGTAAACAGTGAAGTGCTTGCGTCTCCAGCGAGGTTCCCTCGACCTGTTCATCTGTACTGAACTCTGGTATAGATGATTGCTTTCGGTGTGCTCATGCCTTCCCGTCCTCCTTCCTTGTACCATCCCGACATTTCGGCTGTTGAGTCCGGTATACATGGAAGGAGTCGCGCAGGCACAGGGTGAACAGGCAGGCATCTACCCACGGAAAGGGGATAATGAATTGAAGATTTCACAGATCGGATCCCTGTTTGTCTTGCTGGCACTGGGCGGTTGCGGCGGCGGATCATCGAGCAGCGCCCCGCCGGTCACCTCCCGCAGTTTTCTATGGGTTACGAATTGGGGAGCGATCGTACCGAGCGATCCGGCGAATCGAGTTGGTTCCGCCTTCACATGCGACCTTACCCTCAAAGGCGCAAATACCGACGGAACCGACTCCATTACATCCTATGACTGTCACGGCAGCCGCCCGGTCGCGCAGACCCTCGGCAGCTCCGGCAGCGTGAAGGTCGGAACGTTTCAACTTGAAGAGAGCATCATTACTGCCGATGGAGGCGGCGGCAGGCTCGTAGGGATCGCTCGCGCAGTCGTCAGCATAACCTCGACCGTCCCGGTCGACAGCCAGGGCCACCAAGCTCCAGACTTCCAGATCGATACGGACGCCGTTGCCGTGGACAGTATCACTGTCCCTGCTAGACAGACGATCAAGGCAGGCGTATCGGCCCCTCTGATCTTCACAGCGCATCCGAGAGGCGCCACCTCGCATATTCTGGTACTCCTACCGGACTCGGAGGCTGTACAGATCACAAGCGGTGCAGACCATCTCAGCTACTCCAATGGCGCTATGACTGGCCTGACGCCGGGAACAGCCACTCTCACAGTCACGGCCCGAGGAGTGACCAGCGCACCGACCACGGTAACAGTCACCCCATAGCACCCTTCTGTAAGAAGTATCAAAAAATAATATTTAATTTCAATAAATGTCAACGTCTCGCACCAGCGCGCACCCGGACGCGTATCGCTGGCGAGCCAGAGAAGAGCCGAGAGACTACACTCCCGCACCACCATAACCACTCTCTGAACCCCCGCATATCACTCCCTTAAGCGGGTTCAAGCGACGCTGCAGCAATACCTTCGCCAAAACGGGTGGCGGATCATGAATGAGAATAGGGCTTTCGGGTCGAAGTTGTAGACGCCAATCCAACAACTTTCGGAAGCCGAAAAACCATGCCCGATATTTTACCCGTCTTGCTCCTGCTCTCGCCCGTTTTGTCCCGAAAAATCTTGTCGTCAACTCCACCACATCGTCGTCGCCATGCTCGCCATGACAGGACGCATTACTCAGCTCGGCATCTCACGATGGACCGAAAAAGGAGGCAGCTACCGCACCATCCAACGCTTCTTTCACACTGAAATCGATTGGCTGGCCGTCAAATGGCGCTTCTTCACCCTGTTTTGTTATGATCCCAACGGCATCTACCTGCTCGCAGGCGATGAAAGCGTGGTCACCAAATCCGGCAAGCATACCTTCGGATTGGATCGTTTCTTCGCTTCTCTTTACGACAAAGCCGTCCCAGGTCTGGCCTTCTTCTCGATGGCTCTGGTGCATGTGGGCAATCGACACGCCTACTCCCTTTCCAACGAACAAGTAGTCCGCACCGACGAGGAGAAGCAGCAAGCCAGGCAACGCAAACAAAAACAAAAGAGCGCAAAGCAGCAGAAGACTTCTCCACCCGACCCACCCCAAAAGCCTTGCGGTCGTCCGAAGGGGAGCAAAACAAGAACAAATTTAGCAGTGATCTGTTTTTGGGTGCCGAGGCGCTCGTGGACTATTACCGCTTGCGCTGCCAGATCGAGTTTACGTTTCGCGATGCCAAGCAGCACTTTGGTCTGGAGGACTTCATGGGTCTGACCAAGACCTGCGTGGCCAATGCGATGAGCCTGTCTCTGTTTATGGTGAACCTGTCGAGCTACCTGTTGGGTTCTCTGCGCTCGCGCTCTTCGGGGGCAGGGATTTCGGACCTGAAGAGTTGGTATCGGGGACATCATTACGCTTCTGCCCTGCTAAAAATGCTTCCGCAAAACCCGGATGCCATTATTTGTGAGCAGATCATGGAGCAGATATGTCGGCTGGGTTGTATCCATTTGCCGCCTGGGAATGCTCCTCGGGAGAAAAGGGCGGCCTAAAGGAGCCGATTTGGCGCACGTCCCGGCGAACACACCCAAAGTGTGGCATTCGGGTACGCGTCAGAATTGGCGAAGGTATTGCTCATTGCACACCTTTAGTTACACTCTACTATAAGCCAAAATGCATATCTTGACTGAAAGCAACTCCACCCGTCTAAATTACCAATCATTCGAAGCGAGCATCCAAGGGACCAGGGATGAAGTTCGACTATCCGGAGATATCGAAAACAAGGGAACATTTGGTAGATGTCACACGTCGCTGCCGGTGACGGTCAATTAGATGGAGCCATCAACGAAAGACAGTCCACCGGAAGGATCCGCACCGACAATAGATGATCCGACGAATAGATTTTTGCCCATTTCCGGGCAGGCTATCGCGGCGGGGGGAGCAGACAGACTACTCCCTCCGAAAGGTGTTACCAACGGTCTGTTTGTCACTTCCTTAAACGAGGGGCAGAGACCTCGTT
>JBBQPO010000124.1:0-17082 GCA_038217285.1 Chthonomonadales bacterium
CCAAAGCAGGCATAGGTCTTGCGCCGGAAGTCGGCAAGTGTGCTAAAATCCATGTGGGCACCTTCCTTTCTTGTTAACTGAAAGGTACCCAATGGGGCAGCCAAAGTTTATCTTCGGCTGCTCTGTAGTCTAAACGTCAATGAAGGAGAGTATGGTCGGGTTTATCTAGCACCCATACATGGTATGGAAGAAACCGCTATGAGGGCACAACCAAAGTGGAAACCAGATCTCGAAATGCCGGCAAATCCTCGCTGGTTTTCGCCACCGCTTTACGGACTGAAAACCTATGGAGACCTGTTTACGCCCCGCCAACTTGTAGCATTAACAACATACGCTGACCTCATACCGGAAGCCCGAGAACGTGTAAAACAAGACGCCCGGGAGGCAGGGCTGTGTGATGACGGGAAAACCCTAAGCGGGAACGGTACTGGTGCGACCGCTTACGCAGATATGGTGAGTATATATCTAGCGTTTTGCCTGGACAAAATGACAGATACGAACACATGCCTGTGTAGCTGGCAGCTCAACCCGCCGAGGTTGCGCGCAACTTTTGGAAGACAAGCGCTACCGATGGTATGGGACTATGCTGAGGCTAACATATTCGGCGACGCGGCGGGTGATTTTGGCAGATGCGTACATTCGCTTACTGAAGTCCTGGATCGGCAAGGATTGACTGGGTCAGGGATCGCATTCCAAAAAGATGCGGCGGTTCCAATTGACGGCAAGAAACGAATTTTCTCTACTGATCCACCCTACTACGACAACATAGGATACGCTGATCTCTCAGATTTCTTCTACGTCTGGATGCGTCGCTCATTGAAGCCTGTCTTCCCTGATCTATTCACTACGCTCACCGTACCCAAAGCTGAGGAATTGGTGGCAACGCCCTATCGTCACGGAGGCAAAGAAAAAGCAGAAGCATTCTTCCTGAATGGTATGACGCAGGCAATGCATTGCATTGCATTGCTGAACAGGCACACCCGGACTTTCCAGTCACGATTTACTATGCCTTCAAGCAGTCGGAAACTGACGGCATCAATGGTACAGTAAGTACAGGATGGGACACTTTTCTCGATGCGGTGATACAGGCGGGCCTAGCGATCAGCGGTACGTGGCCGATGAGGTCTGAACTCGCGACACGCAATGTTGGGCGTGGTACAAACGCTCTGGCTTCGAGCATCGTCCTGGTCTGCCGTCCCTTCGCAACGGACGCAAAACAAACTACTCGCCGCGAGTTCGTCACTGCACTCAAGGCTGAATTGCCGGCAGCGCTCGTTAAACTTCAGCGAGGTAATATAGCTCCGGTAGACCTGGCACAGGCGGCAATCGGGCCAGGCATGGCAGTTTATACGCGATACGCTCGTGTGTTAGATGCAGAGGGTAAACCTATCTCGGTTCGCGAAGCGCTGGTCCTTATCAATCAAACCCTGGACGAGGCGCTGGCGGAGCAAGAGGGTGACTTCGACTCCGACACGCGCTGGGCGTTGTCGTGGTTCGAGCAGTCGGGTTTTGCTGAGGGCGAGTATGGCATAGCCGAAACACTCTCCAAGGCTAAGAACACCGGAGTCGCGGGAATGGTGGAGGCGGGCATTGTGGCTTCCGGGCGAGGTAAGGTGCGCTTGCTTCGACCGGGGGAGTTGCCTGCCGATTGGAACCCGTCTACGGATACACGGCTCTCTGCGTGGGAAATGGTGCATCAACTGGTACGTGCGCTGGAGAGTGGTTCAGAACCGGCTGCGGCCGCCCTTGTCGCGAAACTCGGGGCAAAAGCGGATGTCGCGCGGGAACTGGCCTATCGGCTCTATACGCTCTGTGAGCGCAAGAAGCGTGCGGCAGAGGCGCTTTCGTACAACAGCCTCGTACAGAGTTGGCCAGAGATTGCGCGTCTGTCGCAGGAGACCGGCGTAGCCGCCCCCATTCAGATGACGACGGACGACCTGGAGTAACTTATGGAGATCAGCAGCCAGGAAAATCTCTATTTGGCGCCTGAGGAGGCATTCTGATGCTTACTAACCTTCATCTGCGCAACTTCAAGTCGTGGGCCAATACTGGAGACATCGCACTCAAGCCAATCACCGGTTTTTTCGGTGCTAACAGCTCGGGCAAGACCAGTCTTTTGCAATCCCTACTGTTGCTCAAGCAGACTTCCGAATCAGCGGATCGAGGTCTGATCCTTCAATTCGGGGAGAAGAACAGTCTGGTCAACCTCGGCGACTTCCGCAGCGTCATCTATGGTCACGCGGTCGAGAACGAGTTGATATTTTCCCTGGATTGGGACCAGAAAAAGCCTATTGTGGCGAACGACCTGCGACGAACAGTGCTTCAGAGCCAAAATATCGGCTTTACGACGCATGTGCGAGGCGAGAACGGCAATGGAACTGCCCTGCGGTTGACAGTACCGGATATGGCGTACCGAGTTGGTAATGGGATTTTTGGCATGCGCCGCAGAACGGAAGGCACAGGTGTATATGACTTATATACAGATAGGACTGGGTTTCAGTTCTTGCCCCAACGTGCCTTTCCCCTTCATGGTCCCATTAAATGCTATGGTTTCCCCAAAGAGGTAAGGCTCCGTTACATGAATTCCGGCTTTCTTTCGGATCTTGAACTGGCCTTTCAGGAGCAACTCGAACAGATCTATTATCTGGGACCGTTACGAGCCAATCCTGAACGCACATACACTTGGTCGGGCGCGCAACCTTCCGATATGGGGCAGGCAGGGGAGCAGGCTATCCATGCCATCTTATCGTCCCGCGATAAAGGCGAAACCATTTCCAGGGGCAGAGGGCGGTCACGGGTTACTTTAGAGGCGTATGTCGCGGAGTGGCTCCAAAAACTGGGGCTGATCGCGGAGTTTCGTGTCGAGCCTATCGCGGAAGGCAGTCAGCTTTTTCAGGTCAAGGTGCGGAAGGTGAAAGGGGGAACGGAGTCCCTGATAACGGATGTCGGCTTCGGGGTCTCGCAGATTCTTCCGGTCATTGTGCTCTGCTTCTATGTGCCGGAAGGCTCGACGGTAATCCTGGAACAGCCGGAGATCCATCTGCATCCCGCCGTTCAGGCCAATCTGGCAGATGTGCTGATCGATGCCTACCGGAAACGTGGCGTACAGATCATCGTGGAGAGCCATAGCGAACATCTCTTACGACGCCTTCAAAGGCGTATCGCAGAAGAGAAACTGAGCAGTGAAGAGGTCGGACTATACTTCTGTGAGGCCGGTGCTAAGGGTTCAACGCTCACGACGCTGGATCTGAACGCTTTTGGAAACATAACGAACTGGCCGGAAGATTTCTTCGGCGATGAGTTCGGAGAACTGGCTGCCACACAAAACGCAATAATCAAGCGTATGCAGCAAGCCAAGCCATGAAGAAATCCGTGATCATCGATACAAATGTAGCAATCTTGGCAAACAACCGGTCTTCTGCTACTGACATTGACTGCTTGAATGCCTGCATTTTAGCGCTAACCCAGGCTCGGAAACAGGTAATACTGATGGACGATGCTTCTCGTATCTTTATCGAATATAGGCGACATCTGTCACATTCCGGGCAACCTGGGGCGGGCGATGCCTTCTTCAAATGGTTATGGAATAATCAGGCGACCGTGCGGCACTGCCGCCTTATCTCGATCACACCGCTTGAGAGCGATGACGCAGATTTTGAGGAGTTCCCAAAGGACCCCGAACTCGCCACATTCGACCGGAGCGACCGCAAATTTGTGGCCGTCGCGCTGGCAAGTGGCACCGCACCCCTGATCTTGAATGCGACGGACACCGACTGGTGGATCTACCGCAAAGCGCTGGAACGCAATCGAGTGCATGTGCAGTTTTTATGCCCCGATCTCATGCGCGATAAGGATTTTGAGTGATGGCAATTACGAATTACGAGCGTGTCGGCAAAGCGCTGGAACTTGTTAAGACCGGTCTCGCTCCCTATGTAGAACGTGAACTGGAGTCGCAGCATGGTAAATACTGGATTACGGTGGTCACAGCCAACTGGCGCGACGATGTGGCCTGGAATGGTGACAGCGACAATCCGCATCTTGATGCCGCCCTGCTTCTGCGCCTGATGTGGGAGCAGTGGAACGACGTCTTCCGCAAGACATTGGGCTACGCGGAGCGCTCCCTGGTAAGCGAGATACGGGATGCGCGCAACAAATGGGCGCACCAGAACTCTTTCTCCTCCGATGACGCCGACCGTGCCCTCGATTCGATGGCGCGTCTGTTGACTGCCGTCTCCTCGCCCCAGGCCGACGAGGTCGGCAAGATGAAGATGGAACTGCGCCGCGTCATTTTCGACGAGCAGATGCGCAGCGAGAAGCGCCGCTCGGCAGGCACCGTTATCGAGAGCCAGGTCACCGGTACGCTCAAGCCGTGGCGCGAAGTGGTCAGCCCCCACCGCGATGTGGCGAGTGGCCGCTACCAGCAGGCAGAGTTCGCGGCGGATCTCTGGCAGGTGCACATCGGCGAAGGTTCGGACGAGTATCGCAAACCCCCGGAGTTTTTTCGGCGCACCTATCTGACCGACAGTCTGCGCAGGCTCCTGGTAGATGCTGTCTGCCGGATCGCGGGCGACGGCGGAGACCCGGTCGTACAGCTCCAAACGAACTTCGGCGGCGGCAAGACGCACTCTATGCTGGCGCTCTACCACCTGTTTTCCGGCGTTCCCACCCAGGAGCTTGCCGGGGCGGACGCGGTGCTTGCCGAGGCGGGCGTCGAGAATCTTCCTGAATTGCGGCCGGTGGTGCTGGTCGGAAACAAGATCTCGCCGGGCAACCCGAGCGTGAAGGCGGACGGGACGGTGGTGCGTACGCTCTGGGGCGAGCTTGCCTGGCAGCTAGGCGGCAGGGCGGCCTTTGACGTCATTCGCGCTGACGATGAGATGGCGACCAGTCCCGGCGACAAACTGCGCGAGCTGTTCAATACGTACGGCCCCTGCCTTATACTCATCGACGAGTGGGTCGCCTATGCCCGGCAGCTCCACGATGCCGCCGATCTGCCGGGTGGAAGCTTCGAGACGCACTTCACCTTTGCTCAGGCGCTGACGGAGTCGGCGAAGCTGGCGAAAAACTGTCTGCTCGTCATTAGTCTGCCCGCATCGGATACGTCCGGTTCGCAGCATGCCCGTGCCGATGATGTCGAAGTCGGCGGCGAGCGTGGTCGTGCCGCCCTGGACCGCCTGCGCAATGCGGTTGGGCGCGTGGAGGCGTCCTGGCGACCTGCGAGCGCGGAAGAGAGCTTCGAGATCGTCCGTCGCCGTCTGTTTGAGCCGATGGTGGAGCAGGAGCAGTTCGTAGCGCGCGACACTGTCGCGCGCGCCTTCTTCGACCTCTACCGAACGCAGCATTCGGAGTTTCCGCCTGAGTGTCATAATTCGGACTACGAGCAGCGCCTCAAGGCGGCCTATCCCATTCATCCCGAAGTGTTCGACCGCCTCTATACGGACTGGTCCACCCTGGTGAAGTTTCAGCGTACACGTGGCGTTCTGCGCCTGATGGCGGCCGTCATTCATAGTCTGTGGGAGAAGGGCGACCGCAACCCGCTCATCATGCCGTCCAACATCCCCATCGATGACCAGCGCGTCCAGTTCGAACTAACCCGCTATCTGCCCGAAAACTGGGTTCCTGTCCTGGAAAAAGACGTGGACGGCCCGAACGCGCTGCCGCTACGCCTGGACGGGGATGTGCCGAACTTGGGCAAGTTCGCGGCCTCGCGGCGCGTGGCGCGGACGGTCTATCTTGGCTCCGCCCCGACTGCGGCGGCAGCCAATCGAGGGCTGGAAGACCGGCGCATCAAGCTGGGCTGCGTTATGCCCGGCGAATCGCCTGCCGTCTTTGGGGATGCCCTGCGCCGCCTGAGCGCCGCCGCGACCTATCTCTATCAGGACGGGGCGCGCTACTGGTACTCGACCCAGCCTACTGTCACCAAACTTGCCGAAGACCTGGCCGAACAACTGAAACGCGATCCCGACCAGGTGACGAAAGAGTTGGATAAGCGCTTGCGGGCCGACTTGAAGCAACCCGGTGATTTCGTCCGTGTGCATCCGCTGCCACAGTCCGGTCAGGATGTAGCAGACGACCTGGAGGCGCGACTGGTAGTGCTTGGTCCGGACTATCCCTACAGCAAAGAGCCGGGAAATGCGGCTGAAAAAGCCGCGAAGGAGATACTCCAGAAACGAGGCAGCGCCCCTCGCCTCTTCCAAAATGCGCTGGTGTTTCTTGCGGTCGATAAAATACGTCTGCAGGATCTGGACGAAGCGGCTCGGCGCTACCTCGCGTGGGAGAAAATTCTATCGGAACGGTTGATACTCTCTTTAGACCCCCATCAGGTCAAACAGGCGGAAACTCAGAAGGCCTCGGCAGACAGCGCCGTCACGGCACGTCTCCCGGAAGCCTATCAGTGGGTCAACAGCAACGTCAGCGTGGAAGCCAGGGGGGATGTTCGGGGTGGCTGGCGGGTCTAAACTGCACTGGAACTGTCGGATGTGTGCCGGGGGTACCGGGGCGTTGGGAACAGAGCAGGCTGAAACCGACCAGGGCGAGCCCCCAGGCGAGGATCGTCCCGACGTGGAGCAGGGCGACGGGAGGATGCACAGACGCCGCTGTAAAGACTGGCAAAGCTTCGATCTGCAGGGGCGTAAGGTGTTCTCTGGCTTCGAGGCCAGTCGCCAGGACGCCGCCGGGGACGCGGCGTGGCAGGCTCGCCGTCTGCACCTGCCCGGAGCGCACCTGTGCGTAGAGCCGGAGGTCGCCGACGCGCCGACGCACTCCGTCCGTCATCACCTGCGAGACAATCACATCGTTGGGCCCGACCTGCCCGGAAGCGATGCGTCCCAGGAACTCGTTGAACTCCAGCACGGTCACCTCGCCCCGCGCTGTCTGAACAACGATTCCATGCCCCTTTTGTGCAAATGCCCAGTCTTGCAGCATGGCCCCCACCCTTTCGAGACTCCGCAGTGCCTACCGCACCGGCGTCTCCCACAGTCTCTTGCCCTATTCCTTATCTCTTTAAGACGACTCCGCTGACCAGATATTCGTCGTCGGCCCCCCAGAATCCCTCCCACCGGGTCGCACCGAGTTCGGTCAGACGCGCTTTCGCGGCCGGGCCGAAGAGCAGTTCGACCGCATAGCGTAAGCGCACCGCGCCGATCTCCGATTTGGGCAGGCTATAGGGACTGCCCATTCCAATACCCATTTTCAGACCGGTGCCACAGGCCTTCGAAGCGGCCTCCATGAGCGAAAAGTGCGCCGCAACGCGGACTCGAAGCGCCTCTTCATCGTCATTTTCCGCTCCTGCCAGGAACGCTTCCGATTCGGTTTCCGACATGAACTGCCGGGCAAAGCGGTGCAGATAGGCGCTGTCTTTACCCGCCTGCCGTAGCCGGGGAAGATGGACCACGTCCACGCCGATGCCCGCGATGTCGGCGCCATAGGCCGCCAGGACGATATGGGCGTCGCCATCGTTGGTGTTGGAAATGTGGAGATGCTGGTCCTCGTAGCCACGATCCATGGCCCAGGCTTCGACATCGCCCTGAAACGCAATGGAGGGCTTGCCCAGCGCGTCGTTCTGCCAGTGAAGATCGTCCGGGGCATGCAGGTTGGGAAAGCCTTCGGCACGAAACCGTTGGTAGACGGCAGCGCGAGCGGCGAGATGTGTGAGGCCAAATCGGCGGTAGCGGCGCTCCATCTTCGGATACCGATCCAGCGTTTCTCGCGTATAGCTGATCCAGCCGAGCGTTACCGGCAGATTGGGATTCATCGCCCACTCGACCGCCTCCGAATGCAGCAGCGTCTGCGCCAGGGTGGTCTGCATCAGATGCGCGTTCTTCACTTCTTTTTCGGCTTCCACGTCGCGCTATCTCCCTTCCGTCACGGTCAGCGTCTGTCCCTTCTGCATACGTGTTATCGGGCCGAGTGGCTGCACCCGACCGCTGGGCCAGCGTATCTCCACGCGGTCGGCCTGCGCCGCCTTGCCGATTCCGAACAGCAGGCGACGGTCACTGGCGGAGAGATACGACGAGCCACTGTGTACCTCCTGCGTCTGCGTCTCTGGGCCGACCGTCACGCGCACCCGCGCTCCGTAGGCGTCCCGGTTGCTGGTCGTGCCGACCAGCAATAGGCGTATCCAGCCGTTGCCGGTGCGGTTCTCGTTGTGCAGCAGCGCTGCCTTGCCGCCGTTGGACATCAGCAGCAGATCCGGACTGCCGTCGTTGTCTATATCGCCCCAGGCCGCTCCGCGTCCCACGCGCGGCGTCGTCAAGGCCGCGCCGCTCCGAGCGCTGACGTCCGCGAAGCGGCCCTGTCCCAGATTGCGAAACAGGAGGCCTGGCTCGGCGTAGCTTACGCCCGCGTCTCGTCTGCCGATATCGTCATCGATATGCCCGTTCGTAATGAAGAGATCCGGCCAGCCGTCGAGGTCGTAGTCCAGGAAGAAGGCTCCGAAGCCCAGATAGGTCTGCGTGGCGTTCCCGACCCCGGACCGCGCCGCCACATCGAGGAACAGGCCCGACTCATCGCGCCGATAGAGCGTCAACTGTTCGCCCGCGAAGTTGGTGATGAGCACATCAAAAGCGCCGTTGTGCTGCGTATCCGCCGCATCGATGCCCATCCCAGCGCGCGAAACGCCCCGCTCGGAGAGCGCGATCCCCGACTCGACCCCAACCTCCCTGAACGTGCCATCGCCCTGATTATGGAACAAAAAGTTCGGTTCCGTATCGTTGGCGACGAAGAGATCGGGCCAGGAGTCGCCATCGTAATCGCAGGTGACCACTCCCAGGGCTTTGCTATGGGCGTTCAGGATGCCTGCCTGCCGGGTGACGTCCTGAAACTTGCCGTTGCCCAGATTATGGTAGAGGCGGCACGACTCGCCGGGATAGGACTGCGGACGCGCGTAGGACTTGCTGGTCCCGTCCACGCTGTAAAAGACGTCGGTCTTCGGCGACCACTGCACATAGTGGCAGACGAACAGGTCGAGCTTCCCATCGCGGTCGTAGTCGATCCATGCCGCCGAGGTGCTCCACCCGGTATCGGTGATCCCACTTGTCGCCGTCGCGTCTACGAACTTGCGTCCGCCCCGGCCGTTCGAAACGTTGTGAAACAGTCGGCTCTTGCCGACCGCCGTGAGAAACAGGTCGTCATAGCCGTCGTTGTCGTAGTCTCCGACCGCGACTCCCATTCCGAACATCGGCACGTCCAGGCCGACCTCATGCGTCACATCCGTAAACGTGCCATCGTGGTTATTGTGGTAGAGGGCCATTCGGGTGTGCTTGCCGCGCGCCTCCCAGGGTTCGCCATTGATGAGCAGGATGTCCTGCCAGCCATCGTTGTCGTAGTCCAGAAAAGCGCAGCCGCTGCCCATGGTTTCCGGCAGCCACTTCTTCCCCACCGCACCGTTATTATGCTGGAACCGTAAGCCCGCCTTACCGGTAATATCCGCAAATGTTACCGCCGGAGCCTCCGCCACGGCCCCGCGGTTAGGCGGCGTACCGGCTCGTCCGCCGCATCCCGCCAGGAGCAGTATCCACGGTAGCATCCGGCAGGCAGCCCACGTTCGCGCAGGGAGCAGAGGGTCATGTTTTGAAAAAGCGGCGCAAATCATCGGCGCTCCCCGGCACCCCCTCCGGCCTTATCGACCGAGATGCGTCAGCACGGCGGCGGCGGTACGCTGACCGGAGACAAGCGCTCCGTTCAGAGAACTGGACACCGTGATCTCGCCGCCAAGAAAGAGGCCCTCGGTATCGGTTTCGGTGGCAGGCAGGCGGTCGAAGATTCCCATCGGCTGGCGAAACTGTGCCCACGGGATCCGATAGACCTTGAGGAGCTGCCATTCGTCCGGGTTGGAGTCCTGAAAGTGAGGCGCGATCTCGCCTTTGGCGCGGCGGGCCAGCTCCTCGTCCGGCAGGAGAGAGTTCCCCAGAACGGACACCGAGAGCAGATATTTGCCCTTGGCCGCATACGAGGGCGCGACGTTCGACATCATGGCGGCGTTGTTGACGAGCGGCTGGCCCTCGGCATGCGTATTCGGTTCGGCGAAGAGCAGAATCGACTTACTCGCCTTCAGCGGCTTCGGCACGAGAAAGTAGAGACAGGTGACGGAACGATACTCTGTCGGCAGGCGGAGTCCGGTCAGTCGGGCCGCCGTTTCGCCATCGGTCGCGACGACGACCGCATCGGCCTCGACTGTCTCGCCGCCTTCGAGTCGTATGCCCGTCGCCCTTCCCTCTTCCCGCAGCAGTTCCACGACAGGACTGTTCAGATGAACGGTATCCGGCGTCAGGTCTTTCGCGATCTGGCGCGGAATGGCGCCCATCCCCTTTTCCGGGACGGCGGTACGGCCTTCTATGAGCATCTTCCAGATGAAGCCGAACATGCGTACGCTGGTCTGCATACTATAGTCGAGGAATATGCCGGCGAAGAACGGTCGAATGAAGCGATTGAGGAATTTGTCGGTGAAGCCGTACTCGCGCAGATAGTCTTCCATCGACATGTCGGGGTATTCGGAAATCTCTTTCAGGCTGACCTTACGAATATCCCGCCGCAGGCGCAGGACATTCATCTTATCCCGCAGGGTTATCAGCGGAGTGAGCGCGGACTCCAGCAGTTGACTGGGCTGGCGCAGCGGATCGCCCAGACTGTAGCGCTCCCCGCGCCAGAAGACGACCGCTCCGGCATCGAAATACTGAAGCTTGAGCGCTTCCAGGTCGAGCTCCTGCTGGACAGCGGGATAGGCCGTGAGTAGCACCTGAAAGCCCCGGTCGAGCCGACAGTTCGACACGATGTCTGTACGTACTCGCCCCCCGATCCCATCGGATGCCTCGTAGAGATGGGCTTCTACACCCGCCCGTTGCAGCGTTCGGGCGCAACAAAGGCCCGCCAGCCCGCCTCCCACCACGACAACCTTCTGACCTTCCGCCATTCCACGCTCCACAAGACATATTTTGTGACACTCCCCGTGGACTAAAGTCCAGGGGCTTCTAACACTCGTTAGCAACATGCCGGGTGTCAGGCAGGACAGAACCCGTTTCTCCGAGGGCTACCCCAGGATCCGGCTGTTACCCGTCTGCCCTTCCGCACCTGAATGCCGTAGGAGAGTATACCACTCCCACCGCTTGCAATGTCGGGGCAGAGGCGTTACAATATCGGACAGAGGAGGTTCTCTATGACAACAGAGGAGTTGAGCGCGCTGCAGACGCGCCTGGAAGAGGTTGTACGGCAGGGTTGGGGCTTACGTGACCCGGACGTTCAGGTGTCCAGCGTGCTGCGAGACGGCAACAAAATCGACATGACGGTGATCTCGGCTCTGTTCTCCGGTCTGGAGGGCCGGGAACGGGAGGCCTTCTTCTGGCCCGTCTTCGACCCTCTCCCGAAATACGATCTGCTCTATATGACCTACTGCCTTCTGCTCACGCCGGAAGAGGCCGTCCGTATGGGCGCTCCCTCCCTCGGCAGAGACAACGCGGACGACTGGGCGTAATGACCGATTCTGACCCGCTGCAAGCAAGGGTCAGGGCGTGTCTTTATGGATAAGGAGAGCGGTGGGAACGGTGACGAAGGCGGGGCGGGTTTCGATGTAGGCGTCCTGAGAGGAGGACTGCTGTGTATCGCGGTAGACGAGTTGGGAGGAGGAGCCGCCGTCCAGGCAGAGCGCGTCGGTGCATTCGGTATGGTGGACGGCGCGGAAGTAACGCTGCAGGCAAGCGGCGACATCGGCGAACGTCATCTGCACAGCAATGCCCAGGACCAGATGGCGCGGGCGAGCGCTGCGGCCCGTTCCCTCGACATCGTAGGCGACGAATGTGCGCGGCAGAGCCCGAGGGCTGACGAGCCGCTCCTGCCGGTCGGTGATGAGAAGGACTCCCTTCGCAATCAGACGGGGTCCACAGGCGACTGCGGAACGCAGATTCCAGATTTGGTTGGAGATGGGATTGAGGGGCTGGTTGACGGCATGTACGCTACTGTCGCGGTCGGAAGTAAGCCAGCCGATGCGGGGCGTCCCGGCGGCCGTAAAGCCCAGCGCCGCCCGCACGAAATGATTGTCGGGGTTGGAAGGCGAGCGCACTTTGCGCCCCGGATTGCGTATCTGCCCATCGGTCATGAGCAGACCCATGATCTCTTTACTGTCGCCCTGCGTTTTCCCGAAGAAGCCGCCGTTGATCCCGCCCAGCGCATGTTGCGCAACGCACCACTCCCGAACCGTATGCGCGGCGCCGACGATAGCGCCGCCCGCCTGTTTTCCTACATTCTCCGCCGCCACATCGACATGGATGCCGGGCGTCCGGAGATCGACGTCGAGTAAGAGCGCATCGGACGGTGTGCTTCCTACAAGGGGGCTGCCCTCCGGCACATAGTGGTAGAAGACGCCCTGCGCCACCGTCACGGTTCGCGCGCCCGATGTCGCTGCCTGGCGATGGTGCATCCACTGCCACCCGCCGAAGGCCAGTGCAACGCCTAGCAGCGAAGCCAGCGCCGCCGGACGAACACGTCCACGCCGCACGGGGAAGCCGTCGTGAGGCAGGGAAGGTTCGGAACCTATCGGAGGCCTGCGTGGCGATTCCAGAAACATACGACAACCTCCGGGCAGACACAGAGACGAATCGGCGTCAAGAAGGTCGCAGCGGAAACTCTCCTTCTGCCTTCCTCGTTATCCATACTTCGGCTCAATTCCTGCTCAACAGGAATTATTCCTGCTGGAATTTGCCGTCCGTAAACGAGAGGCTCTTGACGCGCGCAAGCAAGCCGCATATAATGGGCGAACCCGACCGATTCGGGGGGCTGCTATGGTTCTGAAGGCGGAAAGCCCGTCGGAAGGGAAGTGCGAAACGTGAACGGTTTCGGCTTGCTGAATGCGGAGTTATGGCCGTGGCTGCTGGCGTTGGGGGTGCCGATCCTGATTCACCTCCTGACGCGACGGACCCACCGGACGGTCATTCTGCCGACGTTTCGCTTCTTGCAGCGATCGCTGGCGCAGCAGTCGCAGGTGTTCAAGTTGCGGCGCTGGCTGCTGCTGGCCCTACGTCTGGCTCTGGTGCTGTTTCTTGTGCTGACTTTCCTCAAGCCGACCCGGACGGCGCCGCTCGCCGCGAAAAGCGGTCGCCGTGCGCTGGTGGTCGTCCTGGACCGTTCTCTCTCGATGGCCTATACGCAGGGTGGCGTCGAGTCGCTTGCCCGGGTGCGGAGCGAGGCGACGGCGCTGCTGGACGATCTGCACTCCGCAGACGTCGCCGATGTGATTTTGGCCGGGGCCGCGCCACAGGCGGTGCTGCCGAAATTGAGTGGGGATTTCGGTACGTTGCGTCAGGCGGTCAAGAGCGCCCAGGCCGGTGCGGAGCGCGGGGATATGGCGGCGGCGGTGGCGCAGGCGGTGGAGATGCTGGCGAAGTCCGACGCGCCGGATCGCACACTTGTCCTGGCCTCCGACTTCCAGCACACCAACTGGGCCGATGTCACCTTCGACAGTCTGCCGCCCGATGTCAAACTGGTCACCGTCAGTTCGGACAGCGGGGAGCGCGAGAACGCCGCCGTGACCGGCGTGAAGCTGCGCCCCGCTGTCCCGGTCGCCGGGGAGGAAGCCCAGGTCGTGGCCGAAGTGTGGAACGGGTCGCCCCGGTTTCGCTCCCTGCCCATTACGATAACCTCTGCACGGGAAGAGGGCCCCGCGCCGCCGCCGCAGACAGCCGCGCTGAGCCTGCCGCCCTACACCAGCGGGACCGTCAGCTTTCCCGTGACCTTTGCCGAGGCGCGCCGCTATCGGGTCGTGGTCCGGGTTCCCGCCGACGCGCTTCCCGCCGACGATGCCCGGTACCTCGTCGCCGATCTGCACCACTCGCAGACCGTGGTGCTGCTGACGGACGAGGCGCTGAACGGCAGCCCAACGGGCGCCTATTTCCTCTCGCGCGCTCTGAATCCCGTTCCGGATCAACCTGGCGGGATTCGTGTCCTGGCCCGCCATGCGACGGCGCTGACGGAGGCCGATCTCAAGACATGCGATGCCGTTCTGCTTGAAGCCGTGACCACGATGCCCGCCGACCGCATGCCCATGCTGGCGAAGTATGTGGAGAACGGGGGAACGCTGCTGGTCTTCGCGGGCGGGCCGAACTTCATCGGGCAGATGCAGGCCCTGGGGCGCCTCGGCAAGAACGGCGATGGCCTGCCCTTTCTGCCGCAGTCAGCGCTCGACGTCTCGCAGCGTGGGAAGGGCTATCTGACGCTGACCGAAGCCCGCTACGACAGCCCGCTGCTAAAGCTGTTCAAGAACCCCGAGGCCGCCGATCTGGGCAAAGTCCATTTCACGCGCCTCTATCTGACGACCGAGCCGGACAAACGCGCGGAGGTGCTCCTGAAGTTCGAGGACGGGACGCCCGCCGCCGCCCGCCGCAACTTCGGGGCGGGCAGCATCCTGGTCTGCAACTTCTCGACGGCCCCGACTGACAGCGACCTGCCCCGGCAGGAGTTTTTCCCGCCCCTCCTCCATGAGTTCCTGAAGGGCCTGACCGACAAGGGCGGCGACCGCCGCGAGTTTTTCCCCGGCGGCTCGGCCTCCACGACCCTGGACGCGGAGCAGGTGCGCGGCAGCATCACCTGCCTGGACCCGAACAGCGAGCCGGAGCGCGTCCTGGTGGACAGACCGAGCGGCGGCGTGATCGTCGAGCGCGTGGACAGGCTCGGTTTCCATGCCGTCTTCGCGAATGGGCAGTCCGTCGCGACGCTGGCGGTGAACGCGCACCCGGATGAGAGCGACCTGCGCACGATAGATCCGCGGGAACTGCAGAGCAAGCGCGCGAAACATGCCTCCTACGCCGTCCATGCCGGGGCAGTCGGGGCAGGCTCCGAACTGGACAGCCTGCGTCACGACCGTCCGCTCTGGCCCTGGTGTCTGCTCGCCGTGCTGCTCTTCCTCCTCCTGGAACACGCCGTCGCCGCGTTCGGTGGGCAGGCGCGCCTCCGCCCCGCGCCACCCGCAGCGAAGTTGTAGAGGAGCCTTGAAAATGGCCAAGTTCCCCCAAGGACAACGATGTTGTCCTTGGGGAACTTATTTGACAACAAGTCAATATCTATGACATACTCGAATGCAGAAGCCGTGTCAACTCCTCGGTCATTTACACTGATTTTTTCATGATTTCGAGATCAAATTAACGTCAAGAGGATGGTCAACACCCATGTCAAGCAGGAAGTATGAGACTACACATCCTTGGATGGATTTCAAATTAGATCTTCAGCGCGCCCCCTACACTTTGTGGATGCTGCTGGGTGAGGCCGTTTCTAAGTGTGAACATATAGCTGGGGTGCCGCTCTCACCTGACTACGCTCAACGTTTACATGCAATCGATCTTGCTAAAGGCGTATGGGCGACTACAGCAATCGAAGGTAATACCCTCTCGGAAGAAGAGGTCAAGAAGCGCATCGAGGGTAAATTGCCCCTTCCGCCTTCAAAGGAGTATCTCGGTCAAGAAGTCGATAATATAGTATCGGCATTTAATGTAATAGCAAGGCGTCTCGAAACAGAAGAATTTCCGCTTCTTAGCGTTGAACTGATTAAACAATTCAATCGATCTGTTTTGGATAAACTCGAAGTTGCACCGGAGGTAAAACCAGGGGAGGTAAGAGAGTATTCAGTAGGGGTAGCACACTACCTGGGTGCTCCTGCGGAAGATTGCGAATATCTTCTGGAAAAGCTATGTGCCTGGTTAAATGAACCTGAATTTTTACCTGATGGTGAAAATAGCATGATGTATGGGATACTGCGCGCTATTGTAGCTCATCTTTATCTCGCTTGGATACATCCGTTTGGGGATGGAAATGGACGCACAGCACGACTTATGGAAGTTCAAGTTCTGCTTGCAACTGGAGTTCCGTCACCTGCAGCACATCTTCTTAGTAATCACTACAATCTAACTCGAACAGCATATTACCGACAACTGGACGCAAGCAGCAAACCCGGAGTTGGGATTTTACCTTTCGTCCAGTACGCTATCCAGGGTTTCGTAGATGGACTAAAGGAACAGATTCATACCATTCGGGAACAACAATGGGAGGTTGCGTGGAGGCAATTCATATTTGATAAATTTTCAGGAATGTCAACTGAAACAGATAAGCGCAGAAGAGATCTAGCACTTGAACTTACAAAAGCGACCCTGAATGACTATAACGAACTGATACCATTGAACAAGATTCGGCAGGTAAGTGCCACGGTCGCGTTGTTGTATGCTAACAAAACATACAGGACGATATTACGCGACATCGACATCCTGAATCACCTTCAACTCATAAAGGTTACCTCAAAAGGAGTAAGGGCAAAAAGAGAGATGATCCTACAGTTCCTACCTCGTAAAAGAAATCAGGCGACAACAGATCCCGCCATTAAAGACACTAAGTAGCCGTTCGGTCAACGCTCGTAGAAATTTCGGGCGTATTGATCTCGCTGAGTTCGTAGAAATTACGAACATCCAGCGGTTGGCCGCTTAGGTTACCTGCCGCCGATTCCCAGTAACTGTCCGGAGGGCATCAAATGGATCGCCCGTGCCAGGTTGGGAAAACGGAACTGGAGCAGCATCCCCCCGAAATAGATGACCAGATAAGCGCTCATTCCGACACGCATCACCAGTCTCACAAAGCGCTCTTTGCCGGGAATACGTCGGATGCGTTCGAGGCCCGCAAGCGGCACGACCACGAAACACATCTTTACCACGAAAAACGCCAACAGACTCCAGGAGGCTACAAGCGCCAGAAACGGATTGGCCTCGACCGCCTTGCCGGAATGCAGAAGATAGATCGTCGAGAGGCAGTCCAGAGTAGCCACGATCCCCACGACCCATGTTTCCCACAACAGTCGCATCGTTCATCCTTATTCACGGCAAATGGCGGACATTCTTTCTGCCGTTTACACAGTTTAGCACAAAGCCTTCCGCCAAGTACGCTCTTCCTCGCAAATACCCGGCAATAATAGCCTTTAGGTTACTGTCCAGCCTGAAATCGCCGGGAATCTTTTGCCTTATCGTCTCGTAGGATACCTATGCTAACACGCGAAGCTTTCCAACACCTCTACGATCAAGGACCAGAAGCCGTATTTACTCTGCTGACGGCGTTCGAACA
>JBBQPO010000125.1:0-16865 GCA_038217285.1 Chthonomonadales bacterium
GGGCGCGGGAGCGCGTGCCGCCAACTCTGAAAGCGCGAAAACAGACGGCGCGCATGATCGATACGACGACTGCCACCGCATTAGGCGAATGTTACCATCCCGGGCATCCGACGAGCCGGGCGCAGGACAAAAACTCTCGTCTCGCCCTCCTTCGCTATATGCTGGATCATCATCTGATCGTCGGCTCGGAGATCGGCGTCGACTGGGCTCTGCCATATTTGTGCTATTCGGAAGGGATGCTCAGTCCCGTCCCTTATCGACATCCCGAAGCAGGATACCTCAAGCCAAACATGACGCCGGTCGAAAATACTCGGCGCTATCAGCTTAACCCCGCAGTCCGAGCGCCGCTGTGGGAACTGGTCTATCATGACTGTTCCGTCTCTTACTGGTACTGGGGTGATGCGAGCAATACGTTCCCCGAATATTGGCCGCGCCGTAATGCCTTCAATGCTCTGTACGCCACCCCACCGCTCTACATGATATTGACCGATGAAGCGATGTATCTCTCGCAGCGAGACCGCGTTGTGGCAACGCATCAATTCCTGAAGCCTCTCTTTGCCGCCATCGGGTTTTCGGAGATGATCAGCCATCGTTTTCTCTCCTCGGATCGTCTGCTTCAACAAAGCGTCTTTGCGAGCGGCGCTTCCGTGACGGTTAACTTCGCGGGCACTGCCAGAGAATATGCAGGAGGAAACATTCCGGCAGGGGGTTATCGGCTGGAAACCCGGACGGGGGCGATAACTCTGTCGCAGCCGGGGGAGTAGTCACCTTGCCTCGCCGTCCGTACGCACCAGAGTGAACAAAAAGCGCTGCGATTCCGGGATTGTGATGTCCAGTTTGCGTCCCGGTAGGAGTGTTGCTTCCCCATCCCCGCTCAAAGTCGTGCCGATCATCGATGCCCCCACGTCCGGCAAAAAGGGAAGGCTGACCTGCCATTGTGCTTCGGGAGACGCTTCGCGGAAGACAAGCAGGTACACGTGGCTACGGTCGGACGCGACAGATGCAAACCCCGTCCACGTCACGCCGTCGGGTGCGGCTCCAATCGGATAAATCGTGCCGGAAAAAAGGGCATTGCGATGTTGTTTCCAGACCAAGATCAAGGGTGTGGCCTCCGCAAAATACGTTTCGGGCAGGTTCGACACCTCGAACCAACCCAGCGGTGAGGAAAACATGACGGTCGCAAACAGATAATCGGGACGATACGCAGCGGGAGCCAGGGGATCATCGGCGTACTTGTCCGCGTTGCGGGCGTGGTTCAGGAACTCCATGCGCAGGCGCAGAGGGTCTACATGGTGCGCCAGTTGCCATAAGTTGCGGAGGGTCTGATGGGGCCAGTATTTCCGCCAGTCTGTGTAGCGGTTCTCGACAAACAGGGGGCCGACCTGCATCATACCAAAATAGCCTGGACGTGTTTCCGCCGTCACGTCCAGGTCGAACACGACGCGCCCCGCCGTCTTATTCAGCACATCGGCGAAGAACGCTTTCAGATGCCGCTCCCCCGTTTTTGAGCGCACTTTCACGCCGTCAATTTTGATGTAATCGATGTTGAGTTCGCGATTCAACCGGACAATGGTATCGGCGTCTCGCTGCCAGTTGGCAAAATCACCGCTGGAATCCGGCCCGAACCACAGCCCAAAGCGAAGTCCCTTTTCCGTCGCCGCGCGAACCAATCCTTCCAGTCCCTTGGGAAACCGATCCGGGTTGACCACCCAAAAGTCTTCCTTGGCCGCATAGAACCCTTCCCACACGCCGCCCTCCGACGGCGCGCGGACGGAGTTACTCGTGGTTCCCATCTGCCAGCCGTCGTCAATCTGTATTACATCCACACCCATCCGCGCTCCCTCTGCAATTTCCTGCGCCATGAAATCGGCGGTAATACGCGCGTCCTTACTTCGGTCGCCCCAGGTGTTTGAAAGCAACATACCGTCTCGCGTTGGCACATAAGGGCGCAGACAGCGCTGATACTGCTGCAGAGCGGCAATTCGTCCCGATTTTCCGTCCGAATACGCCAGTGTGACAAACGTATACCCCTCGCTCGTCATCTTCGCCCCATTGCCCGTCAAGACAAAGCGCCTCTCACCCGGAGAGACCCGCAAATCATGGCGTGAGGCAACGGGACGAGCCGCAGGCAGGGGAGCCTCTTTCAGAAAGATCAGCCCCGTGCCCGTCAGCACATCTTCCACATAGAACAGACAGCCCGGCAGCATGAGCGTGGTTTCGGACGGGTGCAGCAGCCATTCCTTCTCAAAAACCAGTTCGTTATGATGGTCAGTCTGATCTTGCAGTGTGACCTGTGTCAATCGCAGATGAAGCGGAGTAAGCATCAGCGATTCGAGAGCATCTGTTTCGCCCGGACTGCTCGCATTCGT
Organism: Chthonomonadales bacterium; assembly: GCA_038217285.1. GTDB lineage: Bacteria > Armatimonadota > Chthonomonadetes > Chthonomonadales > Chthonomonadaceae > JANXLO01. The sequence continues at coordinate 2,370 of JBBQPO010000125.1, forward strand.
TTGCGCCGCCTCGGCTTCAATGCCGGTCGGTTCGACTGCCGCAGTCGTTTCGGGCTCTGCTGTTTCGGTTTCCTTTGCCGCGCCTATTTCTGTATCGGCTTCCAGCGTCAGGCTCATGCGGACGCCGCGACAATCCGGGAAAACTTGCAGGAAGTAACGCAGCGTGGACCGTTCTCCGGAAGCCGTCAATTCCGCTGTCAGCGAATCGGCCTCAAGAGACAGAGGTTTTGGAACTTCGCGCAGGGTCAGGTGGCGGTTTTCCTCCCTCGATGCAGTCTGGATCAATGGGATTGGCGCGGCCTGTTCGGAAGGCAAGACCAGCCAATCCACGCCCCCCACCGCATCGTAAAACGACTCCGCGCTCAAGAACCCATCTGCCGCAATGCGCCAGGTACGCCGGAACTGTGCGTTCCCCGCGCTCAGGCGATTCTCCGTAAGTTCAATAAAGCACCCGTTGGAACGCATATTGCTTCTCCTGTTGTGGAATACGTCCCTTCCATTGACGGACCTTAGTGCGAGTTGCGGTAGTGCCCGGAGAGGCCCCGCTTCTCGATGACTTCGGGGTAACTGCGCGTCGGATCGGCGTAACTATTGCCGCCCAGGTCACGGCCGCGCGCCAGATAGACCACATGGGCGCCATCAAATCGGTCGGCATCAAACTTGACCGCGCTTGAACAAAATCGCATTGTCCATCCGCAGCGACGAATCGCGCTGGTATTCGGCTCGCTGGAGTGCATGACGCGGGCGTCGTGGAGACTGCACTCGTTCGGGTCGAGCTCGATGTAGACCGCCTTGCTGTCGTCGCGCTGACTGGCGCGAATCTCGGAACCGAAAACATTCTGCTCCGGGTTCACGGCGTCGTAGTCAGAGTAACCTTTCTGACCCTCGACATGGGTGCGCGGGATCACTTTCATACAGCCGTTGAGCCTGGTGGACGGGTCTATCGCCAGCCATACCGTGCAGATCTCCATTGGCGTAATGCGTCCTTTCCAGTACGCCGAATCCTCATGCCACGGCACACGCCTCCCGTTGCCGGTAGGCTTGCAGATGAAGTGCGAAGAGAACAGGGCGATATTGGGTCCGGTGATAGATTCAACAATGTCCAGAACGGCATCATCGAACGCCCATTTAAGCAGTTCCGGGTGCATGAAATGCGGTACGTCCATCGCTTCCGGGCGTTCGCCTGCAGGCAGTTCCGCCAGAATCGTCTCGAAGTAGTTTTTCAGGCCGGTGAATTTACCCTCCGGGAGTGTAGGCTCTTTGTAAATGAGATAGCCCTCGTTTTGATACCGCGCGATCTGCACGGGCGTCAGTCTGGACATAGTTTTGCACCTTTCTATAGTTTCCGGTTTTCATACACGCCTTTGCTGGGCGCGGCCTTGCGCGGCCTGCCGTCCAGATCGAGAAAAGGCATAAAGGGGAACGTTGCTCCCATGCCGATGGCCGGGCTGCCCGGCTTCAGATGAAAATCGGCGCTGTTGGCGTCGCGGGACGGATTCACGAACATCGGGTCGCCAATCACATCGCCTTCGCCCATAGTCGGCGCGATGTTGCCGCCGAAATACAAGTTGTGTGAGTAAAGGACTGTCGGGCTTCTTTTGCTGGCGTTGACCGGCTCCGGCTTAGCGCCTGCCGCAATATCAGCGACGGGAGCGACCAGGATATTGTTGATGATCCGCACATCTTCCGAGCCATACGCAAATATCTGGGAATACTCAAGCGACTTCGAGGCGCTGTTCAGATACACGGTGTTGTTGATGATGTCTACCCGGTTCGCGCTGACGGTATGAATGCCGGACCCGCCGTTGTCAAAGCATAGATTGCTTTGCACCAGGGTTCGGCCTCGGAAGGAGGAGTTCGGGCGGAAAGTCGTCTTCTGGTTCACATCGAGTATAATTCCGTTGCCGTCCGAGGGGCGGTTGACTTCCTTCCAGAATTCAAAGGTTTCGTTGCGATAGCAGGTATTGTTTCGGATTAGTACCCTATAGATGTTGTCCGAGGCGTCGAAGTTGGAGGCCCCCATCACAGAAATGCCCGAAGTGCCGTAGATCGTCGTCCAGCAGTTGCAGCAGCAGAGGTTGTTTTCAACCGTCACCCAATCCCCTTCTATCGAGCCGATGCCGCAGCCAGGGCAGTATTCGACCAGATTATCCGCAATGCGCAGATGGTGGGGAAAGTTTTTCATAAAGCGGCCATCCACGGCGATACCGTTCGAGTTGGTGCGCGAGTCGGCTTTGTTCATCGCTTCGGGATACTTTGTCTTGGCGACATTGCCCTCGCCCCTGATATGCAGGCCCCGGATTTCGAGGTAGGCCAGAGCCGGAATTTCCGAAGGCTTTTCTTTGGAGCCGTCCGCGATGCTGACGATATTCCATCCCGTTGAGGTCAGCATCGGTTTCTGCCCTGGATAGTTTTTAAGAACGATCCACGCCTCCGGCGTGCCGCCGCGCCGGAAGGAGGCCACAGCCGCCTGCCCGCCCTGATATGTCCCCTCCATCAGCAGGATGATGTCACCGGCCTGCGCCACATCAAGCGCTTTCTGGGGAGTGGCAAAGGCGGTCTTTTCCGTGCGTCCATCCGCGCTGTCGCTGCCTTGCGGACGGACATAATAGGCAGGTGACGCGTAATTCACGTTGTCTACGCGAAGTTGCACCGCGTGTTCCGCAGGCTCTCCCGCTCCGCTGAACACGCCGCTTATCTCGAAGGTGAACTGCACGAAGGGGGCCGTCGGCTGGAACTTGCCTGCCCCCAGCGGCTTCAGGACGGAAAGATCGAGGGCGTATCGTTGGAAGAAGTCGGGGGCGGCAGGGGAGATCGTACCACTCAGGCCGCCTGTGCGGTGTTTCGCGGCGTCGAAGGACTCGACGCGCACGGCGACAGGTTTTGCGGTGGAGGCAGACATGTCAAAACTCAAGGTCAGTTTGCCGAGGTTTGCTTCGGAATTCTCTACCGGTAAAAGGCCGCTGACAAGCGCCGCGCGCCACTTGCCCCGAACCGTCGAAAAGCCCCGCACGGTCAGGAGCATCGCGCCGGAGGGCTGGGTGGTATTCACCACATCTACCGTTCCGACAGGCTGGAGCGTCGTGGCTGCCGAGACAGCGGCGGGAGAGGAGGACGCCGTCGCGGTTGGCCAGGCGGACGGGGAAGGGGTGTTGAAGTCGCTTTTGAGCAGCGTTACCGCGTATGTCTGCGTCGGCAGCATCGCAAGAAAGAAAAGCGGCCAGAAAAATCGTTTCATCAGAGGATAACTCCCTGTTCGTGAACGCCATGCGGCGGCGCGGTAGAGCCGCGGACAATCAAGCGGGTGGGAATCTGTATCTCCCGGTGAAGAGTAATACTGCCGGTCTCGCTGTTTTCGGCGGCGCTGCTTTCGGCAAAGCCGATGACCTGGAGAGCGGCGGCCTGTCCCATCTCGTAAAACGCCTGGTCAACGGTCGTAAGCGGCGGGTCTACGAATTCGGAAAGGGAGCCGTTGGAGTAGCCGGTGACAGACAGATCGGCGGGAAGGCGCAGTCCCAGGGAGCGGGCGATACGCAGCACGACGAGGGCAATGGTATCTGCGGAACAGACGACTGCGGTGGGCAGATGTCCCCTGCTTTCCTGAAACAGCGCCCGCACCTCGTCCTCCATGATCTTCTGATCTCCCCAGGAGGAGTGCCTGATCCAGTGGGGGGGAGCGGACAATCCGGCTTCGGCAAGCGCGGCGCGAAAACTCTGTTCTCGCCATGCCGACAGCGATCCAGGACGACCGCCAATGAAAGCGATTCGGCGATGCCCCAGCGCGGTCAGATGAGAAATCACCTGTCCAATGCCCTGCTCATCGTCCGAGCGAATCCGAACGCCCCACGCTGCGGGCGGAACATTGTCGAGCAGGGCGAGGGGAATTTTGTTTTCACGGAAAGCGTCGTGCAGACGCTGATGCGCCTCGTCGCTAAGGCCGACAATCAACGCACCCGCCAGCCGCCATTCCAGGCACCGCGCAATCGTGGCCTCGTCAATCCCGTTGTAAGAGAGATGAAGAACTTTGAGCAGATAATCGTTCTGGCTGGTGGCCTCCATGGCGCCGGTCAGGATGTTGATGATGTTCTCGCCGGAATGCGGCGCGGTGAGAACGCCGATGATGCGGCTCTTCCCCGTTACCATAGCCCGCGCCAACTGATTGCGCTGGTACCCAAGTTCCCGCGCAGCCTCCATCACCCGTTCCCGTGTCGGCTGGGAGATTTTGAGGCGGTCTGCGCTGCCTCCCAGCACAAACGAGACCGTAGCCTGCGACACTCCCGCCCGCTCCGCCACCTGGCCCATCGTTACCATGAAAACTCAGCTTTCTGTAAGTTAAACGTATTAGTTATACGTTTCAACGTGGATTGAGGTACAGTATAACACAACTTTCAGGATACTGCAAGAGCGAATGACCGCCCTGCCGGTATCGAGGACAACATGAGGATAACCTGTTGAAACGATCACTCCTTGCGCTCAAACTCGCCTTTGCCGTTGGCCTTTCGGGTTCCGCCGCGCTGCGGGCGGACGAGACCCACCTATATCTGGCAAACGACGACCACACCGACTACATGTGGACAGCCGATGCTGACACGTACAACGCCGTTTTCGTGGATATGCTCGATTATTACCTGCATCTTGCGGATAAGACGCACAGCAACCCCAGCCCTTTTCAAAGCCGTTTCAATGCCGACGGCAGCTACTGGCTCTGGAACTATGAGCGGCAAAAAACGCCTGCCGAGTTCGAGCGCTTGATGAAGCGTGTCAGGGACGGGCATATCAGCGCGCCGCTCAACACCCTGGTCTCCTGCTATGGGGCGCAGCCCATGGAGGCCGTACTGCGCGGCATGTACTACTCAGGGCGATTGGAGCGGCGGTATAAGGTGCGCTTTCCGCTCGCCATGGCGATGGAGGATCAGACCCTGCCGCTCGGTCTGTCCTCGTTGTGGGCGGGCGCGGGTGCGCGTTATAGTTGGAAGGGCGTCTGCGGCTGCGCCAGCCAGATACCGAACTCCTCACTGTCCAAACGGGATCATGAGATCTACTGGTATACCGGGCTGGACGGGCAGCGTATTCTGATGAAGTGGTATTCGCTGGGGCCGCGCCTTATGGGGACCTACCTTGAAGCGGGCGACCCGGAGTTTGCCATCAAGTTCCTGGACTCGGACGCGGGCTTTCTCAGCCGGTACACGGACGTTAAAACTGGCAAGCCGTACTCCGTCCGGGCGGCATTCGGATTAGGAGGCGATGCCCTCGCGCGCAAGACCGGCGTGCCCGCCGATCCCGGCATTCCTAAAGAGCCGGGCGTTCAGCAGGGCGTGATCGGCTTTCCTTACACCGAGCATTTTTACGTCACCGCGAAAAAGCAGACCACCAAAAACCGCCGGGTGATCGTTTCCAACACAACGGATTTTTTCGAGGATTTTGAAAAGCGTTATGGGGCTGATCTGCCCTCGGAAAGCGTCACGTATGGCAACGAGTGGGACCTGTACTCGGCCTCGATGGCGGAAACCTCGGCGCGTGTCCGCCGCTCGGTCGAAAAGCTGCGGGTGGCGGAATTTATGAGTACGCTTGTCAGTCTGCAAAAGCCCGCCTTCCTGAAGGGAGGTGAAAAGGCGCGGGATCAGGCCTTTACCGCTCTCGGCCTATACTGGGAGCATGACTGGACAGCGGACGGTCCCATTTCCCGCGCCGCCCGCGCCGCCTGGCAGGATCTGCTTGCCGTTCAAATCGAAACCTATGTCAATCCCCTCCATGCCGACTCCACCGCGCGTCTGGGGTACCTGATTCAAAAACCCGCTGCCGCGCGGCGCTTCTATGTACTCAATCCGCTCGGCTCGGCGCGTGCGGATTTCGCGGATTTCGCCTACACAGGTTCCGCCAATATCCATGTCCGCGATGTGACCACTGGAAGAGAAGTGCCGCACCAGATCGTTACGCTCGACGGCGTGAGCAGTCTGCGGATTCTGGCCGACGACGTGCCTCCGGCAGGCTACAAGACCTATGAGATTTTGAGCGGCCCCGGCGCGGCGCAGACGCCTGCGGCGACGGTGAGAGCCGATCATCGCACCCTCGAAAACAGCATGGTAAAGCTGGTTATCGATCCAGATGGGGCCATCGCCAGTTTGATAGACAAGACACGGGGCAACGCGGAACTTGCCGCCACAATAGGGGGATTGAAACTCAACGACCTGTCGCCCGGTGACGATTCCGGGGCGATCACAATAGAAAACAGCGGGCCGGTATCCGTCACGCTGCGCTGCACCAGCAGCGCAGGAGTAGAGCATACGACCTGGATAACGCTGTATCGCGACTCGGACCGCATTGACATTCGCAACCACATCACGGCAAACTTCAACACCGTCCGCTACTGGAGTTTCGGGTTTAATCTCGTGTCCCCCGACATCCACACCGAGGAGGTCGGCGCGGTCATTCGGGACCGCCTCAAATCACAGGGCGGCGATTACGCCGATGCGCGCGCCCGCTACGATCATGTGACCCTGAACCACTTTGCCGACATTACGGACGGCGCGGGAACAAGAGGCGTCACGCTCTCCAACGCCGATTGCAGCTTTGCAAAGCTGGGCAGCAGCACGGTGAAAGTTCTTGACACCGCCACCCCGCAAATCAATGTACTGGCAGGCGGCCAGGTAGATGGCAGGTATCTGGGCATTCAGGACCAGAACGGGGCCACTAGCTTTGTGCAGAGGTTTGCACTGCGTCCGCATGGCGCCTATGACCCGGTGACCGCCATGCGGTTTGCGCTCGAACACCAGAACCCGCTCGTCGCCGGAGGAATCAATGGAACGGAAACCAGCCCTTATCCGGCTGACCGGTACTCGCTGCTGACGCTCAGCGACCCCAGCGTTCTGCTGTGGGCGATCAAGCCTGCCGAGGAAGGAATAGACAGGGGCGTGATTGCGCGGCTGTGGAACCTGACAGACAGGCCGCGCACCGTTCGGGCGACCCTGTCTGGCGGCCTCTCCGCCGCCAAACAAACGACCCACATCGAGACCGATCTCGCGCCCCTGCCGGTCACAGACGGCGCGGTCGATGTCACCATGGGCCGCAATCAAATTCAAACGATTCGCCTGATCGTGCCGACCTCCAGGCCGAAATAACGATAGACCACAATGGCACAATGGAGGGTTGGAAGGATTTAGAGAAATATTCCCGAATAGACAATTATAAGCGTAGCGAGAGTGGCAGCCAATGCGTGGGGAGGTACGGCGATGCGTATTCTGACTTTGTATGGTGAACGCTTCCTGTGCTGGCGGCTATTGTGGCTGCAAAGCAATTATCTCAAGAAGGAGCAAGTATGACGCTTCGTATCGGCTTCATTGGGGCAGGTCAGATCGCCGGATGGCATCTGAATGGATTGGCGGAACTGAACCGGCAGCAAGGCGATGGCGGGGAACCCTTCTACGAACTGGTTGCTCTGGCCGATCCCCGTGCCGAGTCGTGCGCGGCTCTGGCAACTCAGGCGCAAACCGTTTTGGGGAACGCGCCCCGTCTGTACGAAGATTACCGTGAGATGTTGAGCAAAGAGCGGCTGGATGTGGCGGCCCTTCTTGTTCCACATCACATCCACTGGTCCATCGCTCGGGACTGCCTGGACGCGGGCCTCCATCTTCAGGTGCAAAAGCCTATTGCCATCACGATTGCCGATGGGCGTCGGATCCTCGACTATGCGCGTGAGAAAGGCCGTGCGCTCGTGGTCTCGGAGCCATCTATCCTGGGCCGCAAAAACCGGGCGTTGCTCACAGCCCTGCGCGAAGGCATCCTGGTCGGCACACCCACGATGCTGCTGGACTATGCGGTCTGCACACTGCATGGCGGATTCTTCATGGGAACACCCTGGCGTCATCTGAAAGGCATGGCAGGCGCAGGGTGGTTTCTCGATCACGGCGTACACCGCACGCACTGGTTCCTCGAAGCCTTCGGCTCCGTGGCCGAAGCCTATGGGCGAGCGAACACTTTCGAACCGAAACGGCAGGACGCCCAACATGGCGCCTTTGCCGTAGACACCGAAGATTGCGCCATGACGGTGCTGCAGTTTGCCAGCGGCGTCATGGGGCACTGGATGGTCGCTTCCGCCGGGCATGGATCTGGATTTGGCAGTGTGCGCGTCTATGGGACGAAGGGCGTGGCAATGCTTGATACCGGCAGCGCGCAGCACGATGGTGGAGAACTGCGAAAGATAGACGAACTGACCGCGCCATACCTGGAAGAAACAATACCTAATGATGCGATGGCGCACTCTTTTGCAGAACTCTACGCCCTTATTACCGCCGGAATACCGCCCATCAGCAGCGGGGAACGCGCGCTTGAAGCGCTCGCAGTCGTCTATACCTGCCTGGAAGCCTCGCTACAGGGAAAGCCTGTCCGCGTTGACGATGTGCTTTCCGGCGCTATGCATCGCTATGAAGACACAATCGAAGCGGCACGGGCGCAGTGGCTCGATGTGCCAGCCGCGCATGTCTCGTAACAGCAGAACACGGCAGGCACACTATCTCATAATAGGATGCAGGGCATGGACATCGGCTTGACCTGTCCGCTTGCTATTTCCTTGCTCTACAGCAGGAAAATGCCTGTTGCTGCCGAAAGACAAGAGATCGCTCGACGCAAGAAGGCAGACACCGAGGCGACACACGACCAGTTCTTGCTCAGTCCTTCACAGAAGAACTGCTCGCCTCCGTCTTTGCGGGGCAGGACAAAGACATCGGTGTCGTGGCGTTGGGCGACTTTCTGGATCTGAACCTGTTTTTTTCTCTTGCGCGCCGAGGCACTCTTGGCTATTTGGGAGCAGTTCTTGCTCGATGCGCGGGAGTGTTTCGTTCTTAAACTGTTCGACCGCTTCGTCGATGGCATCTAACGTGTCGAGATTGCCTGGTAGGACGAAGATCTGTTCGGTGGACTGGCTATCCTCAGTTTCGACGATACCGCGGATCTTGGGCATGAGGGACTCCTTCGGAGAGAATGAAGCGAGTCTACTACATCACGAGATTTGCGACACAAAGAAAAAATGTTAACTGAATTCCAGAGGTTTCATCTGCTTTTCATGTTTGGCGGCTACAATGCGGATGTAAACTTGGAAGCAGACCTGGATCGCTTTACCGGTAATCGACGACCGCCGGGTATGCAATGAGCTGTGCCAATAGAAAGGGGGATCAAATGTCAGAACGCATAGGGGTTGCGCGAATAGGTGGTGAGTATAGACTAATGTCAGGAGTGACGATTAAGGAAGGCGAATTCCTATTTCGAATTAATGGCGAGATGAAGCGACATCCGTCGCGATATTCGGTTCAAGTCGGGCACGATTGCCACATCGACCTGGGGCAAGGAGACGACCTTCAGGAGATTCTCGACCGATACTACTGGCGCTTTATGAACCATCACTGTGATCCAAACGCAATAGTCCGAGGCCAGGACGTGTACGCCATCCGCGCGATCTCAGCTTGGGAACAGATCACCTTTAACTACAATACAACAGAGTACATGTTGGCCGAGCCGTTCGCGTGCCACTGCGACAGTCGCTCGTGCAGCGGACTGATTCAGGGCTTCAAATCTCTGTCCGATACGGAACGGGAGCGCATGCGCTCTTGGCTAGCTCCGCATTTGCTGGACCTGCTTGACGGCAGGCGAGCGCCTGGCCCGGATGCCGTCGTATCCGATGTGTGCGCCGCGTTTTGACGACCCAATGTGGTTACTCATCGCGGTCTGAACCATCTCTGCTTCATCACTTCTTCGAGCAGATAGCCCTGGAAAAGCCGCTTTCGACTGCGGTAGATGTGCCGCCAGGCAGCACACGTCCCGCGCGGCGAACAGTGACGTACGCGGATCTCAAGCTTCAATCCGATGGTCTGGCCTGGCGAATTCGCCCTGCGATCTCAGCCGGTTCTGTGGCAGCGGTGCTCCTCCCGAGGGATTCCGAGTGTCTCTACATCGCTCAACTTGCGATATTGAAGGCCGGGGCAGCGCACCTCTGTATTGATCCGTCCTTCCCCGATGATCAGATCCGCGACATTCTCGCGGATTCCGGAGCAGTCGTACTCCTGACCGACGCCATGGGAAATGCTCGCGCCGGAGAGCGCCACTACAATGTAGGCCAAATTATTGACGTGATGGACGACATCTGGCTGCAACACGATGGAGCAGCCCCGCCCCCGGAGCCGGAATGGCTTTGCCCAGAAAGTCCGGCTTACCTGATCTACACATCAGGAACGACTGGCCGGCCGAAAGGCGTCGTGATCTCCCACAGCAGCATCGTTAGCCTCGTTCGCTCCGATATCCAGGAATTCGCTCTCTCGCCTGACAGCCGCGTGGCACAGGGATCCTCTGCCGCCTATGACTCGTCAGTGGAAGAGACCTGGTTGGCGCTTGCGGCCGGCGCTACATTGGTTGTAATGGATGACGAAGCCGCCAGATCTGGTCCTGACCTGATAGAATGGTTGCGCCGCGAACGCGTTTCGGTTCTCTGCCCCCCACCGACACTGTTACGTGCGACAGGCTGTGCGGATCCGGAGAAAGAGCTGCCGGATCTGAAACTTCTGTACGTCGGCGGCGAAGCGCTGCCGAGGGACGTGGCCGATCGATGGGCAATGGGGCGCAGGCTGGTTAATGGCTATGGCCCGACGGAGTGTACCGTGACGGCACTGCGAGCAGACGTACTCCCTTCTGAACCCATCACCATTGGCTGGCCCGTTAGCGGGATGCAGGCGTGGGTGTTAGACGATTCTCTCAATCTCGTCCCAGACGGCGAGCCCGGTGAGCTTTGCCTCGGTGGGGTCGGCCTCGCCCTCGGCTATCACAATCGCCCGGAGCTGAACACGGCGAAATTTCCGTTGCATTCCGGGTTTGGACGCATCTACCGCACGGGAGACCTGGTTCACCGCCAAGCAGACGGCGCGTTCGTCTACCACGGGCGCATCGACTCCCAGGTAAAATTGCGAGGTTACCGAATTGAATTGGAAGCGATCGAGACTTGCCTCTCAGAATGCGAAGGAGTGCGTGAGGCTGCGTGCCGATTGCAGGGCGAAGGTGTGCAGCAAACTCTCGCAGCCTTCATTGTTCCCGAGGACGACAGGAGGCCGCCACGGTTTGACGATCTTATGGAGTCTCTCAGTAGATCCCTTCCATCGTATATGGTTCCGGGCCTTTTCGGCACGCTGGCAGATCTGCCCAAAAGCATTGGCGGAAAGCTCAAACGCAATGATCTTCCCCATATCGATGTAGCGGTCCGGAAAAGCGGACGGACGCTGCTGCGACCGCGAAATACTGTCGAAAGCAACCTGGCAGGGTCCTTCTGCAGCGTACTCGCAATACCGGGCGATATCTCTGTCGACGATGACTTCTTTAAAGACCTCGGCGGGAGTTCGCTTCAGGCTGCCCAGTTGATTTCCCGTCTTCGCGAGGACACTTCGACTGCATCGATCACGGTTCGGGATCTTTACGAAGCCCGCACTGTGGCGCGATTGGCGCTGCGCACAACGATCGCGGTCGAAGTAGAGCAACTGCCCGAACTGCCGCAAGGTAGATCTGCCGTTAGCTCCGTATCTCCCACTCTTGTACAGATCCTCTGGTTGTGGATCGAATTATTGGTGGCCACCGGCATTGCCTATGTTACGGCGTATCGATGTTTCCCGTGGCTTCTTGACCATCTTAGTCCGGCAGCAATTGTACTGCTGGCTTTACCGATGATGATCCTTGGCCTGATGTTGTATTGTCCAATTTCAATTCTCGCAGCAGTCGCCATCAAACGTATACTAATCGGGAGATACCAACCACAACGCGTGCCGGTTTGGAGCAATTTTTACATCCGCAACTGGATTGTTCAACAGGTCGTGAGAATTGTACCGTGGAACGTCCTCGCAGGAACTGAGTTTCAGATAATTGCGTTGCGCGCGCTTGGAGCAAAGATAGGCCACCACGTGCACATTCACCGCGGTGTCAATCTGCTCATGGGTGGTTGGGATCTGCTCGACATCGGCGATGAAGTATCGATTGGTCAGGACGCGACCGTGCGGATGGTGGAGTTCGATGACGGTCAGATTGTCGTTGGGTCCGTTTCGATTGGAGACGGCGTGACACTGGAAGTGCGTTCAGGCGTTGGTCCGAACACACACATTGAACCGGGAGCATATCTTACCGCACTCTCCTCTCTTCCATCCGGCTCGCGAATTCCCTGTGGAGAACGATGGGATGGAATACCCGCGCAGCCCGCTGGTCCCGCCCCTTCCGTGCCGCAGATTCCGAATCGACAGATAGATCTTTCTCCCCTGGCTTTCGGGACGGCCCTGATCACGGCACAGTGTGTTCTCTGGACTGTACTGGCTCTGCCGCCGGAGATGCTCCTCGTCGCCGCAGCTTTGAGGACCAGATTAAAGTCCGCATCGATTTCCGACGTCCTTCTCCATCCGGGGCATGCAGTTCTGGGATTGCTTCTGCTGATTGCGCTTCTGTGCGTGTCGCTGCCGGTCGCGCTGGTTTTTGAAGCGCTGGTGGCTCGAGGCATGGGCAGCGTTCCCGAAGGCGTTATCAGCCGCTGGAGTCTGGCTTACATCCGTATCTGGCTGAAAGCGGAACTCGTCGATTATGCTGGCTTCTGGCTGAGCGGCGCGATGTTCTGGCCGACCTGGCTTCGCGTTGCCGGAATGAAAGTGGGCCGCGACTGCGAGATCAGCACTATCATAGACGTCATTCCTGAACTTGTGGAGATCGGGGACGAAACGTTTTTGGCTGATGGGATCTACCTTGGCGGCCCGAGAGTGCATCGGGGCACTGTATCTCTTGCACGGGTCAAACTGAATCGCAACACATTTCTTGGCAATCATGTCGTTATCTCCGGCGGACAGAGGCTCCCGGAAGACATCCTCCTCGGTGTCTGCACGGTTTCCGACGACCAAATAATGCGGCCCGGAACGTCATGGTTCGGACATCCGCCGTTCGAACTGCCCCGACGAGAGATCGTCGAGTGCGAACGGCGACTGACGCATGACCCAACACCGTTACGATATATGACCCGTGTGTTCTGGGAATGCCTTCGATTCACGCTCCCGATCTTGCCTTCCGCGATCCTGATCGGCTGGTTTGAGGGAATAGCTCGCCTTCAGGCTTTCCTGCCAGGTCACGTGCTGTTTGCCATGACGCTACCGCTCTTTTCTCTGGCTTGCGCCGGCATACCGTGTGTTGTTATTCTGCTCTTGAAGTGGAGCCTTCTTGGGCGGGTCCGGCCGGGTAACCATCCTCTGTGGTCCTGCTGGTGCAGTCGATGGGACTTCCTATACGTCGCGTGGGGATTCTATGCGCGTCGCGCGCTCACCTCACTGGAGGGTACAGAAATGCTCATCTGGTATCTTCGCGCAATGGGAATGAAGCTTGGGAAGGGGGTCGTCCTCGGAGGCGGATTCACCCAAGTCGTTGACCCGGACATGATCGAGATTGAAGATGGGGCAACGGTCTCCGCCATGTTCCAGGCGCATACATTCGAGGATAGAGTTCTCAAGATAGATCGTATCCATATCGGGCGGCAATCTACGCTGGCAACCGGGTCAGTTCCATTTTACGGCGCGGTCGTTGGCGCGCAAACATACGTTGCTCCACACAGTGTGGTCATGAAGCACGAACGTTTGCTGCCGGGAATGCACTACGAAGGGGCGCCGACGAAGCCACAGGGATCGCGTGAAATCCAACACTGAACCTTTGCATCGCATCGAGGTCAACCATCCCGTAGACCGGATCATGCACGAACAGGTCCAGTCGGCTACCACCGCGGAAATTCCCGTGGAATCGCGAGTCGTTGCACTTGATATTGCCCGAGGGGTCGCAGTACTGGGAATGATCTACCTGCACTTCGTTCCCATGGAGGGATCGCGAACGGCCTTCGAGCGGTCGTGCGCGGGAATCGCGCATTTGCTTGAGGGCAAGCCTGCAGCGCTGTTCTGCATCCTGGCAGGTATGTCCTGGGCGATCCAGGCGGACCGCGCCTCAAGATCTAGCTGGTATACCGGATACGTTGTACGTCGAGCATCCTTGCTGGCTGTAGCCGGAGCCTTGTTTCACTTTCTCGAGTGGCCAACGGACATACTCCTGCCAATTGCAATCATGATGCTACTGTCACTGGCGCTGCGGAGGGCCGGTGATAAGGTCGTCCTGCTCACGTTGATACTGCTTTTGGCCGTAGCGCCGCTGATCCCTCTTCTTGCTTCCAGATACATCGCTTTAGACTGGAATGCCGACGGAAGCCATGCCGCAGACCATACAGTAGGCTGGGCGACCGCGCGGTTCCTCCTTTTCGACGGGAACTATCCCGTTGTCCCATGGATGACCTATCCCTTGATCGGAAGGCTTCTGGCACGGAGTTATACGACATCGGCTAACCGCATAAGTTCGTGGTTCTGGATTGCGGCTCCAGTAGCCGCCGCCATGCAGTTCTACGTCGGGTGGGCAGAGGCGCACGCAACCATTCTTGGGGCAAGCGCAGCCTACCTTAGCAGCACT
>JBBQPO010000126.1:0-16857 GCA_038217285.1 Chthonomonadales bacterium
GAGCAGTCCGCGCCCACCGCCGGAGACGAAAAGCTCTTTGCCGTCCGCGCTGAATGTCATTCCCTCCCAGGTCTGATCCAGCGTCACGCTCGTCTGCAACTGCTCATCGTAGGTATCGATGGCCAGCACGCGGCTCGGCGCATAGCCGCCCGTCGTCACCAGGAGATAGTCTTTCTGTGGCGACCAGGTCATTGCCAGCGGCATATCACCGGTCGGTATCTGTCGTCCGGCCGGTCCCTCCGGAACTCGCCTTCGACATCGACCTGCCCGAAGAGCTCACTTACGCCCGGCATTTTGTCGAGGCCAATCGCACCCGTCGTGGGGCGGGATAGGCTGATGACGTCGGGCATTCGCCGCGCGCCCATCGCTGCCGATGAGCAGCGCCAGGAGCAGATAGCAGGCGGGTACGAGATAGAAGGCGTGGCCCAGCCCGCCGCTCTGGTTGCCCAGATACCCCATCAGCCAGGTGGCAACGCCACACCCCGGTACGCCCGCGCAGGCCAGGAGGATGAAGAGCATCGTGGTATCGACCTGGGGGAGCCGGTCGGCGCTGTGGCTCTGCACACTGGGCCAGAACGGCGCGGTGGCGATCCCGGCGAGAAAAAGGAGAAGCAAGAACAGCCCCAGCGAGGCTGCCAGGGGCAGGCACAGCGTAATCGCGGTTCCGGCCAGGGCGGAGGCGACGATGAGCGCTTTGAGGTGCTGCTGCCGGATCCAGTAGCCTTCACAGGTACGTCCCAGCACCATCCCCGCAGCAAAAAAGGCCGTCCCCATGCCGCCGATCCAGGCCGAAGCGGCAAAATGCAACTGGAGGTAACTGGCACACCAGAACGTGATGCAGAACTCCCCGCCGCCCGCGACAAACATCGCCGCAAAGTACCGCCAGAATCCGGGTATCGCAAGAATGCTCCGCATCTGGTTCCAGACCGTCGCGCGGTCGAGTGGCTCTGGCTGTTCGGGATAGGCCTGTTCCGGGCGTACGGGTCCGAGCAGGAGCAGGGCTGGGAGCAGCGCCACGGCCGAGACGCCGCCGGTGATGAGCCGCCAGGAGACGCCCCGCGACAGCAGCGCCCCGGCGAGCAGGACGGTCGCGAGGACGCCGATGGACCAGAAGGCGTGGGAAAAGTTGATGTAGCGTCCCGGCTCTTTGGGGTGCAGATCCTGAACAAAAGGGGTCGCCAGCCCTTCGATCACGCCTTCGCCCAGTCCGGCAACCACAAGGGCGAGGAAGACAAACCCGTAGGCAGGCGCAAACGCACAGAGGCCCATCCCCAGACCCATCAGGAGCACGGCAACCCCGAGGGTACGGCGCTTACCCCAGCGTCCCGCCCAGAAGCCGCACAGCAGCAGCGATGCCACCATGGCCATCGTCCGTCCCAGATGCAGCGCCCCACCCGCCGCCAGTCCGCCGCGTTCGAGCCGGAAATCCAGTTCGCGGGCGAGGGAGACCAGCGATACCGGCACCACGACGGACCCTGCCGCATAGGCGATGAAGGCGAGAAAGGAGGCGTAATCGTAGCGCCCAAAGACCATTGCACGGGCGTTTTTCATTGTTGTTACTGGTCTAGCCATTCGGGTAATACCACCATAATCGCCCTCCAATCTTGTAGAGAGATGTGATTTACTGCCTGCATAAGACGGCAAACCAGCAAGCAACGATCGCTTCCTTGGGGGCAGTCTGCATTCGACTCCATTGTACCATAGCTCGAAATAATCATCGTTCCTGCCTCGGCGAGTTGTGAGAAGGTAACAGGTGGCAAGACAAAAAAGAGAATCGCCCGACCAGGGCGATCCAATGGCTATAGTGGTCAGGTTTGTACAAACAGAAAAGCTTGCATTCATAGCGATCAGACAGTCAAGTAGGATCGGATACAGGACTCGAATCTGTGATCTGACGCTGGTCCCTATAGGGAGCCCCTCTTCCAATCTCGGAAGAGGGGCGTTTTGGCTGTCGGTGGGTCAGGGTTTGACGGCAGGGGTGACGTAGCCGAAGGCGGGGAGGACGAGGCGTTCGCCGTCCTGGGTCGTGAGGATCACCTGAGTCTGGAGGGCGCCGGGCGGCGTTTTCGGATTGAGGGTTACTTCCAGCAGCAGCATGGGAGGCAGCTTCTGCGGCGGCGCGGCGGGATCCTGTTTCGGGCGTTCAGGGATGCTCATCTTCGCGGTGACCCATACGGATGGAGAGGTCACCTTCAGATTTTTCAGCGCCTCTTCCGTCTTGCCAACGAGGGTGATGCGGCGGGTGGTGCTGTCGCCCTGGGTGACGGCTCCGAACACGACCGTGCCCGGTCGGGCCGAAACCTTGCCGAAAACCTCGCCGGTCACCGGCGCCGTGAGCGCGCTGAGGAAGGTCGCTGCCATCTCGGCCGCTGCTTTCGTATTGCTTTTGTTGGCGACAGCGGCGCTCTTGAGCGGAACGAACGAGAGTGTGCCGCTCAGGACGCCCAGGCTCGCTTTCGGCGTCACCATAATGGTGTACCGTCGCAGGACCGTATGCCCGTCGCCTCCCGCAATCGGAGTATCGACCGGGGGAGTCGGACCGATGAGAATGCCGGGATTGGAGCTTACCAGTCGGACCCCACCGACTGTATTGATCAGACGTTTGTCCAGCGTTACCGAGAGCGTCTGCGCCGGATTCTCGCCGGCGTTCACGCGCCCGAACTCTATGGCCGGGGGCGAGAAGGTGAGGACGCCTTCGATGGTGGCGTCGAGACGGATGGCGAAGCTGGGCGCGGTCTCGCCCGGCATCATCACCCACACGAACTTTTTGATCATTCCCGGCGCCAGTTTGCTCGTATCGATGGCCACTTTGATGCCGACCTGCGTGCCGGGCCGCAGCGTGTACTCGGCGGTCTCTTTCCCTGCCGCGATCAGCAGTGCGCTGGTGCAGCCGCAGGAGGACTGTAGGCGATCAATCACGACCGGGATCTTGCCGTCGTTGCGCAGGGTAAAGGTGTGGATCAGAACCGGATGCAGAAAACGATCTATGCTCCCGAAGGCGTAGATCGCGCCGGCGGGCGGGGCGATCTTCACTCCTTTCTCCTCCACGAGATTGAGCAGGACGCCCTTGTCCGCACCAGCCGGTTTCTGGAGTTCAGGCGGAGCCTGGGCCTGCACAACAGGCGTAGCCTGGGCTTGCACACCCGGCGTAGCCTGCGCTTGTGCGCCCCACGACAGGGCCAACCCCAGCAGCGCCAGCCCCCCTGTCGCCTGTGTAAGGAGGCACCGTCCGACTGCGTGTGTGCGCTGCTGCCGCTCAGAAGCCTCCGGAGCCGGGAATTGCGCTTCTCTACTTCTTGTCATGTTTGCCTCCCTGGCCGGTCTTGGGCGCAGGTCTCTTCGTCAGGTTGGGTGCAGGGGGGGGCGGGAGCGTCGTGCGGCGCAGGCCGTTGATCGTTTTCGCGACAAGGAGCGCGGCCGCCGCTTTCTGTGGAGCGTCGTCGGCATGGCTATTGACATAGCGCAGCAGGCCGTTGTTATCGAGCACATAGAGGCGTGGGCAGGGCATCGCGTGATACAGCCGTGTCAGCTTGAAGTCGGCGTCGGGGAGCAGGACGGTCTGTTTCAAGTCGAGACCCGCTGCGGCGGCATACGCGCGCGCCGCCGCAGCATCCCCCATGAACACCACCAGTGTGATGGGCGGCTTGCTCGTCGGCGTTGAAGCGGCCTCCGTCTGCCCTGCCGCGTCCGTCAGCACGCCGCCGCGCTGCATCTGCGCCCACTCCGTGCCGAACGCATGGCACCAGCGGCAGCCGCAGGCGAAGCAGATCACGACCGGACGGCCCCGATATTCCGCAAGCGTGTGGCTCGTGCCGTCCACATCCGTCCGCGTAAAAGCAGGCGTCGTCCGGTTTTCCGGCAGGGCGGTATCGGAGGCTGCGCCGTTCGAAACGGTCAGGAACAGACATAGCGCCGCCAGTCCGAGCCGCAGAGAGGCCAAAAAAGAGCGTAAGCGGGATGAGGACAGGGTTCTGTCCGTATTTCTAAATTGCGTCAGAAGCGGCATCTTCGTTCTCCCAGGGGGTCTGTTATTGTAGCCGCTGACAGCAAAATTTGCAAGGGGAGTCGGCCTACAAACCGTTCTGGAAGGAGCGAAACCTGCCCAAAGCCGTCCTGTGAAAAAAAGTTCAAACGGCTCTTGACAGAAGCGGCAGAGCGGGGATACAATAGGCTCGTCACGCGCCCTTCTCTTCGCCGGAGACGGGTTTTTTGTTGTCTGCCTGTTCGGGCGGACGGCAACTTCTGGAGAGATCACGATGAACATTGCCAGTTTTCAGCCTCCCTGCTGCCAAAAGGGGAGGCGTAAAAACCGCGCCGTGAAGGCCGTGCCCGCTTTGCGATAGCCTCGTTTGCCCGCTGTCGCCTCGCCGCTCGCCGCCTTCTCGGAACTTCCGAAAGGTGCGCGAGTCGCGCGGCGAACCCCCGTTCTGCTTCGACAGATCGTTCCCGCCGCCTCCCTCGCCACTCCCATTCCCACCAAGAGACGCGACGAATCGTGTCGCCTGCTTAACCTCTCCCCTTAGGGAGGGGGGCCACTGCCTGCGCCTCGGCGCGGACGGAGCCGACTGCTTACCGAGGGAGAAAACAACGATGACGACTCGAATTTCCTGGCCGCGCACAGGCCGAATAGTCCGTATGCTGAACAGTGTTGGTCTTCTGGCCTTGCTGACGGGCGGCGCAGCCTGCGCACAGAACGCGCCGACGCCGCAGGACAATGCGGCGAAGGCTAACCTGCAGCCGACCGCCGACAAAAAGGCGCTGCTACCCTATGAGCTTGGGTTGCAGGTGACCGTGATCGATCAGAACCTGTTCAAGTTCCGCAGCCCCTACTCCGGCCCGAACAGTCTGCTGGGGCGCAATGAAAACGAGAAGTCCGATACCTACACCCTCTATGCCGGGGTGCGCCTGACACACGGCCTGGAGCTCTTCATCAACCCGGAGATGGCGCGCGGCAACGGCATCGGAGAGGCGCTTGGGCTGGCGGGCTTCACCAACGGCGATGTGATCCGTAATCCCACGCTCGGCATGGAGCCCTATCTCGGACGCTACTTCGTCCGGTATACTCTGGCGACGGGCAAGGGCGAAGAGAAGATCACTCCCGGCGAAAATCAGATCGAAGGCATGCGCCCCACCCATCGTCTGGTCTTTACCGCCGGCAAGATCGGCGCCAACGATATCTTCGATGTCAGCTCCTACGCCAACAGCACCCGTACGCAGTTTATGAACTGGTCGCTGCTCAACAACGCCGCCTACGACTACGCCGCCGACACGCGGGGCTATTCACGGGGCTACACGGTCGAATGGGTGCATCCGGATTTCGCGGTGCGTCTCGGGCTGCTCGCCATGCCACTGGTCGCCAACGGCTCCGATCTCGCCGAGAACCTCCACCATGCGCGCGGCGAACAGATCGAGCTGGAGACACACCCGACCCTGCTCCGTCGCAAGGGGCCGATGATCGTGCGGCTGCTGGCCTACCGCAACATCGCCACGATGGGCAGTTACCGCGAAACGTTGGCGCTGGCGCAAAAGAACGGCACGACGCCCGATATTTTCGCGACCCGCCGCCAGAACCGAACCAAATACGGCTTTGGCCTGAACTTCGAACAGCCGCTCGGAGACGATGGCCTGACCGGCGTATTCGGGCGCTACGGCTGGGACGACGGCGCGACGGAGAGCTTCGCCTATACGGAGGTGGATCGGACCCTGACGCTGGGCGGGCAGCTCTCCGGCAAACGCTGGCATCGGCCCGACGACCGCCTGGCCCTGGCGCTTGTACAGAACGATATTGTCGGCGCACATAGAGACTATCTCGCGGCGGGCGGGCTCGGATTTCTGCTCGGAGACGGCAAACTCAACTACGGCTCCGAGCAGATCCTGGAGACCTACTACAGCTATCAGGTCGCCAAGCCGCTGGCGCTGGCGCTGGACTACCAGTTCATCAACAATCCCGGCTACAACCGCGATCGCGGCCCGGTTTCCGTGTTGTCCGTGCGCGCCCATCTGGAGTTTTAGATCGCGCGGGAAAGGAGGGTGCGACGATGCGACTGACCTATATGCCGCAGGCGGTGAAAAACGCGCACCGCATCGGCTGGCGCGATCTCGTGCTGTTCGTGGCCTTCTTCGGGCTGCTGTTCGGAGTGCTGCATCTGACGAAGGAGATGCGCGTCCATTTCGCGCCTTCCGTCACGATGCAGATAGACCTGTCGCCGCGCGCGCTGCCCGGCTATGCGGCGCGCTCCCTGCTGCGCATGTTTCTGGCCTTCGGGGCGAGCCTGCTGTTTACGTTCGTCTACGGCTATATCGCCGCCTACAACCTGCGGGCGCAGAAGATTCTGGTGCCGCTGCTCGACATCCTGCAGTCGGTTCCCGTGCTCGGATTCCTGTCGATCACGGTTACCGGGTTCATGGCGCTCTTTCCGGGTTCGCTGCTGGGTCTGGAGTGCGCGAGCATATTCGCCATCTTCACCGGCCAGGCGTGGAACATGACGTTCAGCTTTTACCAGTCGCTGCGCACCATTCCCACGGAGCTGCGCGAGGCGACTACCATCTACCGGCTGAACTGGTGGCAGCGATTCGTCAAGCTGGAAGCGCCCTACAGCATGATCGGGCTGGTCTGGAATGGGATGATGAGCTTCGGCGGGGGCTGGTTTTTTCTGGCCGCCTCGGAGGCGATCTCCGTGCTGGGCAACAACTTCAAGCTGCCCGGCATCGGCTCCTATATGGCGACCGCCGTGGAGAAGGGCGATACGAAAGCCGTCGCCTGGGCCATTCTCACGATGATCCTGGTCGTGGTGGTCGTGGACCAGTTGTTCTGGCGGCCGGTGGTGGCGTGGTCGCAGAAGTTTAAGTTCGAGCAGACCGATTCGTCCGCAGAGCCGACCTCCTTCGTGCTGGACGTCGTCCGAAAGTCGGCGCTGATGGACTGGCTCGAGAAGCGGGTGTTCGCCCGGATCGGCAAGGCGCTGGACACGCTGTTCGCCCGAACCGCCCGCGCCGACAGAGGTCCGCTTCTGCCGGCCGGCGTGTCGCAGATCGTGAACGGGGCCGTCACGGTAGCTCTGGGGGCGCTGGTTCTCTATGGCGCGGTGCGCAGCTTCAACGTCGTTCGCAGCGAGATCACCCTCCTGAAGGCGTTCCATGTGCTCCTCCTCGGCCTGCTGACGCTGCTGCGCGTCGTGGTGATGGTGGTGGTGGCGACCGTGATCTGGACGCCTATCGGAGTGCGGATCGGATTTACCCCACGTCTCGCCCGGATCGCGCAGCCGCTGGTGCAGATCGGCGCGTCCTTCCCGGCGAACCTGATCTTCCCGGTCGCGGTGCTGATCTTTCTGCGCCTGCACGTCAACTTCGAGTGGGGCAGCATTCTGCTCATCGCGCTGGGCACCCAGTGGTATATTCTCTTCAATGTCATCGCGGGGGCCAGCGCGGTGCCCGGCGACCTGCGCGAGGCTGCACTGGTCTTCCGGCTGCGCGGCTGGACGCTCTGGAAGACGCTCATCCTGCCCGCCATCTTTCCGGCCTGGGTGACGGGGGCGTTGACCGCAGCCGGGGGAGCCTGGAACGCCAGCATCGTGGCGGAAGTGGCGTCGTGGGGCACGCATAAGCTGACGGCGCACGGCCTCGGCGCGTACGTGGCGGACGCGACGGAGCGCGGCGACTGGCCCGCCATCATCCTGGGCATCGCGACGATGTCCGCGATCGTCGTCCTGCTGAATCGCCTCGTCTGGCGACCGCTCTACGCGCTGGCGGAAGGCCGCTACCGACTGGGGTAACTTAACCCCGTTCCCTTCCCGACACGGGAAGGGAACGGGGGTTGGGCACATGGAAGGAGATCTGTTATGGCGACCGTAGTGCAGAGCACGAGCGCGCTGTTGAGCGCGGAGTCGATTATCAAATACTATGGCGACGGCTCCAAACGGATCCTGGTGCTGAAGGACGTGAATCTGGCGATTCGAGAGGGCGAGATCATCGCGATTCTCGGGCCGTCCGGCTCCGGCAAGTCGTCGCTGCTGCGCATTCTAGCGGGGCTCTCGGCGGCTTCGGAGGGGACCGTGCGGTTTCAGGGCACGGTGCAGACCGGGCCGAACCCGCATGTCGCCATCGTGTTCCAGACTTTCGCGCTGTTTCCCTGGCTCTCCGTCTATCAGAATGTCGAGGTCGGTCTGCTGAACTCCGATGTGCCGGAGATCCAGCGGCGGCGGCGCATTCTGGAAGCTATCGACGTGATCGGCCTCGACGGTTTTGAGGACGCCTATCCGAAGGAGCTCTCGGGCGGGATGCGGCAGCGTGTCGGGTTCGCGCGGGCGCTGGTCGTGCAGCCGGAGATCCTATTTATGGACGAGCCGTTCTCCGCGCTGGACGTCCTGACGGGTGAAAACCTCAAAAAGGAGCTGCTCTCGCTCTGGCGCTCGCGCAAAATCCCGACCAAAGCCATCGTGATGGTGACGCATAACATCGAAGAGGCCGTCGTGATGGGCGACCGACTGGTGGTCATGGGGGCGAACCCCGGCGTGGTGCGCGTCGATATGCCGGGGCTGCCGGTGGAGGAGCGCGGCAAGATGCACCCCGAACATGTCCGACTGGTGGACTACCTGTACGGCGTGATGACCAATCCCAAGGAGGCGGTCGCGCCGTTCGGAGCCACGGAGCCCCTCTCTCAGCCTGCCGCACAGCCGACACGCGCCTACCAGCTTCTTCCGCACGTTCCGGTCGGGCAGGTGACCGGTCTGGTCGAGCGTCTGCATGCCGACGGGGATCGCGAGGACATCTACGCCCTGGGTCGCGAACTGCAGATGGAGGTGGACGATCTGTTGCCGCTAGTGCAGGCGATCGACATCCTGGACCTCGGCAATATCGAGGAGGGCGACGTCTATCTGACCGCAGCGGGAGTCCACTTCGCGGTGGCAGGCGTTCAGGAAGAGAAGGAGGTGTTCCGTGAGCAGGCCGTCGCGCACGTGCAGTTGATCAAGCAGATCCTGCGCCGCCTCGACGCGTCCGGCAACGGTCGCCTTCGCCGGGAAGCCATCCTGCGGGAGCTCGCCTCTTGTTTTAGCGAGGACGAAGCCGAACGCCAACTCGACACCGCCATCGACTGGGGCCGCTACGCCGAACTCTTCGCCTACGACGACCAGGAAGGCGTTTTCTATCGGGAAGTGCCGGACTCGTCTCCCTCCTCCGGTGGCTGAAACGCGTTCCCCTGGCAGGGAAAAGGCGGCGTAGCGCGAGTGGGGTATCTAACCCTCGGCCCCCGCCCCTAAAGGAGCGGTCTGATGCGATAAGCCCCCTAAAGGGGGCTGGGTCGGACGTGAGCCGAGGCGATTGCGTAAGGAAACAGGGTGTCAGCCATCCCTAATGGTGAGATTTGCTCTCCCTTTCAATCCTCGCAGGCCCATTTATGGGCCTTAACCTTGCCACCAGGCCGCTCCTTTAGGGGCGGCAACCTCGGTTTCAGCGGGTCATGCGGCGATAAGCGATGAGCAGCAGCCCCCAGACCGGGGCATAGACGACGATCCAGACGAGAACCTGAACCGGCAGGCGCAGGGCCATCAGGAAGGAGTGCGCGGCAGCCTGTCCGGTGCCGCTGACCTCTTCCATGAAGGGGCTTGCGGGTTTCGAGGCTACGGCAGGGACGTTCTTCGGTTTCTCGTCCAGTTCGACCGTGATTTCGGACAGCGCGCCGAGGCGGGTGAGCATCTTGAGCCGTGCCTGCGACTGCGCAGAGCGGATACGAAGCTGGCGCAGGGTCTCTTCGTCGCGGACTGTTTCGGAGTGTCGGCGGTGCACTTTCAGCTTCTCTTCGGTCGTGACGATGTCGGCGCGAAGAATGTGGCCGGTCTCCTGCTCGTCGCTCACCTTGTCGGTGATGTCTTCGCCGGTAAGTGTCTTGCCTTTAAGCAGCCCGAGCCGCGTGATCTGGCCCATGACAGTATCGAACTGATCTACCGGAACTTTGCAGGTGAGCGAGGCTGTGCAGGTATTGTCCTCGCCCGTCGTCAACTGGTTCTGCGCCACATAGCCTTTCGACTCTTTCACCAGACGCTCCACCGCTTCGCTCTGCTGCTCCGCGTTCGCGACCTCGACCGTCAGGCTCGCGTCTTTGTGTACCTGTCGCTCTGTCGGCAGGTCTTCTCCTATTAGAGTCTTAATTGCCTCGGTGCCGTTGACCTGATTTACATGAAGACGGGCGGAGTCGGCGATACGTGGCTTCGGCGTAGAAACCAACGTCTGTTCGTCGTAGTCCTGCGTGTAGGCCAGGGATGCCAGGCCTAGACCTATCTGTTTGGTGTTCGACGCTGCATTGGCGACCCTCGGGGGGGCGTTCTGGTAGCTGGATAGGGCAGGATAGAACATGAACCAGGCCAGGACCGCCGAGGCCGAGGCGCCCCAGATCAAGACGGGTCTTTCACGCCATTTCGGAATTCCGGGGGCCAGCTTGTCCGGAGCGGTGGTCGGAATGGAAGCTAGGATCCGTGTTCGGAGCACATCGCTCATCTCCAGGCTGTCGGCGGCTCGCATGCGGGTTCCCATCAGGCGCATCTCCTCGATCTCCTTACGGCAGGGTTCACAGCAGTTCAGGTGCAGGCGCATCGCGATACGGGCGGCGGGCGACAACTGGCCGTCCAGGTACGCTTTCAATTCGCTTCGCAGTTTCTCGCACTCCGTCATCGTTTTGCCTCCTGCGGCATGGCCGCTACGGTCACTTCCACACTGTCCCCCAGCACATAACCTTGCAGGCTGACCCGCAGGCGGCGGATCGCATTGGAGAGCCGCGACTTCACGGTGCCGACCGGAATATCCAGCACCTTCGCGCACTCCCGGTAGGTCAGGCCGTGCAGCTCGCACAGCATCACGACATCGGCGTGGTGCGGGCCGAGGCCGTCGAGTGCGGTCTGCACCTGATCGTTCAGCTCACCCTTGGCGGCGGCCTGCTGCGGATCGGAGCGCCAGTCCTGCGACTCGATCTCCTGCTCATCCAGCGGCACACTGTCGGTGCGGGACCGCTGGCAGTGGCGCAGGCAGTGGTTCACGGCGATGCGGTAGACCCAGGTTCCCAGGGCCGAGTCGCCCCGGAACTGCCCGATGCTGCGGTAGAGATCGCAGAAGATCTCCTGCGTCACATCCTCGGCGTCTGTCGGATTGGGCACGTAGCGGCGCACCAGGCGGTGGACACGGGTGCCATAAGCGTCCAGAAACTCTGCAAAGGCTTTGCGTTCGCCCTGCCGAATTCGACGCACCATCTGCATCTCGTTTTGCTGCATAGAGTTCGCTCCCTGAAAGAGAAGCCGCCCGGTCCCTTGCGTGGGCTGGAGCCGAAATGCGGTGTTGTGCGGCGTTCACTCGGTTGGGTACAGCGCGGCACAAAAAGGTTCACGTCGAGCCAGAATAGGGATGGGAAACCTGGAGGGAAGAGTTCAGAGGGGTTTGCGCATGAGGCGGTGTTCGATGTTGCAGTCGAGGAAGATGTCGCCTTCGGCGACGTAGCCGAGTTTTTCATAGAAGGGCAGGGCGTGGGTTTGGGCTTCGAGAATCAACTCGGTATAGCCGTCGGCGCGGGCGGCCTGCTCGACGCGGCGCATCAGCAGCGCGCCGACACCCTGCCCGCGATGTTCGCGCAGCACGGCGACACGCCCGATTTTGCCGACGCCGTGCCCCTTCTCTATCAGACGGGCTGTGCCGATGATACCGGATGTGTTTGGATCGTTGGAAAGACGGGCGAGGAAGTGTGCGGCGGCGACATCATAGGCGTCCAACTCCTCTTCTGGAGGAACGGCCTGCTCTTCGACAAAGACGGTCATACGAATGGCAAAGACGGCCTCGCGCTCGGCGGAGGTCGTAACCGGAGCGGCCTCGTAACGGGCGGCGTTGTCTGCTGAGTGGCTCATGCCGTGGTGTTTCGCTTTTACGCCGGATGTTTCCTGCCCGGAAACACAGGCCGGGGCCGGAATCGTAGTACGAAAGAGAGAGCATCAGGGCGGAGGGGAGATTGCCGTTGCAGGAGATTCTGAGCCAGGAAACAGGCGAGAGGCCGTTAGAAGACGACTCGCATTCCGTCGCACAGGCGCTGGACAGCGACGACCCGGACATACGTGCGCGGGGGCTCAATGCGGCCTTGCGCCTGCTCTTTCGCATCAACGACCTTACGCAGAAGAGACGCTCGCAGGAGCAGTTCAATCGGGAGATCGCGCTGATCCGGATGCCTGTCACAGAGGCGATACAGAGCGACGATCCGTGGACACGCAGTCGCGCCGTTGGGGTTCTGAATGGGCTTCTGGCGACGCTGCAGGAGGTGTCTCGTAAGAAACAGCGCGTCGATCAGATGATCGAGCAGTTGCGCGGAGAGGTCCGTCTGGCGCGCCGCGCGCGGAGGGGGCAGGTGATCTGCGCCTCCTTCCTGCTGGTCACCGCTCTCGCGGACTTCCTTTTCAAAGGCGGTCATATCGCCTTATTTTGGTGGCTCGTCTTTCCCCTGGGCGGCTTCTGGGAAATAGACATCTCGCGTCGGCATACGATGATACAGCGGTTGAGCGAGGCGTGGGACCCGCAGGCAGTCGGCGTGCTGGCGGTAGTGGCGCAGGAGCGTGAACCGGGGCTGAACGACCAGGCGCAGCGGGCCCTCATCCCTCTGCTGCCCCGCGTACGGGCCTCCGACGCGGCCTATATCGATGCAGAGGGAATGAAGGCGCTGATCGCCCTGCTCAACGAGGAGAACGATCCGCTGCGGCTGGCGCTGCTGCAAGCCTTCGAACAGATCGGAGACGAACGCGCGATTCCCGCCGTCCTCGATCTGCGCGATTCGCCACACATCGGCACCATGATACGGCACGCAGCGGCAGAGTGTCTGCCTGCCCTGGAGAATCGTGTGCGTCTGGCCAGAGAGAGCGCCACCTTGCTGCGGGCCAGCAGTGACCTGAGCCCCGCAGAGGCCGCCGATACGCTGTTACGCCCCGCCGCAGGTGAGAACGCCTCTACCGATAACCTTCTACATCCGGCTGACAGCCTGCCTACGCCGCCTTCCGCGCAGGTCGAAAAGACCACTCCGCCACTTTTTTTCGTCAAACTCCCCACGCAACCTGTTTCGGATGACACCACGGTCCCTTCCGGCACGTCTCTATCCTGAGAACGCGATGGATCTGCCCGCTCCCATCTGAACGTGAATACCCTTTTTCAGGACTCAAAGGTTCGTAGGCAGCTTTTTGTGTCAGTCGCAGGCAGAGCACACGTCAGGTGAGGAGAATTTGATGGTATCCAGTCGTCGTCCCGACCGCTCTACGAAACGAACGGCCCGCATTATGGTCGGGCTGATCGGTCTGTTCGTCGTGGGTCTGCTGGCTGTCTGGTGGCGTCTTGCCAGTGACGTGCCGGTCGTCACGATCCCCAACCCTGTCATGCCCAACCCAAACGCCTTTGATTTCTATGTGGCGGCAGGCAACGCGGTGAATACGATGCAGATCGATGACATCAATGCCTCGAAGCCTCGTGTACAGATGACATTGAAACAAAAGGCGGCGGCGGTTCAGCGGAATGCAGCGGCCATCCAGTCGCTGCACCAGGGTTTTGCCTACGAATACTGCAACCCTCCGGTTCGCTCCTTCTACCTCCCCTTGCCGTACTTCACCGCTTCTCGCAAAATTGCCCGTGTTCTGGCCGCACAGAGCCGCGTTCGGGCGGAACAAGGCGACTGGGCCGGAGCAGCCGACAGCGCGCTCGATGCCATCCGATTGGGCGAAGATATTCCGCGCGGTGGGAGCATGATGGCCGACCTTGTCGGCATCGCATGCCAGTCTATCGGGCAGAGGCCTTTGTGGAAAACCGTCGAACATCTGAACGCCACGCAGGGACGCGCGGCGGCGCGACGGCTAGAAGCGATTGTCGAGAGGCATTTTCCTTATGCGGAGACCATCCAGGAAGAAAAGTGGTTCGGGCAGGCGGGCTTCCAGGAGATGTTCCGTACCGTCAATGTGCGCAATGCCCTTGCCAAAGCGAAAGATGTGACCGGCTCCGACGCGCCAGCCTCTGAATCCTACTCGACAGCCCTCTACCTGCTTTACGGGAAGAAGCGCATCTTGCAGAATTATACGGAGACAATGGACGCTACCGCAGCACAGGCTCGCCAGCCCTACGCCGCCAGGCTGCCTCTGCCCCCGGTTCCTGCGGATCCCATCAATAAGAATCTGTTTCCTGTCTTCGAAAACGCGCGGTTCATCGACCTGCAAGCCGAAACGCAGAATGGTCTGTTGCTGGTCACTCTGGCGCTGCAGGCGTACCGCCTGGAGCACGGGCACTATCCGGCATCGCTGGCGGAACTCGCGCCTTCCTACCTGAAGAGGCTTCCCGACGATCCATTCGCGTTGCGGGGGACTTTCCAATATCGGAGGGAGGGCCAAAAGATGGTTCTCTACAGTATCGGCCCGGATGGCAAGGACGATCACGGCACCCCGACCGACAATCCGAAAAATGCCAGTGCGGCGAGCCCGTACGCGCGCTATCGCGTGGAAAAAGAGAGCCAGGGAGACATCGTTGGCGGCATCAATATTCAGTAGGCTTTCCTGCCACCCGAAAGGAGACGTATGACAAACTCCCGGTTTCGTCTGCCTGCAGGTGCCTATCGTCGTATGGCCTTCGTCTGCGTAGGCTTCGGTCTCCTCATTCTCTGGTACTCCGTGGCCAATAGAATTCCCGTCGTGACGATTCCGAATCCGGTTATGCCGCAGCTGAACGCCTTCGACGTCTATGTTTCGGCCGGGAATGCCGTCACGGGAGAGAAGCAGATACAGGACGCCGTTGGTTCGAAGCCGACCGTGAGCTATTCGTTGGAACAAAAACAGGCGCTGGTGCGGCAACACGAAGACGTCGTCAACATGCTGCACAAAGGTTTCGCCTATCCTTATCTGAATCCGCCTGTCCGCTCGTTTCGTACGCTCTTGCCCTACTACAAAAGCTTTCGTGGTCTGGCGCGACTGCTGTTGCTTCGCGGGCAGGTTCGGGCCGAAAAGGGCGACTGGAGCGGAGCCACCGACAGCTACCTGGACGCGATGCGAATAGGAGCGGATATTCCGCATGGCTCGCCCCTGATCGGCGCTCTTGTCGGGATTAACTGTCAATCTGTCGGTCGCAAACCGATGTGGAACGCCGTGGAACATCTGAACGCCGCGCAATCCCATGTCGTCCTTACTCGGCTGACGAACATTATGCAGAGGCATCTTCCCTTCGCAGATTCGATACAGGAAGAGAAATGGCAGGGGCAGGCCGCACTACTGGAAATCTTCCAGGGGTCAACGAAGCCTGACTCCCACAGATCTGCGGACGATTCAGAAAGTGAAGCGCTTGCGGCAGATTCGGGCTACTATCTTGTCTGGAGCAAAAAACGTATTATGGACAACTATACCGGCTATCTCGACGCAAGCTCCAAGCTGGCGCGACAACCCTACGCCCTCCATCTACACGCGCCGCCCGTGCCGAAGGACATGTTCAATCAAGTCATTGCGCCCGTTTTCCTGAATTCCCGGCTCAAAGATGTCGAGAATGAGACTCAGAACGGCTTGCTGCTTGTCACGCTGGCGCTCCACGCTTTTCGGCTGGAGAAGGGGCACTATCCAAAATCGTTGACGGAACTGGCTCTGGCCACCCTGCGCAAACTGCCGGACGACCCGTTCGCCGTGCAGGGAACGTTCAAGTATTTCCGCGACAGCAAGAGTTATGTTCTCTACAGCGTTGGCCCGGATGGCAAGGACGACGGTGGGACGCCTATCGACAGCCCTAAAGAGGCCGTGAGTTCCATACCCAACTCTCGCTACACCGTTCGGCAGAACAGCGTCGGCGATGTGGTCGCAGGCATCAATATTCAGTAGTCCTTGTCTACCGCCAGGAGAGATCACGATGCAGAACCCTCATTATCGTCCCGCGCCCCGTTCCAACAAGCGCACCGCCCTCATCAGCCTCGGGCTCATTGGCCTGATGGGCGTCGGTCTTATCGGCTTCTGGTGGAACACCGCCATGAAGACTCCCGTGGTGAACATCCCGAATCCTGTCCTTCCCAACCCGAATGCCTTCGACTTCTATGTAACCGCCGGGAATACGCTCACCGGTGATAAGCAGATCGGAGTCGCCGTCAGCACAAAGCCGACCATTGCCTATTCGCTGGCACATAAAGAGGCGCTTGTGCAGCAGAACGCAGGCGTCATCAACACGCTGCATCAGGGTTTCGCCTATCCCTACCTCAATCCGCCTGCCCGCTCCTTCGATGTCCTCTTTCCCTACTATGCGAAATTTCGCAGCGTCGCTCGTCTGCTGTCGCTCCGGGGACAGGTGAGAGCCGCACGAGGCGACTGGAGCGGAGCGGCCGACAGCTATCTGGACACGATAAGAATGGGCGAGGATACGCCGCGCGGCTCCGTCCTGATCGGCAAGCTTGTCGGTATCGCCTGTCTGGCCATTGGACGCAAGCCGATGTGGAGCGCCGTGGAACATCTGAATGCGGCGCAGTCTCGCGCTGCGGCTTCCCGACTCGCGAGTATCATGGACAGGCACTTTTCTTACGCCGACACGCTCCAGGAAGAGAAGAGGTTCGGACAGGCCGCCTTGTTGGAGGTATTTACCAATGCGAAGAAGCGCAACGCCTTTATGGTGCCCGCAGGTACGGGAAACAGTCCGGGGAGTGGCGCTCTGGAGGCCATGTCATCGCTCTTCTACCTTGCCTACAGCAAAAATCGTATCATGAACGTTACTGTCCAGCCTGAAATCGCCGGGAATCTTTTGCCTTATCGTCTCGTAGGATACCTATGCTAACACGCGAAGCTTTCCAACACCTCTACGATCAAGGACCAGAAGCCGTATTTACTCTGCTGACGGCGTTCGAAC
>JBBQPO010000127.1:0-16850 GCA_038217285.1 Chthonomonadales bacterium
ATTTATGGCACTCTGGTACAGCGAACGGGCTATACCTAACACGCCATAAATTCCTGGCAATACGTTCGCGAAATGCTTTTTGATCTCATTTGCCTTCGATGAGGCCGCACTTGAAGGTTCAATTTAGTCTAAACGTCAATCCTTGCTAAGGTGCGCTATAACCGTCTGATCGATATTTTCCTCGGTATCACCGCGTATTCTCTTCAGAATCACCTCCGAACAACGGTCAAGGGCATAGGGCAAATCGAAATTGACGAAATCTATGTCGGCATTGATCGGCAGGGACGACAATACGTCTTCCCTATGCAAGCGAAGGGGGGAAACGATCAGCTTTCCGTCGTGCAGACTAAGCAGGATATGCGTTGCTGCAAGGAAAAGTTTCCGAACCTGATATGTCGGTCGATTTCAGCACAGTTTATGGCGGATGCGTCCATCGCCATATTCGAGTTGGCGCTGGAGGACGATCAGGTGAAGGTCGTCGAAGAACGCCACTATAAACTCGTTTCGGCTGACGAGATTAGCGTTGCTGACCTAATGTCCTATTCGCACAGAACATAGGATATACGGGAATTTTTATCCTTATCGTAGGTTCTCGGGAAGATCGCTTGTAGCTTTACCTCTATTCGAGGTGAACTGGGAGAAATAACGTTGATAGGACAGCGGGCATTGGAATCTCAGAGAACGAATCAAGGCGCAAGTTCCGATTTCAAATCGGCAACGCCGCCGCCGGTTCCTTCCGAACTTCTGGCCTATGTGCAGGAGACGTTTGCGCCGGAGACGGCGGCGTTGCGGTCCCTGACAGCAGCGGCACAGAGGGCGGGTATGCCAGCGGGCTGGGAGATTACGCCGGATGTCGGGCGACTGTTTCAGGTGCTCCTGCACTCGGTAGGAGCGCGCCGGGTGCTGGAGTTCGGCACGCTTGGCGGGCATAGCGCGTGGTGGCTAGCGACGGCGTTGCCGACGGACGGGCAGGTCGTCTCGATAGAGATCGATCCGACGTGGGCGGCCGCCGCGCGGCAGGCGCTGGCCGATGTCGGGATTCCTGCGGGAAAGGTGGAGGTGCGCGTCGGGGCGGTGAAGGAGACGATCGAGCCGTTGGAGCGCGAGGTGCGGGAGCAGCAGCGGCCTTTCGATGCGGTGTTCCTGGACGCGGATAAGGCTTACTACCCCGAGTTGCTGGATTGGTCTACCCGTGTCCTGCGTCCGGGCGGACTGCTGCTCGCCGACAACGTGCTGCGCTCCGGCTCCTGGAACGGGCAGGGGCTACTCGATCCCAATGCCGACGACCCGCGCATTCTTGCGATCCGCCGCTTCAATCGCCTCCTGGCCGAACATCCGCACTTTACCGCGACTATCGTCCCGATCCGTGCCGGAATCGCAGTCGGGGTCTACCGACCGCCTACGCCGTAGCCAGGAAGACGGGGCGGCACCAGGCTCCGGA
Source organism: Chthonomonadales bacterium (assembly GCA_038217285.1). GTDB lineage: Bacteria > Armatimonadota > Chthonomonadetes > Chthonomonadales > Chthonomonadaceae > JANXLO01. Next base: position 1,442 of record JBBQPO010000127.1, read on the forward strand.
GTGTCCGCGCAGGTTGATCGGCAACGCCATGAAGGTCTGCGGCATCGGGAGTTGGTAGACTTCCGGCGGGAAACGCAGTTCCTCCACGATCCAGATACCGTGTCCGAGCAGCGTCGTGTGTACGGTCGCGTCGTTCTCTTTGTCCCATCCGCCGATACCCCAGTGATCTACGCCCAGGCCGCGCACACGCTTCTCCACGAGCCAGTCTGCGGCAGCAGGGGCCAGCTTGGGCGCTTGATAGAGCCAGAGATCGGAGCGCTCCCGTATGTCGCCCCAGCCTGTCGCCATCAGCACGATGCGGTCGGGGGGCAAGTCGGAGGGCAGGGCGGCGGCGAGAAGCTCCGGCGTGATCCAGGCGCTCGGCGCAATGCCTCGCAGGTCGGCGATGTGGGCCGGGCCGGTGAAGGCTTCCAGCGCCAGCGAGTCGATGGCTCCGCCGCCGGCGATTTTGTGCAGCGGGGCGTCGAGGTGGCTGCCGGTATGGCTGGCCAGGGTCAGCGTCTCCCAGTGCCACTCCGCCCGGTCGTGGTCGGAGGTGACTTCCGAGCGAACCGGCGGATGGGCCGGACAGTTGGGGCCGCCATCGAAAATCGGCTGTGAAAGATCGATAAGGCGCAAGGACATCTTTTTCTCCATTGGGGCAGGGCTACTGGAAGAGTGTTTCCGCGTCCATGGCGGGTTTCCCTTCCCAGGGAAGGGCCTTCGCGGAAACGCGGAGAGCAGTCGCCCGTTCGTTCGTGTGCCCAAGACCGCATTCCTCTCGGCTGACAGAGGCAGAAGAAAAAGGAATCCCCTCTCTCGACGCCGAATCGGACGAGACAGCGGAGGCAGCGGGCTGCAAGGCCGTCGCGCTTCCGCATCCACTCTCTGAAAGAGGCCACTCCAAATGACCGAGCAACTCTGGGCGCCCTGGCGGCTGCAGTATATCGAAAACGCTGATAAGACACAGGGCTGCATCTTCTGCGACTTCCCCGCTGCTGGCATCGAACACGACACCGCCCATCTCATCGTCACGCGCAGCGAACACGCCTACATCATTCTCAACGCTTTCCCCTATAGCAATGGGCATCTAATGGTCGTGCCTTATCGTCACACCGCCAGCATGGACGATCTGAACGACGCTGCGATGCTCGACATCATGCGTTTGACGCGCCTCGGCATCCGCCTGCTCAAGGCGACTTTCAAGCCGGATGGCTTCAACTGCGGCAACAATATGGGGCGCGTGGCGGGGGCAGGGATCGCGGATCATCTGCACTGGCATATCGTGCCGCGCTGGAACGGCGATACCAACTTCATGCCTGTGCTCGCGGATGTGCGCGTGATCCCGGAAAGCCTGGAAGTGGTGCATCAGCGGCTGACCGCAGCGTTGTCTACCCTCTCGGCAACCTCCGAACCTGCCGAAGCGTAACCTTCATCAGTTATGCGGTGAGGAGCAGAGTGTTGGAAGAGAACGACGACAATCAGGAACCGGCGGAAGCGCAGGGCGAGGCGAAAGCGATGCGGCTGGCGCGGGTGGCAGAGCGGGCCTCCGTCTGTACGGCCTGCGACCTGGCGAAGACACGGACGCATGTGGTGTTCGGAGAGGGCAACCCGGAATCGCCTTTGATGTTGATCGGGGAAGGACCCGGACAGAATGAGGACGCGACCGGTCGGCCCTTCGTCGGTCGTTCCGGCGTACTGCTGGACGCGTGCCTGCGCGAAAACGGCATCACCCGCAAACATATCTATCTCTGCAATGTCATTCGCTGCCGCGCCTGCATGGTGGAGGCCGGACGCCTGAAGAACCGCCCGCCGACGCCGGTGGAGGCGCAGGCCTGTTCGACATGGCTCGACCAGACCATCGAGATCGTCCAGCCGCTTGTGATCCTGTGCCTCGGCGCACCGGCTTCCAGCACCATCATCCATAAAGGCTTCCGCATGATGCAGGAGCGCGGGCAGTGGTTCGAGAGCCGGTATACCCGCTATGCGATGGCCGCTCTGCATCCCGCCTACATCCTGCGTCAGGAGGGCGAGGCGTACGAAGCCTCCCGTCGCTCTCTCGTCACCGACATCGCCGCAGCCCGACAGAAGGTGATTGAGGCCAAAAAAGAGCCGAAGATGACTCTGTTCTGAATCAGGGTTGGGCCGGAAGCTTCGTCGGTTGTTTGTGCGTCGCGGGGCGGGTGAAGGTGTCGCCCAGGCGGATCGGGATGCCCACGAACCCGCCGTTCGAGAGCGTGAAGCGACCGTCCTTGACCCCGGCGGCGTAGTCGGTGCGGTCGGCGTTTCCGGTGGCGTCGTGGGTGAAGCGGGCTGTCAGCAGCTCCGACCACTGGCCGTCTTCGGTCTCTATCCACTGGTTGCCGAACTCTGCCAGACGCCGTTTTTGCCCGTTGGCGCCGCCGAAATTCTCGTTGAAGGAGTAGAGGCCGCGCAGCGTGTCGCCGTCTTTAGGGGCGCGGAAGCTGGCGATAAGGCCCCAGGCCTTGCGCTCGGGAAAGTAAAAGTAGCCGCTGTAGATAGTGTGCGTTCCGTCCGGTCTGGCGGTGACCAGGAACCGATAGGTTGCGCCCGTCTTCCAGGGATAGACGAGATGGCTGTGCCCGCCCGTCCCCTCGTTGCCGAAGTCGCTCGCCACGACGTCTTTGCCCTTCGCCAGCAACTGCACCCGGTCGTCCGGCAGGACTTTGCTGCGGTCCACGCCTTCGTTGCCGCTATCCCATATCGAGAAGATGATGCGCCGCTCAGTCGGACTGTTCACCTGGATCCCGAAGTAGCCGCGCCGGAACCCGCAGGCCATGTAGTAGGACCAGATCGGGTCGGTCTTGACGGTGACTTCATTCGTGAAGGCGATGACTTTCGCCCCGACCGGAACAGGGTAGCCGAGATGCACGGAGGCGGCGTTGCGCCGCTCTTTCAGGTTGAAGTGCGCCTCCTCCACCGCAGGCCCGCCCAGGATCAGAGCCTCGACCTCTCCGAACGTCTTGCCCTCTTTCTGCACACCTTGCAGCACGAACCGGCAGTAACCAGGGGCATCGATCTCGACGGCGTCGAAAGCGATCGTCACGGCCTCGTTGCCCCGGCCTACCACCAGCGCTGTCTGCGTCTTGCCCGCGATCGTCAGGCGCAGGGTCACAGCCCGCGTCTCCGGCAGGCGCAGCTTGACCGACACATCGAGCCGACCGGTGGTCTTGATCTCCCCGTACCAGACCACGCTCTGCTTGCTGTCCGTCCACCCGGTGACGCCATGCTCCTGCGTAAACTCCAGCGCCTCCGCATCCGGCTCACTGTAGGCCGTAAAGCCCGGTACACGCAGCTCGGCATCCTCCTGCCGCGCTGCTTGCGCCGAGATCGACAATACGCTCCATACGGCCATACTACAGACCAGAAACAGCCACTTTACGGTCATGAAAATAGATTCCTTGCTGATTGAGGATTATGGGATGTGCGGTTCCGGCTGGGAAGCAGCGGCAGTCTCTTCGACGAACCGTTCTTCCGGACTGGGATTGATCGGAGGATCGCGGCGCAGGAGATAGGCGGCGAAGGCGGCGGCGAAAAAGAGCCCGGCAGCGGTGTAGAGGCCCGGCTTGAAGTCGCCGTGGGACCACGTCTTGAGTTTGCCCATAAGGAACGGACCCAGAAACCCTCCCAGATTGCCGACCGAGTTGATGAAGGCGATGCCTCCCGCCGCCGCCCGCGCGCCCATGAGATTGGTGGTCAGCGCCCAGTAGGAGCCGGCGGCGCTGCGTTCACCCAGGACGTTGAGGGAGAGTGCGACGACGGTCAGGCCAGCGGTGGGGGCAAAGACGCACGCAAGAAATCCGAACCCTGCTACGATATATCCGAACATCACATGATACCGACGTGCTCCGGTTCGGTCCGAATGGGCGGCGGCAAAGACCATCGCGATCGCTCCGACGAGGCCGGGGATGCCGGTCATCAGCACGACTACCGGGTCTGACCAGAGACCGCCGCTCCGAAACTTGAGCAGCGCCGGCCCGAAAAAGCCCACGGCATTTCCGGCTGTCGCGGTCAGTATGAAGATCAGGCAGAGATGTAGGATTCGGGGCTCCATGAGCGCCACCCGGAAGGAGAGATGTTTCACCTGCTGCCCGGTGCGCTCCTCCTCGATAAGGCTCTCGGTGATCCACACCTTCTCTTCCGGCGACAACCACCCGACATCCGTGGGACGATCCGGCAGAATCTTCAGGACGACAAAAGCCAGCAGTACGGAGGGCACCCCCTCCACCAGAAACAGCCACTGCCAGCCGGCCAGGCCGCCAATACCGTTCATCTTGAGCAGCAGAGCGCCCAGAGGTGTGCCGAGTAAGCTGAGTATGCCGTTGAGCGCGAGAAAACTCCCGAGAACGCGTGCACGCGCCCTGCCGGGTACCCAGTAGGTGAGGTAGAGTAGGATTCCCGGATAGAACCCTGCCTCCGCCAGACCTAGCATAAAACGCAGCGAATAGAAGCTCATGGGGGTGTGAACGAACATCATCGACGTTGAGATCGCCCCCCATGTCAGCATGATGCGCGCGATCCAACGGCGCGCGCCGACGCGCTGCATGATCAGGTTACTGGGAACTTCGAGCAGAAAATAGCCGATGAAAAAAATGCCAGCGCCTAATCCGTAAACCTCATCATTGAAGTGAAGATCCTTCTGCATCGTGAGCGCGGCGATACTGACGTTACCGCGATCCATGAGATTAAAGAGGTAGAGAATGGCAAGAAACGGTATCAGCCGCATCAGAACCTTTTTGACGATAGCATTCTCGATGGTCTGATCACGCGACGGCTCCAGTACGGTCATGCAAATCCCTTTCCGGGGAGAACGTCGGCCTGCACGGGCCGGACTCCACAAAACGCTGGGGAGATGTCCCTACGTACGCCGTTCTTCCGTCCTTTTCCTCCGAAAGGCCCAGAAGCAGTTCAAAACACTCTTGCCAACCGCACGGAGCAGATGATATCAGGACACCGACTGCCACGGGTATACCCTACCTCGATTCCTTTCCCCTAACCCTCCCCATGTCCCAATGTGCATCAACTGAATTGCCGATTTCATAAGAGTTGAAATCGGAGGGCGATTCGTGTCACAATCCTGCGTCGGCGCGCGAATGCCCGCAGGTGGACGGCGCGGACTTCGCGCCTCTTTTCAGGAAGATGGTCGGTCAGAAAACGTATGCAAAAATCTCTGCGTGGAATCTCTGGAGTATTGACGGGGCTGATCGTCCTTGGAGTGCTCGCTGGCCTGGTGGCGGCAGCGAAACGATTTCGTGTGGAGTCGCATAATCGGCGCGTCGAGATCGCGCTGGAGTGGCAGGAGGTGACCCAACTGGCGCAGGCCACCACCGGTCATCCGATCCCCGATCTGCTCCGCGAATTTCATACTCAGGGCGTCAGTGCGCTTGTTCTGCAAGAGGAGACTCTGACGACTCTGGAACAGAGCGGTGCCCTGCGTCTGGAACGCGCCGCGCAGCCCAACGGCGTTGTCGCCACCTATGTCTCCCTCTCCTCCCCCGAACTCTTACAACGCATCAAAACGGCCCTGACGGCGCGGAATATCGTGCTTGCCACAAGCCCTCTGCCTCTGACCGCAATCACTCCGACCGTATTTTCGGCCTCAAGGATGGACGACGGACGTCCCAAAGCAGACCTCTTTGTGCCGATGGACTATGCAAGTCTGCGGACGCTGGGCCTCGGTCTGCCACCGGAAGGTGTGGCGGCTGCGCGAAACGCCGGGCTGCGCATTGCGGGGCGCATCGGCAACTTTGCGGGCGTCAGCGAGAGCAGCGCGCAGAATGTGGTGCGCAACCTGGTCCAGCAGGGCGCGACGACCGTGATCTTTAGCGGCGAAGAGGCGCTCGGGTATCGCGGCCTGGAAAAACAGGTCGCCAACCTGTTCCGCTCCCCGAACGCACCCGCCGTGCCGCACAAAGACGACGAGACGCCTCTGCCACCACTGGGTATCACGTATGGTGCGGTCGAGTTCGGCAAACAGAAGGGCGACGAGAAGCTGAGCGCGTCCCTACATGGAGATTTTGTGCGCGTACACAGCATCCAGGCGGCGGAGATGGGTCAGGTCGACGAGGAGGAGGCGGTCGAACGGTTCGAGAAAGCTGCCCGCGAACGCAACATTCGCTTCTGCTATGTGCGGCTCCTCACCTATGCCGGCAAAGATCCGGTCGAGGACAACGTCAAGTTCCTGGGCAAGATCGCGCACGGGATGCACCGAGGCAGCGTCCTGACAGGCGGCGACCTGAAATTTGGAGCCGCCCGACCGTACGAAGAGACAGGAGTCTCTCCCCTGCTCTTCGCGCTGATGGGCCTCGGGGTGGCGGCCGGAACCGTCTGGATGCTGAGGGCGGCGCTGCCGCTCCCCGACTCTGCGGCGGCCCTGCTGCTGGGCGTTCTCGGGGTGCTCTGTCTGCTCTGCGCGTGGCGGCTGGACGAGACGGGGCGAAAGCTGGTCGCCCTGCTGGCCGGTATCGTTTTCCCGACGGTCGCCTGCCTGCGGACCTTTCCGCGCCAGGGAACCTCCGTCCGCTCTCTTGCGCCAAACGCCTGCCTGAGCGCGGCCATTGGCGGTATCGTATGGGCGAGCGGCATCACTGCCATCGGCATTATCTACGTCGTCGGACTTCTGGCTTCGCGCCCGTTCATGGTCCACGCCAGCCAGTTTCTGGGCATCAAGGCGCAGCACGCCGTGCCGCTGCTGCTGGTCGCACTGGTGGCGGTGGCAGGCGGCGTGACGCTCCCGGAAGAGACCTGGGTGCGCTGGAAGGCGCGCGCCGCCGGACAGTTCCGCGCCGCTATGCAGGAGCCCGCACGCTTCGGCCTGTTGATTGTCGGCATCGTCGCGCTGGCCGCCATTATGTTGATCGTCGCGCGCACCGGCAACGACGCCGGGGTCGGTGTCTCCGGAGCGGAGCTTAAAGGCCGCGCCATTCTGGACCGTATCCTGCCCGCCCGCCCCCGTACCAAAGAGTTCCTGGTCGGGCATCCGCTCTTTATTCTCGGTCTGGCCTGGTGGTGGCGCGGTCGCCGTCGCCTCGGCCTGCCCTGTCTCGTGTTCGGCAGTCTCGGGCAGGTCTCCCTGCTCAACACATTCTGTCATATCCATACGCCGCTCGTGATCTCGGTCTGGCGGGATGGGATCGGGCTCGTCCTGGGCATCCTGCTCGGAGCCGCCGTCTTCCTACTGGTGGAGCGAGTGATGCCGCCGCCGCGCGAGAGGAGCGAGGCGTGAGCCTGCCGATGCGCACAACTTCGGAGGTTCGGGTCGCGCTTTCCGGCTATTACGGCTGTGGCAACGCCGGCGATGAGGCGGTTCTGGCAGGGATTCGAGAGGCGTTCGCGCGTCAAGCTGGGGATCGAGTGCGCCTTGTCGTCTTCTCGCAAGACCCGGCGACCACCCTGCAGATGCACGGGCTGCCAGCGGTGCAGCGTATGAGCCTGACTGCCCTGCGCTCCACGCTGAAGCAGAGCGACCTGCTGATCTCCGGAGGAGGCAGTCTGCTGCAGGACACCACCAGCATGCGCTCCCTCCTCTACTACCTCTGGGTCGTACGTCTCGCTTATGCGCAGCGTGTGCCGGTGATGTTCTACGCGCAGGGCCTCGGCCCTTTCCGCCGTCCGCTCTCCCGAGCCCTGGTGCGTCTGGTCGCCAATCGCGCCGACTACATCACCGTGCGCGACGAACCCTCCCTCCGCTTGCTGACCACGCTCGGCGTCCGCCGTCCGCCCATCGAACAGACCGCCGACCCCGCTTTTGCCCTGTCACCGGCCGCCTCGGAGGCCGTGGAGGCGCTGTTCCAGGCCGAAAATCTGCCTTCGGACGAGCCTCTGCTCGGGGTGGCGCTGCGCCCCTGGGGCGGATCAGGCGAATCCCCGCTCGATTCCTACGCCGCTCTGCTGCTCGATCTGCAGCGCCGCACCGGCCAGCGTGTCGTGCTGCTTCCCATGCAGTCGCCCGGTGATGTCGTCTTCGCAGAGACGGTCGCCGCGCTTACCGGCAATCCTGCCGCCTTTCCTGTGATTCGCCGAATCTATCCGCCCGCGGTCCTGCTCGGCCTCGTCGCGCGGATGCAGGCGGTCGTCGCCATGCGTCTGCACACGCTGATCTTCGCCGCGCGTACTGCGGTACCGCCCTTCGCGCTCGCTTATGACCCCAAAGTGGAGAACCTTATGCGCGGCCTCGATCTGGCGGACTCCCTGGAACACTGGCGTGGATTCGAACCTGCCGAAGTGGGCGAGCGCGTGGCGGCCCTGCTGGTAGAACGCCCGGCCCGCGTCATCGCCCTCCGCGCCCGCACCGCCCACCTGGAACGTCTGGCTCTCCGCAATGCCGACTGCGCCCTGTCCCTCCTTGATGCCCGCCCACCCGAGAGGCGTTCCGCTTCTAAAACCTGATCTCTCCTGGACGCAACCAGCCGGACTGTTTTCAGCCAGCAGGGCAGGGAGGAATAAAACCGGTTTAAATCGAACTTTAACGGTGACGAAGGTTGACGCGTGGAGTCTGCGCAGATCGAAAGCCTGCCGGCAGGTAAATTTCGAGCGGTGTTGCCTTGTTCTCGCTGTTGAGAGGTCGTTGTTGAGATAGTCTAAACAGACCGTGGAAAGGCGAAAACGTGTCGTTAGTGAAAACCCTGATAGTCGATGACCATATGGCGGTAAGAAATGCCTTACGTCTATTGATCGAAGAGGAGCCTGACCTGGAATGCGTTGGGGAAGCGGCCAATGGCCTTCTGGCGATGGAGGCCGTCCGTACCCTTACCCCCGATCTTATGCTGCTTGACATCAATATGCCGGAAAGAAATGGACTGGAAGTTCTACGCCTGCTGCGTACCGAGAAGAACGACATCCTGATCGTCATTCTTTCCAACCATACCGATACCCACTACGTCGATGCCGCCATGCGATTAGGAGCCAATGCCTTCGTCGGGAAGGACTCAGGCTTCGAAATCTTACTGGAGGCCATACAGACCGTCCTGACCGGAGCTTTCTTCGTGGACCCGGGAATACGCCCCGGCACCGCCTGAAAGCAGAAAACCCGAAGAGGGCCGAAAGACACAAAATGTCTTTCGGCCCTCTTTTTTGCCTGTCGCGTGGGACTAAAACATTTTGCGCCAGAAGGGCTTCGGTTGAGTCCGAGCCTTGACGGCTCCCCGCAGAATACCGATGAAGCGGGAAGCGAGATAGAGGCCCGCCAGCGCCGTGCCCACGCCGAGCACCTGACTTCGCGCCGCATTCGCGCCGATTTCGGCCTGCCCCATCGTCTCCGAAACGCGCTGTTCCACAATGTCGAGTGAATCAGAAACGTGTCCCACGGTATTGGCGGCGATGTCCCCGAGATCGAGAATCTCGTCGTGTGTGTCCTCCAAAAGCGGCATCACTTTGCCTAAAACGCTTAAAAACACGAAGCCTGTCATCAGCAGCGCCACAATCGCGCACACAAACGCGATACAGGAGACACCATACCAAAAGACGCCTGGATGCATTCCTTTTCCCCCATTCCCGACATGCCGGGACACTCATTGTAATGTTATGGTGCGGTAAACCAACCATATTATGCAGTTGACGCACTATTAGGAGGGAATGTTCCGTTTTTCGCCGCTCGCTCTATCGCGCTGGCGCCAGGCTTGAAACAAGGGAACCCTGCCGCAGACTTCGTCGTCTGCCACACAACGGCGCAGTTTTCGCGCCCAAGCCATTTTTGCGATAGGAGATACTTCATGTTGCCAGTCCACGACGAGGGTGCAACAGGCGGGCCGCAGTTGCACTGCGATACCGCCGCAGAGTTCGAGCAGTTGTTTCATCGCTCGTACACCCGTGCTTACAATGCCGCCTATCGGTTGATGGGCAACACCAGTGATGCAGAAGACCTGACGCAAGAGGCTTATGTCCGTGTTTGGGCGGCGTTTGATCGCTACGACCGCACCCGCCCCTTCGAAGGATGGCTGTTTCGCATTCTTTCCAATCTGGCGATCGACCGCTGGCGACGCAGCGCCGGGATGACGGTCTGCTCCCTGGATGCGGCAACCTCCGGCGGCGGCTCTCGCGCTCGGGGTGGGCGCTTCCCCGACAATGATGGAGGAGCCTCTCTGCTCTCCTGTCTGGCCGATGAGCGGCCCAGTGTACTGCCCGAACAGTCGCTGATGCGCGCCGAAACAGGCCGTAAAGTTCACAACGCTCTCTCCGCCTTGCCAGGTGATTATCGGCAGGCCGTCGTGATGGCGGACATCAAGGGCTATAGTTATGAAGAGATCGCGAAGCATGTGGGCTGCCCGGTCGGAACCATTCGCAGCCGTCTGCATCGAGGCAGGCAGTTGCTGCGGCAAAATCTGATCCAACTTCAGGGAGACTGATTCTTATGAGCGATACCAACGGAGAAGATCCACTGCTGCGCACAGCGCAGGTCCAGCGGGATCGATCCCTGATCGCGGCAGACGCGGAGCAGAGTCGCCCGCAAGGGACGAAAAACGAGCGCGACATCGCTTTCGATAGCGCGGTCAGTCGGGCCGCACACAGAGATGTCGCCGAGTTGGTGGCGCGAAACGAGGCCTACAACAAGTCTCAAGCCGACATAGTGGCCACGAACCGGGCGAACTACGCCGCGCTAGAGGCCCGTTCCTTACGCGCAAACCTGCTGGCAGAACGCAAAAGGGCTTCCAATGCGAATTTCGGACTGGGGATCGTTTCTGTACTGCTGCTGGCAGGACTGATCGCCGGAGGCGTCTGGTACTTCTCCTCCCAGAACAACGCCAACACGACGGCATCGGCAGGTGTTGTCGCGGCATCGGCATCGACTACAAAATCGAGCGATGTCTCCGCCCCTGACAGAACGCCTGGAACGATCAATGTCCCGGCCACTTCTGGCAATCCGTAGGTTTACCCGACTCTCAAACAGAGCATACGGGGTTAATGAGGGGACAGTCGCTCCCCACGCATATCGGCAACACAGCGGGAAGGCGCGACACCAGATCGGCCTTCCCACTGTTTCGATCAAGGACCAAAACATCATGAGACCATCTCACTATACTTCTCACCACTCCCCCCGAAAGGCGGGATCCTCCCCGGCTCTCGGCACAATCTGCCGATCCGGTCTTGGCATCGGCGCACTGCTGCTCTTGAGCGCAGGCAGTGTCGCGGCCCAGCGTATCAATGTGACCGTCAACGGCTCCCCCGTGGAGTTCGCAGGGATGGGGCCGATGCAGGTGCAGGGCCGCACCCTGGTTCCTGTCCGCGGGGTGCTGGAGAAACTGGGCGCGGAAGTGGCCTGGGTGCCTTCGACCCGCTCCGTCATCGCCAGTACGCCCAGCATGGATATTCAGCTCCACCTGGGAGACAATCAGGCGACGGTAAACGGTAAATCGGTCAAGCTGGATGTGCCCGCGCAGGAGATCAACGGTCATACGATGGTTCCCCTGCGGTTTCTGGGTGAGGCTCTGGGCGGCACCGTGAAATGGGACGATGTGACCCGAACCGTCACCATCGTCACCAATGGGCAGACAACGCCGAACGGGCAGGGCAATAATGGCCAGGGCAACAATGTGCAGGGTAATAACGGGCAGGGTAACTCGGTCACCGGGGGCCCAACGCGTACGTCGCCTGGAAGCAGCGCCGAACCTAAGATCGCGGCGATAACGTTCAAGGCCGACGACTGGTACGGATGGCTGCAGCCCGGACATAGCGTCAATATCGAGCTGACCGGAACGCCGCGTGGGGAAGCGACCTTTCGCATACCGGGACTGACCGACGCGCTGCCGATGAGGGAGACGGAGCCAGGCAAATATGTGGCCACCTGGACGGTTCCGACCACGAAAGTGTTGCAGTTAAAGGACGCCTCGATCCTTGGAGAGCTCAAGATCGGAGATAAGAGCGCGCCTGCTGTGCAGGCCACAAGCCACCTCTCCGTCGATTCGAAGCCGCCGACCATCCTGGACCGCCTTCCGGAGCCGAATACTCGCGTGAACTCGGATCGGCCGAACATATCCGCCGTCTTCGAAGATGCGGGCAGCGGCGTCTGGCCGCCGTCGATGCGCCTCCTCGTGAATGGCCGCGATGTCTCTAAGGAGGCCAGAGTGACCGCCAACTTCGTCAGCTACACGCCTGCCGAATCTCTGCCTCCCGGTGAGACGACCGTCGTCCTCGCGATCAACGATAAAGCCACCAACGAAGCCAGAGTAGAATGGAAGTTCGATGTTCTCTCTGCGAACACGACTGCCGGAATCCGCAGCGTGAAGCAGAACGCCGGAAAGACGCTGGAGCCAGGGGATGTCCTGCACGTGGAGATGGACGGCGTTCCGGGCGGAATCGGGACGTTCAGTCTGGGCAACATCAAAGGAGTGAAGCTCACGGAGTCGCCCGCCGGCCACTATGCGACCGACTACACCATTCGCAAGGGCGACGATGTCCAGAACGCCACCCTCGCCACGAACCTGACCCTGCCCGACGGCCAGAAATTCACCCGGCAGGCCGACAAGGCCGTTTCCGTCAATACCGGAAAGCCGACGGCCCCGGTGATCGTCTATCCTAATAAGACGGATGCACTGGACAGCCCGCTGGTCATTCGCGGCAAAGCCAACCCCCATGCGCAGGTGCGGGTCAAGGTAGACTACTCCAGCAAACTCCTGGGCCTGCTGCCAGTGCAGGGGACGGCTGCGGATACGATTGTGACGTCAGACAAGAACGGCAACTGGAAGACAGACCCGATCGACCTGAACAATCTGCTCTCCAACCGCAACGTGGACTATACCATCTCCGCGACCGCAATCAGCGCGACGGCAGAGAAATCGACCCCGACTCAGTTCCGCTTCCGCCTGCGCTAAAAACGTTCCGGCGAAGCCAACCGGGGCAGAAAAAACCTTCACAGCGCGATCCGCGCAGTGAAGGCCGTCTGGACCGCTATGTGACGTATTTCACGGGGAACTGGTGACCGGGTTCACAGTCCATACGGTCTCTTAAACGAACAGATAGAATGGGCGAAAAGTCTAAGTAGTTGTCTCCCTCCGGAGACGATGCACTGTTGCATCTACCTTGGCGAAGCGGGAGATCCGCTTTGCGGTCGGGTGCTGCATCATTGCGCCCGGCCAGTACAGAGCCGCAGTCCTTTATAAGGACTGCGGCTCTGTACGTTTTCGCTGCGGAGAGAGGCCCCGATTGAGGGCAAGGTCAGGCGAGGATCGGCTTGACGATCGTGCCATAAACATCCGTGAGACGGTAGTAGCGCCCGCCGTACTGGTAGGTCAGTTTCGTGTGGTCGATGCCCATAAGGTGCAGAATGGTGGCGTGCAGGTCGTGGACATGCACTTTGTTCTCGGTCGCGTGCCAGCCGAACTCGTCGGTCGCGCCATGCACCAGGCCGCCTTTGATGCCGCCTCCCGCCATCCACATCGTGAAACCGAACGGATGATGTTCGCGCCCATCGGAGTTTTCGGCGGTCGGCGTGCGTCCGAACTCGCCGCCCCACACTACCAGGGTGTCCTTCAGCAGCCCCCGCGCTTTCAGGTCTTTGAGCAGCCCCGCGATCGGTTTGTCGGTGGCGGCGCAGTTCTCGCGCAGACCGTTTCGCAGGTTGCCATGCTGATCCCAGAGCTGGCAACTGCTGCGTGTGCCGGTCTGCGTATGGTAGACCTGGACCATGCGAACGCCGCGCTCCACCATACGCCGCGCCAGCAAACACTGCTTGCCGAAGATCTCCGTCGTCTTGTCGTCCATCCCGTAGAGTTTTTTGGTCTCCGCGCTCTCGCCATCGGTATTGAAGGCCTCCGGCGCTTCCGTCTGCATGCGGTATGCCAGCTCGAAGGCGGCGATGCGGGCGTTCAACTGACTCTGCTCCGCGTGACGGTGACGGTGCAGATCGTTCAACTGCCGCAGGGTATCGAGCTGATCCCGCTGCCGATCCGAGGAGAACAGCGGATTCTTCAGATTGGCGATAGGATTGCTCAGATCGTTGACGAGGGTGCCCTGATAGGCGGCGGGAAGGAAGGAAGAGCTCCAGAGCGGCGCGCCCTGCGCAGGCTGTGCAGGGCTGATGACGAGGAAGCCAGGCAGGTTCTGGTTCTCGCTGCCGAGGCCGTAGAGCAGCCACGAGCCGAGACTGGGCCGGGAGAACGCCTGCTCCCCCGTGTTCATCTGCAGGCATGCGCCGTTGTGGTTGATATTGTCCGCGAACATCCCGCGGATCACGCATAGATCGTCCACGCAGCCACCGACATGCGGGAAGAGCTCGCTCACCTCGGTGCCTGCCTGCCCGTATTTTTTGAAGGTGAACGGCGAGCCCAGCAGATTGCCCGTCTTGGTGCGCTCCAGCGAGGGCTTGGCGAACGGCAGCGGCTTGCCCATCTCCGCGGTCAGGCGCGGCTTCGGATCGAAGGTGTCCACATGGGAGGGTCCGCCCGACATGAAGAGAAAGATAACGCGCTTCGCGCGCGCCGGGAACATCGGCAGCTTCGGCGCCAGCGGATTGGCGTCCGCAGAAACGGCGCCCGCTTTCGCCTCCTCGGCCAGAAGCCCCGCCAGCCCGAGCATTCCAAAACCGTTCGCGAACCCCTGCAGCATCTCCCGCCGCGAATAGTAGGCCGGCAGCCGATCGTGTTCCGGATCGTTTCGTTTCATGTCGTGGACCTTTCAGTCGATGTAGAGAAACTCGTTAGCGCAAAGGAGAAGCTGGCAGTACTCTTCCCACGGGCGCAGGTTACTTTCAGCAGGACTCTTCACGCTCCCCGGAGCCAGCGTCTCTTTCGCCGCGCGGGCGAGGAAGGTGAGGCCGATCACGATCTCCTGCGGAGTCGCCGGACGGCTGTAGAGCAGCAGGTAGGCGCGTTGAATGCGGGCAGAGCTGTTTTGCGGATCGACGGTCGCGAGACGCTGTGCCAGCAGGTGGGTCTGTTCGAGTAGGAACGGATTGTTGAGCAGGAACAGGGCCTGCGGGGCGACGGTGGAGACGGTGCGGCGCTCCACGCTGACGCCGGAATCGGCGGCGTCGAAAAGCGGGCCGAAGCCGGAACGGTCGGAGCGAACTGTCATCAGATAGAGGGTGCGGCGACCGGAGGTGAAGTCACGCGTCGCGACTCCGCCCATCGTCGTGTCGAGGTGGCCGGAGACCGCGAGCACATTGTCGCGCATCGCCTCCGCCTCCAGACGATGCCGGCTCATGCGCCCGAAGAGGCGATTGTCCGGATCGGTCTTCAGAGTCAGCGGCAGCGGGTCCGAGGACTGCTGGTAGGCGCTGGAGAGCATCATCAGCCGGTGCAGTCGCTTCATGGACCATCCGCAGGCGTAAGGGCTTCTGCCCTGAACCGGCGCGACGAAGACCGACGCCAGCCAGTCGAGCAGCTCCGGATGCGTGGGCCGCTCGCCGAGAAAGCCGAAGTTGCTCGGGGTACGGACGATGCCCTCCCCAAAATGATGCTGCCAGACCCGGTTCACC